>JBEKHI010000341.1:0-9190 GCA_050012355.1 Streptosporangiaceae bacterium | reverse complement strand
TCTAGCTCTTCTCTGGCGACGGGGAACGCGTTGGGGCTGTCTCCTGCGTTGCGCCGCTCAAGCCTGCTTGCCAGCTCGTCTACTGGTACGTCGAAATAGTGCAACTCGATGTCTACGCCAAGCTCCCGTGCTTCGTGCCTCTTCTCATCCCGCTCACTTCGCAGCCACAGGCCCTTTTCGAAGATGATGCTCTGCCCCTGCCTGATCAGGTCTTGGGCAAGAACCCACAGCTGATCTTCAAGCAGATCGTGAAACATCTCATCGGAGAAACTTACTTTGAGGGCGGCATGCCAGTCATCAGTGCACAGCCGTATGGCCGGAATCTCGTCAGCCAGTCTGTGCGCCAGAGTCGTCTTGCCGGACCCTGGTAGTCCGCACATCAGTATCAGCCGCGGTTTCACGGGCTCGATCGTACGTTCAGCCCGGCCAGCTTGCCATCGGCTCGTTCTTGCCTCCGGCGGGGTACCTCGGGCTCCAGGATGGACGATCGCACGCGCTCGTGTGGCTGGGTGGGTGATGCCTGGTCATCCCGTCACCATCGGCCCAGGACGAGCCGAGCGGGTCAAGCAGCGGGGGTCGAGGTCGTTCGTCCAGTGGGGCGCTCCACCTCGACCCTCGCGGCTTGGCCCGCTTCCCAGAGGGTGGGCCGACGGTGACGGGATGACCAGCCGGGAGAGGTGCGGGCGGTTGCGCTAACGGAACCGGTGCGTTCGCCCTGGTCAACGGCCTGTTCTGCTAACGGAATTGCTAACGAGACTCGGCGAGACGAGGTGAAACAGCCCGCGAGACCGGCGACGACCACCAGGACCAAGCCCAGGTCAACAGAGACGCGCCGGGACCGGGGAGACGCCGAAGACGTACGTCGTACTGCTCATAACCCAGCGACGACCGCACCAGGCCTCAGTAACCCCATCAGATCCGCTTGATAATCTCAGCACGCTTGGCTGTGAACTCGTCATCGCTTAGCAAGCCGGAATCGTGCAGATCGACCAGTTTCCGTAGCGCAGTGCTGGCGTCGTCTGCTGGTGGTTCAGTCGAGGTGTTGCTGTGCTCTATCGCAGCTAGAACGGCGTCACGGATGGTCTCGAAATCTGGGTTGTGCTTCGGTCGCAAGATGACCACGGCATTTTCGTTGTGTATCTCGTCTACTGCCTGGCGCCCTGCCCGAGTGCGCCGCTCCGTCGCGCCAGGAACGGTGAACTCGATGAACCCTCGGACCGTCCCGCCCAGGCTGGCCTTGCGGTACCGGACTCCGGTGATTGACTGGACCGGGATCACCTTGTCTCCACGCCCGACCGTCATCGTGCCGTAGAAGCCTCCGCGCTTGATGGTGACGTTTCGCCCGTCGAACTCAATCTGGCCATTCTGGCCTTTGGCTCGCAGGATTTCACTCATAGCTTTTCGCCCCTCTTTTTATCACTGAGGATACCCTTTAAGCAGATCACCCTGAAGTTGCAGTTTGGTTGGCCGAAGCCTCAAGGATTTTTTTCACTTTTCGGGATAATCTACAACTAATATCCGAACGACGCCTACACCTCGGATCGCAAACCCGATGATGAAGCCACCCCTTCGTTAGTCCCTACGGACAAGACGCGCTGCCTCGGTTCTAGGTTGACGCAGCAAGCTCCGCGTAAGGAATCACAGGTCAGTTGCATGCCCATACCTTCACTATCCACGGGTTTCTAACCGTCGTTCTTCCACGAGACACTCGTGAGCAGGTCAAGACGGCGTGCCCGATCGGACAGCGAACCGCGGTGATCCACGGTCACTCACGGACACCCTGACACGCCGTCTACCTGCAACAACACAGCTCAGACGGCCCGCAGCAAGAGCCTTCCAAGCTAGTCACGCGGTTTCGATTACCGTCGCCCGCTCTTATCGGCCATTCGGCGCTACTGGGCTGCCCTCAGCCGGACGAGAAGAGCATTGCTGATTTGGGCGAATACTGATAGGTAATCAGCGCCGTGGGCTGGCTGCGAGTATTGGATGTCAATGTCTGCGGCCTCAAGATCGCGGCTGAGGCGGTTCATCAGTTTACGGGCCTGGCTGGCGATCAGATACTCGGACTCCGCAGTGTCGGTCTCTTCGTCTAGCCACACACTGATCTCCAGTACCGCAGGTAGTAGGTGGACCCATGACACGAACGACGGCAGGTCCGCGGGCCCTGCGAGGTCAAGGAGCAATGCCCATCTCTTCCGATACGCGGTGAAGTGGCGTTCGTTGCCTGCCCAAGTGGCTCTGATAACCCCGGAGTTGGTGAGGGAAGTCAGGACGTCGCTGATGTTCCTTTTGGCGAATCCTGCTTCGTCGGCGATCCGGGCAGCATCGAGTGGCCCGTCTCGATAAGTAAGCAGCACTCGCATCGCCTCAGAGCGGCCGCCTGGCCCGAACAGTTGGCGGAGCCGGAAGGGCAGGTTAACTGGAAGAGCCGGATTCGGCTCGTGTGACTTGCCCGTCCTTGCCGCAGGAGGGCGGATGAAGCCGTATCCAGCGAAGACCGGATCCGGCTGCGAGACGAATGCCAGGACATCCGGGCTGAAGACAGGCATGGCGACTTGTACTGGGCCGGGTTGCTTGCTGGCGAGCACGTTCGCGGTCGAAGGCTGCCGGGTCCATGCGGTAACAGCGGCGACCAGGCCAGCAGGCACGGGGAACCTGGCAGCCAGGTTTCGCAGTCGTTGCATGGACAGGAGTTCGTGGTTGAACGCCATCCAGTCGAGCATCTCATCGAACAGCCGAGGGTCTCGGCGGCCGATCCCGATAGTGAAAAGTATGAGCGCCTCGGGGTCGACTGCCCACTTGTCGGCTCCCGCGAGGGTCGATGAGACGCCTATCTGTGCCCACTGACGCCAGGCGAAGTCGAGCAGTCCCTTGCTGACCGTGCTTCTAATCTCCGAGATCTGCATTGTCTACCCCCAGGACATAGAGAGCGTCCGCCAGGACCGATCTGTACCCGGGTGATGGATCTTGCGTTATCGACCAGCGCGCGGCCGCGACGAGTTCATCCCGGGTCGGAGTGAGTGCACGGAGATCTGTCTCATGACGACCCCCTCCCTGGTCAACCATGGCGTACAACTTGAAGTGAATCTGGTCGAGGCGGCCAGCGAAGTGGACGATCAGGGTTTTCCCATAGGACCTGGTCACGACGCGGCTCATGAGGGCCTCAGGCAACCCCCATCTGAGCAGATCCGTTGGCCCTGCGTTCAGCCAGTCCTCATCCAAGCCGAAGTCCGCAGCGACAGCCGCTCGTGCGGACAGGAGCGCTTCTGGCAACGGTTGGGCAGGGCACAGTTCGCCGTTGACGGCGACCGCCAGGAGATCCACGTCCCTGGTCGCACGCTTGACGAGACCAAGGGCGGTCAGCGCGGAACCCCCTATGACCACGATCTCAACCTGACTGCCGAGCGCCTGCAACTGATCGGCCAGCGCGCCGAGCAGCAGATCGATCGTCTCGTCAGTGATCTCCATATGTCATAGTGTAACAGATCGAGATGTTAAAGGTCTTTATTCAGGGCCTTCAACATCTCTATACGGGGTGTTGAACATCCGGTCTAACGAGTTCTTCGACGACTCTCGCCGACGCACCAGGCAGAGGGCCCCGCGCCAACCCCTCGGACGCGGGTAGCGGCATGCTCATGTCCGCTCGGCAGGTCCGCCGGCAAGCCCTAGTCAGGCGCGAGGAGACCCGCCAGTGCATTCTCGAGCAGCAGCCTCCAGTAGCCGACATGGTTTCGCTCGACCTAGATTTTCTACCTATTCGATTGTCGGCCCGCAGCTTGCGGCCTAGTGGCCACCCCAGATGATCAGCACCTGCCCGCGGCGTCAGGCCACCTAGCCGCAAGGAAGCGCCATAACGAGCCTGGTGCCGTGCGGTCGGCCCGGTCCATGGTCTGCTGGATGATCTCCGCGCTGATGTAGGAGTGCCGGCGGGCGATGTGGCCTGCTTCCTCGACATCGCCGCGCGTGATTGCCTGGGCGAGCGCGGTGTGCTCAGCCCGGGCGCGCTGGCTGCCATCGCCGCCGAGATCCGGGTCGCGCCAAGGCTCGAGCGGGAACCCGAGGCTGATCCGGGTGATGAGGTCGCGGTTGAGCGCAGCCAGCTGCGGATTGCCTGCGGCGTCCATGATCGCGCGGTGGAACACGTGGTCGGTTGCCTGCTCCTCTGCATGGTCAGGCGCCGCCATGAAGGCAGCCAGCGCTTCTGAGATGGCGCGGATGTCGTCGTCAGTGCGCCGCTCGGCAGCGGCCCTGGCCACCGTAGCCTCGATCAGCGCGCAGAAGTCGAACAGTTCCTCCAGCTCACCACGCAGCGGCCGGAGCGTACGCTGAACGGCATGCGCGGATGCTTCACTCCAGCTGGTGGTGACCACGGCTCCGCCAGTCCGCCCGCGCCGGATCTCGATGATCCCCATAGCCACTAGCCGGGTGACGGCCTCACGGATGGTGTTCCGCCCGACCTTCAGCATCGCGGCCATCTCCCGTTCCGGAGGCAGCCGTGAGCCCGGCAGCAACTCGCCGATAGCGATAGCGGTCAGCAGCCGGTCGGTTATCTCATCCACGGCCGTCGGGATTCGCAGTGGCTCACGCAGCGCGTGGGGCGTCTGGACCCCATGAGCAGTGGCCTCGGCGTCGGCGCGCGGGTCAGGGGCAGCCGCCCCGTGGCCTCCCGGGGTGGCATGTGTGTTCAAAACCATTCCCTTCGTCAGGACCCGGCGAACAGGACGTTACCGCAACACACCCAATCAGCAAATAGGTCTTGTGGTGGAACCAAAAATCCATAATACTGCCGACATGTCGTCCGTCACACTTGAAGTGTCGCTGGCTGCCCCGGCGTATGCCCAGGCTGACCTGCTGGTCTTGCCGTGTTTCTCGGCCCCCGCCGACGGCGACACGGCTCCGGTCCCCAGCGGGCCCGGAGTCGCGGAAGTGAGCCACGCACTCGAGATCAGTTTCGCCGGGGTGCTGGACGGCCGCCAGTTTGCCGGGCGTGAGTTCCGCGGGCGGCTAGGCGAGACCTTCGAGACGCTGAGCCTCGGCCGCATCGCGGCCGCGCGCGTGATGCTGATCGGGCTCGGCCCGGAGGCCGAGGCCGGCCCGGCCGAGATCCGCCAGGCAGCGATGATGGCCGCCCGCCAGATGAGCTCGGCCGCTTCCATCGCGACCACTCTGCCGGCCGCGGCCGCCGGTGCGCGGAGCACCGAAGACAGCGCCTGGCTGGCGGCCGCCAGCGCGTTCGCCGAAGGGCTGCTGCTCGGCGGCTACCGGTTCGGCCGTTACAAGCGCTACCCGCTCGACGAGTTTTCGCGGTGCCCGCCCGCGCTGACCACGGTGAGCGTGCTGGCCGACCCGTCCGTCCAGGCACCGGCAGCGGCAGGCCTGCGCCGCGGTGAGCTGCTCGGCCGCGTGACCAACTGGGCGCGCGACCTGGTGACGACGCCGGCCGCCGACGCGACGCCGGCCGACCTCGCGGACGAGGCGCGGCGGCTAGCCGCGGCATGCGGGCTGTCCTGCTCGGTGCTGGACGCCGCCGAGCTGGCGCGCGGCGGATTCGGCGGGATCCTGGGAGTCGGCCAGGGCAGCGCCAGCGAGCCGAGGCTCGTCGAGCTGTCCTACCGCGGCGGCGGCGGAGACGATCCGGTTTTCGGCCTGACCGGCAAGGGCATCACCTTTGACTCTGGCGGGCTGTCGCTCAAGCGGACCTCGGAGATCGAGTGGATGAAGTCCGACATGGCCGGCGCCGCGGCCATCATGGCGGCTATGCGCGCCGCCGCCGAGCTGAACCTGGCGGTGAACCTGGACGCGGTGCTGCCGTTCGCGGAGAACATGCCCGGCGGGTCCGCGCTCCGGCCAGGGGACGTGATCACGCACCGCGGCGGCCGGACATCGGAGGTGCTGGACACCGACTGCGAGGGGCGGCTGGTCGTCGCCGACACACTGGCCTACCTCGCCGAGCGAAAGCCTGCCGCCCTTATCGACGTCGCCACGCTTACCGACGCGGCGGGTCTCGGAGACAGCCTCTTCGCCGTGATGGGCAATGACCAGGCCCTGGTAGACGCGCTCCTGGCCGCCGGATCGGACGCGGGGGACCCGGGCTGGCAGCTACCCATGCCGGCTGCCTACCGCCGCTACCTGGAATCCCCGGTTGCCGATATCCGCAATACGCCCAAGGGCGTACCGGACAGCACCCTGCTGGCGGGCCTGTACCTCAGCGAGTTCGTCGGCACCGTGCCCTGGGCGCACATCGACAGCGGCTCGACGGCCTACCTCGAACAGGCCACGGACTGCTGGCCGGAGGGTGCCACCGGCTCCCCGACACGCGCCATCCTGCACTGGATCGAGAGGATCCCGCGATGAGCCGCCGCTTTCGGCTCGCTGCGGCAGCGGCTGGACTGATAGGGGTGACGACGCTGCTCGCGGCATGTACCGCTGCGCTGGGCTCGGCAGGCGTAGCGGCGTCGGAAGGCGGGGTCCTCCGGATCGGGACCAGCTATCCGATCGACTCGATGAACCCGTTCGTCGCGCAGTCGGATTACTCCTACGTCGCGTTCGAGTACATCTACCCGCAGCTGGTCCAGTACAACTCGAAGCTGAGCCTCGTCGCCGACTTCGCCACCAGCTGGCAGCATTCCGCTAACGGCCTCACCTGGACGTTCCACACACGCCCGCATGCCCGGTGGTCGGACGGGCGCCCGCTGACCGCGGCGGACGCGGCGTGGACGATCAACTCCACCCTCAAGTACGACAACGGGCCGACCGCGAACTCGGCCGGCGTGCTGGCGCACGTGACGGGCGCGACGACGCGGGGACCGGACACCCTCGTCGTCCACTACAAGGTCCCAGTGGCGAACGTGCTGGCCCAGATGCAGGGGCTGTCCATCCTGCCCCGCCAGGTCTGGGGACAGTACTTCACCGGCAACGGAGCGGGTATCACAACCTTCCTGAATGTTCCGGTTGACAATCAGCCCGTGGTCTCCGGCGGCCCGTTCGAGCTGGTGAAGTACATTCCCAACCAGATTGCCCTGTTCAAGCGGAACCCGGACTGGTACGGGCCCAAGCCGCACATCGACGGATTCGGGCTGCAGTTCTTCGGCAACGATGACGCGATGATCGAGGCGCTCAAGACCGACCAGGTGGACTTCATCGGCGAATACACGCCGCCCACCGCCGTAGCCGACCTCAAGCGCTCGGGATTCGTCGTCACCACCCAGCCGTCGCTCTCCATGAAGACCTTCATCATCAACACGAACCCGAAGAAGACGACACACCGCGAGCTCCTCAATCCCCTGGTGCGCCAGGCGCTGGAGTACGCGACCGACCGCCAGCAGATCGTCAAGACGGCCTGGCTCGGCTACGCCAGCCCCGGCAGCACGATCATCTCCCCGGCGGACGGGATCTGGCACGACAGCGCGGTCCAGCCGGCCGGGTTCAACCTGGCCAAGGCCAACCAGCTGCTGAACAAGGCCGGCTACAAGATGGGGCCGAACGGGATCCGGATCGCCGACGGTCATCCGATGGCTTACAACGTCATCTTCCCGTCGGACGAACTAGGTACGGGGGACCGTACGTTCCAGATCCTGCAGGCCGACTTTAGGAAGATAGGCATCCAGATCAGCCAGCAGAACATGGACGACAGCGCCGCCTTCAATGCGATCTCCGCCCCGGACAACAAGTACGAGACCTTCGACATGGCGATGTGGGACTGGGTTCCGCCGGTCGACCCGGACTTCATGCTCTCGATGCTGACCTGCGCGCAGCTAGGCAATAACAGCGACTCTGGCTACTGCAACGCCGCCTATGACCAGATGTACCAGGAGCAGAGCACGCTCACCGTCCAGTCGCAGCGGCAGGGGCTCATCTGGAAGATGCAGCAGTGGATCTATAACGCCCGGCCCTACATCATCCTCGATTATCCGGATGTCATTGAGGCGCACAGCAAGAAGTGGACGGGCTTCGTCCCTTCACCCGTCATGGGCTCGGTGAACTCGCTGTCCACGCAGACACTGCTCCAGGCGCACGAATCGTGACCGGCAGGCGAACGTCCGCCAGACAAGGATCCGGGTAGACATGCGCGGCGCAGACTACGTGATCAAGCGGGCCGGGTTCGCCCTGCTGACGATCTTCATCGCGATCAGCCTCAATTTCTTCCTGTTCCGCGTGCTGCCCGGTAACGCGGTCAGCGACCTAGCGCGGGTTCCGCATGCCACGCCGCAGCTCCGGCACGCGCTGACCGTGGAGTTCGGCCTCGACAAGCCAAAATGGGAGCAGTACGTGCTCTACCTGCGGGAGCTGGCGCACGGGAATATGGGCATCTCGTTTGCCTACCAGCAGCCGGTGTCCTCGCTGCTGGTGACCGCGCTGGAGAACACCATCCCGATGGTGACGGTCGGGACCGTGGGCGCGATCGTCGTCGGGATCGCGACCGGGATCTTGTCGGCGTGGCGCCGCGGATCCGCCGCTGACCACCTGACCACCAATTTGGCCGTCGCGTTCTACGCCTTCCCGACGCAATTCCTCGGCCTGATGCTGCTGATCCTGTTCGGCGGGCTGCTGCCCACCTCGGGAATGGAGAACCCGTACATCAGCGTGTTCGGGACGCAGAGCGTCCTGACGCACCTGGAGGACATCGGCCTGCACATGATCCTTCCCGCGCTCACCTTGGTGCTGACGCTCTACGGCGAGTTCACCCTGATCATGCGGTCCTCCATGCTGGAGACGATGGGCGAGGACTACGTGCTCACCGCGCGGGCCAAGGGCCTGAGCGACTGGAAGATCATCTCCCGGCACGTACTGCGCAACGCGCTGCTGCCCATCGTGACCATCGTGGCGCTGTCCCTGGGCTGGATCGTGGCCGGGGCCATCCTCATCGAGTTCATCTTCTCCTGGCCAGGTATCGGATGGGCACTGTGGAACGCGATCAACCAGCGTGACTACCCGATGCTGCAGGGCGGTTTCCTGATCCTGGCCGTGGCCGTCGTGCTGCTGAACTTCATCGCGGACCTCGCCTACTTCAGGCTCGATCCGAGGATCACCGAATGAGCACCGCATGAGCATGATCACCGAGCCCGGCCTCACGGGCATACAGGGCCCGGTCCGGTCACGCGCCGGCCTGCTCCGCCGGGTACTCACCGAGCGGAAGGCCGCTGTGGCCGGCCTGGCCATCATCGTCTTCTTCGTCGTGCTGGCGCTCGCC
>JBEKHI010000340.1:0-9195 GCA_050012355.1 Streptosporangiaceae bacterium | reverse complement strand
GAACCAGACAGGATCGTCGGCTGGTTCGAGGAGGGCGGGCGTTGGTTCCTCGGCGGAAGCATCCGATTCACGCGGCTTGTCGCGATCCGGATAGATCGGCGCGACCGGTGGCGGGATGTCCGCTGCCCCCGAACGCGATGAAGCGGTCGAACCACCCCAGAACGCCGCAGGTTCCTCAGGCGGCGCGGCCTCGGAACGCGAGCCCTCGGGGCGCGGGGGTTCCGAGTACGCGGGTTCCGAGTACGCAGGTTCCGGGCGCGGCGGCTCCGGGGAGAAGGGGTCCGTGTACGCGGGTTCCGGGCGCGGCGGCTCGAACCGCGGTGGTTCCGGGCGCGAGGGCTCGGGACGGAAGGGCTGCGGACGTGGCGGCTCCGTGTACGCCGGCTCCGGGGGGAAGGGGTCTATGTAGGCGGGCTCGGGGCGCGGCGGCTCTGTGTACGCGGGCTCGGGACGCGGGGGTTCCGGGCGGGCGCCGGGCCGGTCAGACCGGTCCAGCCGCTCGGACCACTCCGGACGCTGGCCGGGGGCGGGACGCGGCGGACGGGCGGATGGCTGGTCGACCCAGGGGCGCACCAGCGATGGTTCTTTGTAGGCGGGCGGGACCTGGGCGGCTGGCGGCGAACCAGCGCCGTAGGATCCGGGCCGGGCCGAGCCATCCGCCGCGGCGGTGCCGTGCTGCACCCCGCCGGGCTGCGACCATTCTTGCGGAGGCCGTTCCTGCGGAGAACGCTCCGGCGGCGGCCATTCCATTGGAGGACGCTCCTGCGGGCCGGTCTCCTGGCGCCGCGGCGGGGCCTGCCGGTCACCCGGCGAACCCGGCGCGCCCTGCGCACCCAACGGACCCGACGAGCGCGGTGGCCGGCCCGAGTCGGCCTGGTGACGTGGGCCACGTGGCTGTTCCCGCCCGCTGTCGCGGCCCTGGCCGCTGTAAGCCAACGGGACGCCAAACGCCGGAGAGTCAGCCTCCGGACGGGACTGGCGGCGCGGAGCGCTATGCGCCCCTCGCGACGCCGTGGCCGCCGGACGAGCGGCTTGCTGGCGGGCGGGCGGTCGTTGTGCCTCGTGGCCGGCGAACCGGTCCGCGCCGACATACTCATCGGCTGGAGCGAACCGCTCGCCCGTCGCCACGAAACCGCTGCTCGGTGCCAAACGCGCCGGTGCCCCGAACAGCTCACCCCGTTTGAGGATCACTCCGATGACGAAGCACACCAGCGAGAGTGCGCTCACCCCGATGGCCACGTAGACAAGCATCAGCTTGCTCGTGGCCACCCCGGCCGCGAGTATGCCGAGCGCGATGACTACCAGCGCGGCGCTGAACCGTATCACGCTCGGGCTCTCGCCTCAGGGAACTAACGGCGGTCGTCGCCGCGGAAACCGCCAGCACCGTGCTGCACGACCTCGGGAACGGCATACTGGCCGGTCGGCGAGGACGCACCGCTACGCACCGCAGGAGCCTGGCCGCTGCCAATCCCGGCCGGCAACGCGGGCTGCTGTGAACTCCCGCCGGAGCTGACCGCCGGGAACGCCCCGGTGTCGGTGACACCGGCCTCCAGGTCACGAAGCTGACCCTCGAGGTAGGCCTTGAGCCGGCTGCGGTACTCACGCTCGAACGCGCGCAGGTCATCAACCCGGCGCTCAAGCTCCTCACGCTGCTGGACCAGGGAGCCCATCGCCTGGCGGTGCCGCTCCTGGGCATCCCGCTCCAGCGATTCGGCGCGCGCCCTGGCGTCGCCGGTGATCTGCTCCGCCTGGCGGCGAGCCTTGGTGAGCGTCTCGTCGGCCTCGCGGCGGGCCCGGCCGAGCGTCTCGTCGGCCTCCCGGCGCGCGTCCGCGATCGCCTGGTCGGCGGTCTGCTGCGCAAGGGAAAGCACGCGAGCGGCCGTGTCCATGTTGTCCTCGACCGGGTGCATGCCCCCCATCATCATGGGCTCGGGCTGCCGGCGCTCCTGCGGAGGCTCGGGCGACATCATGTCCTGCTTGGCGTCGCTCAGCGGGGACGTCAGCGCCGGAATGCCCGGTTTACCTCCCCCGCCACCGCGAAGGACCTCGGTCAGCTTGGCCCGGAGCTCTTCGTTCTCCTGGATCAGCCGATCGAGTTCAGCCTCAACTTCGTCGAGGAAGGCGTCAACCTCTTCCTCGTCGTAGCCGGGCCGGAGCCTGGTCGTACTGAACTGCTTATTCCGCACATCCGCGGGCGTCAGCGGCATGTCGTCGTCTCCTCGGCGCGCTTGGACTGTGGTTCCTCAGCACGGTACTCGTATCAGAGCCGCGGCACGACCACATCTAGCAAAATCAGTACCACTATGAACAGCACCATGAAGCTGAGGTCCAAGGCTACTGTACCTAGACGGAACGTCGGGATGTAGCGACGTAGGAATTTCAGTGGCGGATCCGTCGCCGTAAAGATGGCTTCGGCGATCACCAGGACGATGCCCGTCGGGTGCCAGGATCGCGCGAAAGCCTGTATCCAGCTGAAGATCATGCGCCCGATCAACAGAACGAGGTAGATCGTCAGCAGGTAGGTCAGGACGATTTTCAGGATATCCATCACATTGTCCCGTCCACGTCGCTGCTCGTCATAGCAAGATCACTGCCCGCACTCTAGCTCTGGTTGAAGAAGTCTCGTTCCGCGATACGGGCCTTGTCCTCGGCCGTCACCTCGACGTTCGCCGGTGACAGCAGGAACACCTTGTTGGTGACCTTGTCGATGGACCCGCGCAGCCCGAAGATCAGGCCCGCCGCGAAGTCGACAAGACGCCGCGCGTCGCTGTCGACCATCTCGGTCAGGTTCATGATCACCGGAATGCCCTCACGGAAGTGCTCACCAATCGTACGAGCCTCATTGTAGGTTCGCGGGTGCAATGTAGTGATCCGGGCCAGATCGGCCGTCTGCGGGGCAACAGGGGCCGGTGGGCTGTATGGTACGGGCGGGACCACGGAGTCAGGGCGGCGCACCGCGGGCGGGTAGGAGGCATACTCGTCCCGCTCCTCGTCGACCGGCCCGGCCTCAGTCTCGTAGTCCTCGTACTCGGCGTATGAGTCATACTTTTCGTGATAGCGCCGATCATCCTCGACGAGGCCGAGGTAGACCGCCAACTTGCGCACCGCGCTGGCCATCCGTCAGTCCTCCGTCGTGCCTACATCACGCGTAGCCGCGTATCGAACTTGCCCCACGCTCGGACATTACATGACCCGGGGCCTTCTGTTGCCGAGCAACGCCGTACCAATTCGCACGTGTGTCGCGCCGGCCGCTACCGCGGCCTCCAGATCGCCACTCATCCCGGCCGAGATGATCCCCGCGTCTCCCCTTATTTCCATAACGGCGGTCGCGCATTCCCGCAGCGCCTCGAACGCCGGCTCCGCAGGCTTTCCTAGCGGCGCGACGGCCATTACGCCGCCCAGCCTCAGTCCCTCTTCTGAGTCGATCGCACGGGCCAGATCCGGCACGCCGTCGGGTGCGACACCGCCGCGGCCCGGATCATCGTCGAATGACACCTGGACCAAACCGGTCACGACACGCCCGGCGGCCCGCGCCGCGCTCCCCAGCGCGGTTACCAGCCGCTTCCTGTCCACCGAGTGGACGAACGACGAGTAGGTGGCGACGCTGCGGCACTTGTTGGTCTGCAGCTGACCGACGAAATGCCAGGTCAGGTCGAGGTCTGAGCAGGCGGCGGCCTTCGGCGCGGCCTCCGCGTCCCGGTTCTCGCCAACGTCGGTGACTCCGAGCCCGTGCAACAGCCGGACGTCGGAGGCCGGCCAGGTCTTGGTGATCGCGATCAGCGTGATCTCGGCTGGGTCGCGTCCGGCAGCGTCGCACGCTGCCTTTATCCGGTCACGGACGGACTCTAGCCCGGCGGCCAGTTCGGCTCGCCGGTCATCGTCGGCTGGCACAGTGTCCCCGGACTGCCACGTCACTTGAGGAAGTCGGGAACATCCAGGTCGTCGTCCTCTTCGAACACCACCGGCCGACGGCGGGAGGCCACCTCGAACGGCTTGTCAGGGACCGTCCGCTCGGCCGGGGACTGCCAGCTGTCCTCCTGCGCGGCCGCCCGGCTGTCGTGGATGCTCGTCGGGCTGGCATCGGCCGACGTCACCGGCTCAGCGTCGGTCGCGGTCGATACGGCGTCCGAGGCATCGTCGAGCGAAGAATCCGGCTCGCTGGCGTCATCCCCTGAGTACACCGGGCCCAGCGGCATCGAAGCCGGGGCGCTGGCCTGGGCTGCTGCGGTTCCGTAGTCGCCGCCCGAAGCCGGGGCACCGTTGAACGAGCCGCTCGCCGAGGGAACCGCGCCGAGGGAGCCAGTGGACTCCTTGATGACCGAACCGGGAACCACGGTCGGGGCACCGACGGGCGCGCCGAGCAGGGTCTGGCCGGTGGCCGCGCTGGCCGCGGGACTGCGGCCAGACCGGGTGTCGTCAAAGCCGGCGGCGATCACCGTCACCCGCACCTCGTCGCCAAGCGCATCGTCAATTACCGCGCCAAAGATGATGTTCGCGTCGACCGCCGCCGAATTAGACACCAGTTGCGCGGCCTCATTGATCTCGAATAGCCCGAGATCCGAGCCGCCCTGAATGGACAGCAGCACGCCATGTGCCCCGTCGATGGAGGCTTCCAGCAGCGGGGAGGAGATCGCCATCTCGGCGGCCGCCACCGCGCGGTCGTCGCCGCGCGAGGAGCCGATGCCCATCAGCGCGGAGCCCGCGCCGGACATCACCGATTTCACGTCCGCGAAGTCAAGGTTGATCAGTCCCGGGGTGGTGATCAGGTCGGTAATGCCCTGAACACCGGAGAGCAGCACTTGATCGGCCGCCTTGAAGGCGTCAAGCACCGATACATGCCGGTCGGAGATCGTCAGCAGCCGGTCGTTAGGGATCACGATCAGCGTGTCGACTTCGCTGCGCAGCCGCTCGATGCCAGCCTCGGCCTGGATGGCCCGCCGCTTGCCCTCAAACCCGAACGGCCTGGTCACAACACCAATGGTCAGCGCGCCGAGCGAGCGAGCGACGCTCGCCACGACCGGCGCTCCGCCGGTTCCGGTACCGCCGCCCTCCCCCGCGGTGACGAAGACCATGTCGGCGCCCTTGAGCACCTCCTCGATCTCCTCGCGGTGGTCCTCGGCCGCCTTGCAGCCGACATCCGGGTTGGCGCCAGCGCCAAGCCCGCGAGTTAGTTCGCGCCCGACGTCGAGCTTGACGTCGGCGTCGCTCATCAACAGCGCTTGCGCGTCAGTGTTGATCGCGATGAACTCAACGCCGCGGAGTCCCTCTTCGATCATGCGGTTGACGGCATTAACGCCACCGCCGCCAATTCCGACGACCTTAATGACCGCCAGATAGTTCTGCGGTGCTGCCACGAGGAGGGTCCCTTTCCGCTCGCTGCTGGGTCTGCCCGCCAGGCCGACGATCCGGCGGATTGACGCGCAGGCGCTTCGCTGCTAGTTTTACCTTCAGGTAGAGATTTAGAGTTTTCCCATCCTGACGGCTGATACGGACAGTAGGGTCGGAAGACATCGGGGTCAACTAACCACGCGGGTGCGGACCAGCGTATCTTTGCTATTTTCCCCCGCCTCCACCGTGCGAGATTAACTGGTCTCACTTGGTGACCACCGTCCCCTCGGCACTCACGTCGTAATAGCTGGCGGGTGCCTGCTTCATGAGAATCTGCAGCTCCTGGGATTTCTGCTGATTCCGGCTGTCGCTTCCCCAGACTATCGTCACGTGGTCTCGCAGCCACAGCGTGACCTGCCCACTCTCCGGCGCTGAAACCTCAGCAACCGATCCTGATAGCCACGACGGCAGCGCGGATAGCACCGACGCGGCCGCCGCCAGGTCCGCGTTGCCACGCAGGTCGTTCCCGGGCAACGACGTCACGTATTCCGGCAGCGTCGCGGGCTTGTCCGCCGACCACCGCACGATCACGCCGGTCGGATCCATCAGGTCGTAACCGCGGGACATCTTGACCGCGACCGCCGGGGTCCGTTCCCTGATCGCGATCACGAGCTTGTCCGGCCAGGCCTTCGAGACGGTCGCCGAGGCCACATCCCTGATCGACTCGACCCGGCGCTCCACCGCCGGGGCGTCCACCCGCAGCAGCGGCGTGCCGTCCGGCACATCCGCCGCGGCGATCACCGCGGAGACCGGCACCGTCTGGGTTCCCGTCACCTGCACCGAGCGGACCACGAGGAACCGCGACCCGAGCAGCGCCCACGCCACCCCCGCCACGATCCCCAGTGAGGCCAGCCCGAAGAAAATCGCCCGCCACTTGTTTCCGGGGTTACGGCCCCGGCGGGCCGGGGGCCGCTCGTCCGGCGCCGCCTCCTGGGACGTCGTGCCCCCGAGGGTCTCAGCCATCCGCTAGCGCGTTCAGCAGGACGGGGCCTAGCTTGGTGACGTCCCCGGCGCCCATCGTGAGCACCACGTCACCGGGTGCCGCCAGGGCGACGATGAGCTGGGGTAGCGCCGTTATGGCCGGAATAAAACGCGCGCCCGGGACGGCATCGGCGATGAGCGCGCCCGTGATGCCTGGCTCGGGGTCCTCACGCGCGGCGTAGATGTCGAGCACGAACACCTCGTCGGCGAGCCGCAGCGCGGCGGCCAGCTCGGTGGCGAAGATCCGGGTGCGGCTGAACAGGTGCGGCTGGAAGATCGCGATGACCTTTCCGTCGCCCGCGACCCCCCGCGCGGCGCGCAGGTCGGCGTCCAGCTCGGTCGGGTGATGCGCGTAGCTGTCGAGCACCCGGACGCCGGCCGCCTCGCCCTTCGGCTCCAGCCGGCGGGCCGCGCCGCGGTACTGGCCAAGCGCCGTCGCCACGCGCTGCGGCGCGATGCCCAGCTCGACCGCGGTACTGAACGCGGCGGCCGCGTTGGCCGCGTTGTGCCGGCCGGGGACGCCGATGGTCAGCGAGGCCTGGATGCCGCCGAACGGCGTGATGTTCCCGGTCACGGTGAGCTGGGTTCGCATGCCGTCCTGTACGACGTCGCTGAGCTGATAGTCCGCGTCCGGCGACTCGCCGTAGGTGCGCACCCGGAGCGACGCCCCGCGCAGGTCAGCGGCCAGCTCGGTGGTGCCGGGGTCGTCGGCGTTCAGCACGATGAGCCCGCCCGGCTCCACTCGCCTCGCGAACGCGCCGAACGCCGCGCGGTAATGCGCCGGGGTCCCCCAGTTGTCCAGGTGGTCGGCCTCGATGTTGGTGATCACCGCGGCGTGCGGTGACAGCATCAGGAAGGAGCCGTCGCTCTCGTCTGCCTCGGCCACGAAGTCCCGGCCGGTGCCGTCGGCCGCGCCGGTTCCCGTCTCGGCGAGCACGCCGCCGATCACGTAACCGGGATCGGTTCCGACCTCGCGCAGCACCGTGGTGATCATCGAGGTCGTGGTGGTCTTGCCGTGTGTCCCGGCGACCGCGATGACCCGGCGGCCGAGCATGACGCTGGTGAGGGCGGCGGCGCGGTGCAGTACGCGCAGGTTACGCCGGTGTGCCTCCACCAGCTCGGGGTTGTCGTCGCGGATCGCGCTGGAGACCACCAGCGTGTCGGCCTTCTCCAGGTGGTCGGCGCTGTGGCCGACGTGCACGTCGGCACCGAGCTCGGCCAGCGCGTCGAGCATCGGGGACGCGGCGGCGTCGCTGCCCGAGACGGCGACACCGCGCTCGAGCATGATCCTGGCGATGCCGGACATCCCCGCGCCGCCGATACCGGCGAAATGCACCCGGCCCAGCTCATCGAGGGGGACGGGCTCGACGGGTGTTACCAGTGGCATGTCATGACCTCGCGTGCCTGCCGGGGGCCTGCTGCGGTTGTTGTAGCTGCGGGGTGACGTCCCGCTGGGACCGAACGATTTCGATGATGGCCTGGGCCAGCCGGATGTCGGCGTCCCGCTGGCCGAGCGCCGCGGCGGCCTCCGACATGGCGGCCACCTGGTCGATGTTGCGCAACACCGGCAGCACGTGGCTGACCAGCCATTCCGGGCTCAGTTCGGCGTCATCCACCAGGAAGCCGCCGCCGTGGTCGACGATCGGCTCGGCGTTGAGCCGTTGCTCGCCGTTCCCGTGCGGGAGCGGCACGTACGCCGCGGGAAGGCCTACCGCGGTGAGCTCGGCGCAGGTCATGCCGCCCGCGCGGCACAGCGCGAAGTCCGCCGCCGCGTAGGCCAGGTCCATCCGGTCCACATACGGCACCGCCACGTACGGAGTTGGCATCGGGGGCACTCGCTGGGCGGTGTTGCGCGGGCCGATCACGTGCAGCACCTGAACGCCATACTGCAGGAACGACATCAACGCGCCGGTGATCGCCTCGTTCAGCGAGCGGGCGCCCTGCGAGCCGCCGGTGACCAGCAGAACGGGCAGGTCGGGGCGCAGCCCGAAATGCGCGCGGGCCTTGTCCGTCAGCGCGAACCGGTCCAGGCTGGTGATCTGCTGCCGGATCGGGATGCCCACGTACCGGCCGTTGCGCAGTTGGGTTTTAGGGTGACCGGTGAAGACGTGGGTGGTCAGCCGGGCGCCGAGCCGGTTGGCGATCCCGGGCACCGGGTTGGCCTCGTGCACCACGATCGGCACCTTGTGCCGCCGGGCGGCCAGATAAGCCGGAGTCGCCACGTACCCGCCGAAGCCCACCAGCACGTCAGCATTAGTTTTTTCCAGAACGACGCCAGCGGCGTGTATCGCGCCCGCTAGCCTGCCTGGGACGGTCAGCAACTGCGGTGTGACGCTACGCGGAAGCGGCACCGCCGGTATCAGCATCAACTCATAGCCGCGCATCGGAACCAGCCGGGTCTCAAGACCGCGTTCGGTACCGAGGCAGGTCACGCTGATCCCGGGATCCAGCCGCCTGAGGGCATCGGCCGTCGCCAAGGCCGGCTCGATATGGCCAGCTGACCCCCCGCCAGCAAGCACAACCCGCATCACAAGCTCCTCACGTTCGTCTTGGCCCGTCGGCCCGACGCCGAGTTCCCAGACCCAGCCAGCTTAGGCCGCGGGACGCCAGGCCGGGGCCACGTGCGGCCAAAGCTTGCGCCGCGCCCGGCTCACGTCTGGCGAATGCCATGAGTATGCCCAACGCGATCATGGTCGACAGCAGCGACGATAGTCCGGCTGACACCAGCGGCAACGGAACACCGGTAATCGGGAGCACCCCGATCACCGCGCCGATGTTGACCACCGCCTGCATCACGATCCAGACCGTGATGCTGGCCGCCGCCAG
>JBEKHI010000339.1:0-9234 GCA_050012355.1 Streptosporangiaceae bacterium | reverse complement strand
GGCCGGGCCCGTGAGCTCGGCGCGAAGGAAGCCACCGGCGAGTACCTCTGGTTCGTGGACGGCGACGATGAGCTCGCCGATGGCGCCCTGGCCGCGGTGGCTGCTCAGCTGGACCGGCTGAGCCCTGATCTGCTGGTCATCGACTACGAGAACATCTATGCCGACGGCACTATCACCCCGAGCGGGGCTGACCTCTCCACCCCGGAGCTCACCACCCTCGCGGATAGCCCGGTGCTGCTCAACGTGACGATGACCATGTGGAACAAGGTGTTCCGCAAGGACTTCCTATCCGGCCTCGGTGTGCCTTACGGGCCTGGCATCTACGAGGAAGTGCCGCTGGCCATAGCCGCGCTGCTGACCGCCTCTCGGATCGGTGCCCTCGACCAGGTCTGCTACCGGTACCGCCGGGGCCGAACCGGCTCTTTCATGGGCACCATCAGCGATCGGCATTTCGATATCTTCGCCTCGTACGGAGCCGTATTTGACTTCTTGTCAGAACGGTCCGTGGTGTCAGTTCCCGTCACGGCGGCGGTCCGGGTGGCCTTGTTCAAGCGCACGATCCGGCACTACGCTTTCGCGCTGCCGAAGGTGCCGCGGTCCCGCCGGCGCGATTTCTTCAGCCAGATGGCCCGTGACTTCCGGCGCTGGCGGCCGGAAGAGTTCACTTTCCCGCCCGGCCCCCGGGGGATCGAGCTCAGGCTCACAAGCCTCGGCGCCTACCGAACCTATTCCGCGTTGGACCCGCTGAACCGGTTCCGCGTCGCGTTGGGCCGCCGGTACCGCTAGTAGCGGATGACGCCTGGCGTTCCGCCCCCGCAGGCGATCGACTCACCGTTGATCGAGACCGACAGCGGCGACGCCAGGAAAGCGATCACGGCAGCTACCTGGCTGGCATCGATGAACGTGCGGGTGAGGTTGCGACCGGCCATCCGTCGTTCCATCTCGGCGGGCTCGACTCCGGCCGCCGCCGCCTGGGCCGCGATAACGCCCAGCGTCGCCTCGGTGCGGGTCAGTCCTGGGTGGACGGCATTCACGTTGACACCGCTCGGGCCCAGTTCGTCGGCCAGATTCTTGGTCAGCGCCGACACGGCCACGTTGCGGATGGAACCGATGACCGACCCGGTGCTGAGAGCCGCCAGGCCGCTCACGCTGATGATCCGGCCCCACCCGGCCGCGACCATGCCCGGCGCCAGCGCCTGGACGCACCGCAGGTAGCCCATCACCTTGACGTTCACATCCGACCAGAGCGCGTCGCCGGTGATCTCGGGCAGGGACGGCGGCGGCGCCTGGCCGCCCGGCCGCGCGGCGCAGTTGACCAGGATGTCGACACCGCCGAGCCGGTCCAGCGCGGCTTCAGCCAACTGCCGCACCGAGGCGTCGTCGCCGGTGTCGACTCGGAAGGCCGGCACGGCCCGTCCCGCGGCGGCACCCAGGTCGACGGCGGCCTCGTTCAGCCGGCTCGGGTCGCGGGCCGCGATCGCCACCTCGGCGCCCTCGGCCAGCAGCGCCGCCGCGACGGCCTTTCCGATGCCGCGGCTCCCGCCGGTCACTAGCGCCCGCCGCCCAGTGAGCTGCAGATCCATCTGTCACCACCCGCTCTCGTCCACGGCATAGTCTCGCAGAAGTCAGCCGGCCGGGCGTGGTGCGGGATTTAGCGCGAGCTTGAGCAGGGCGTTCTCCACAACCTCGCTGAGCGCCGGGTGGATCCAGTACTGAGCCCGGGCCAGGTCGTCGAGTCGCTGCCCGGCGGCAGCCGCCTGTATCAGCGGCTGGATGAGCAGCGAAGCCTGGCTGCCCACGATGTGCGCCCCGAGCAGGGTCCCGGTCACGGCGTCGGCGTACAGCTTGCAGAAGCCGACGCTATCTTGCATGGCCCAGCCGTACGCCACGTCCGCGTACTCCTTGACCGCCGCCACATAGGGTCGCTCGGCACTGAGGTCCTGCTCGCGGGCGCCGACGGTGGCGATCTGCGGCTCGGTGAACACCGCCGCCGGTACCCAGTCGTGCGGGTAAGGGCGCAGGTCATCGGGGAAGGCAAGGTTGTGGGCCAGGGTTCGGGCCTCGGCGTTGGCCACGTGCTTGAGCGGATACGGTGTGCTCGCGTCGCCCAGCGACCAGATCCCCTCAGCCGTCGTCCGGCCGTACTCGTCGACCTCGATCCGGCCGTCCTCGCGGAGCCGGACACCGGCCCGGTCCAAGTCCAGGTCCGCGGTGTCAGGGGTGCGGCCGGCCGCTACCAGCAGCAGCTCGCCGACGGCGGGCGGGCCGTCCTTCACTCCCACCTCGATCTTGTCGCCGCGCTGGCGCGCGCCGGTGACCTCGGCCGACAGCCGGACGTCCCAGCGCTTGCTGGCCAGCTCGGTGAACCGGCCGGAGACCTCGGGATCGAAGGCATCGAGCAGGGATCCGGCTTGATTGACGATGCTGACGCTGACGCCCAGAGCCGAGAACAGATGCGCGAACTCGGCGGCGATGTAGCCGCCGCCCACGATGACCATGCTGGACGGCAGCCGATCGAGACGCATCACCGTGTCCGAGGTGTGATAGTCAACCCCGGACTCGGCGATGGCAGGCGGGATCACCGGACGAGCCCCGGTAGCCAGCACGATCCGGTCAGCGGTGAGCCGGGTGCCGTCATCGATGGCCAGTTCGTGCGGGCCGGTGAAGCGGGCCCGTCCCTCGATTAGCGTCACCGCATCCGACTCGGCCCGGAAGCGGCGGCCCGCCGCGGATTTCCCGTCGGTCTTGGTAAAGACCCGATCCCTGATGGCCGGCCAGTCCACCCCGGTGACCTGTGCCTGGATCCCGAACTCGGGTGCGTGGCGCACCTGGGACGCGACGTCGGCGGTATAGATGAGCATCTTGCTGGGGATGCAGCCGCGATTGATGCACGTGCCGCCGAAGGCACCGGACTCGATCAGCGCGACCGGCCCCTGGGCGGGGTCCTTGGGCACCACGACGTTGCCGGAGCCAGAACCGATGATGACCAGTGAAAAGTGAGGCACCTTCCGAAGGCTATAGCTGGCTGGCTTCGCACCCTGATTCCGCCAGGAGTGAGCCAAGTCACATGACTACGCTTTTGAAAAGTACGGTCATGTGACGGTCGCCACCTTTTTATCTAAGCAGGACTTCAGCCCGGGTGGCGGGGGCGCCATTCCGTTCATGACCGAAGGTCCGACGTTTGGGTCGCCAAGGTGTCTCTGTGGTTCGCCGTAACCACTGTGAACGATTGGTCCGACGTATCTTGGGCCACATTTTGAGCGCTTCCCGGGGCGCGGAGTGCCCGTGCGTTTGGCGTGCCTCGGGTGCCAGATTGACCCTGAGCGGGCCAGCTGGCCGGCATTAATTTTCCTGTGTCGGTTCACCTACTCAGCGATAAAAGTGCAGGTCAGAGACCTACAGCGTGCGGAGATGGTGGGATTTTAGCAAGTAAAAGGACTTTTGCCCAATATTTTGCACATTCGCCCCTATGGCCTTTACGCTGCCGTGATGTCAGGCGCTCCGAAGGCGACGGGGATGAGCGACCCATGCGTACCCGCCAGCCTTCCGAGTGAGCGCGAACTTCGCGGGAAGGAGCCCTTTGGGCAGCCCACGTAAGAAACCAGTACGATCTCGTATTTCAAACCGGCTGCCAAGCGCCGCCGCGCCCGCCCTGCTGGGGATGGCCGCGGCGATTGCTTTGTCAGCGCAGGTGACCGCGGGACCGGCGGCGGCGAGCACGATCACGCACCACGCCGCGTCCGCCCCTCACCAGCGGGGCGTCTCCAGCGCCCAGCTGCTGGCGGCCATCCGGTCGGCGGCGGCGCAAAAGCCGGTGACCGCAAGCAAGCCGTCGGCCAGCCTGCCGGCCAAGTACACCGTTCGGGATGGGGACACCCTCAGCGCGATCGCGGGGAACCTGTACCACGACCCGAACGCGTGGCCGGTCCTTTACTGGGCCAACCACAGCAAGATCCGCTGGGCGAACAACATCGACGCGGGGCTGGTCCTGACTGTTCCGGCCAAGCCCGCGCACATCCCGGCCGCACCCTCGCAGCTAGCGCCCGCCCCTGCCCCGGCGGCTGCCACGGAGACTGCGAGCACGGAGCCGGCCAGCACGGAGCAGTCGGCTTCGGCAACGACCGCCGAGCCCACGAGCACGTACACCGGCAGCAGTTCGTTCCAGGAATGCGTGATCGAACGCGAGTCTGGTGGCGACAGCCAGGTCATGAACTCCAGCGGCCACTACGGCCTCTACCAGTTCAGCGCCTCGACCTGGGCTGCCTACGGCGGGAACCCGGCTGACTTCGGCGACGCCAGCGTGGCCGAGCAGAACGAGGTGTTCGACACCGCCATCGCCGACGGCGGCGCGTCCAACTGGTCAGCGTACGACGGCTGCTGATCAGTTTCATCGCATTAGAGCGGGCGGTTAGCCGTCCTCGCTAGGCGTGTTTTCACCATGACGGGCCAGCGGCCCATAGCCCGCTGGCCCGTCAGCACGCCCGATGCCAGATCACTCAGGAAGGCTTGAGCCCACCGACCCGTAGTGACCCGCCGCCGACGGGCCAGGTGCCTTCTTCCGCCCGGCTGACATAGGCGGCCGGATCCTTGTCCACGGGCTGGACTCCCGTGACATTGCGTGCCTCGTAGGCGGCGAAGGCGACAGCGAGGTTGTGCCGCTGCTGCAGCGAGGCCAGCCGACGGAAATCGGTCAGGCCTTCGCGTTCCTCTTCTGCCATGTGATCGCCGTTGGCCACGTTCGCCCCGGCGACCGCCGCGTACCAGCCGTCGCTGGCCACCGGATGCCGCGCTGCTTCCGTGACCGCGTCCCTGATCTCGTTATGGTCGTGGATGGCGTCCAGGGTCTCGTCCTCCACCCCGGCCTTCCGCTTCGCGGCGATCCCGACTTGGAGTAGCGCGGGATAGAAGATCGCTTCCTCGGCCGCCGCGTGTACCTCGAGAAACGCCGCCAGTCGTCCCCACACGGCTGATAGCGCCTCGGTATCAGACCGGTCGATCTGCTCCAGGATCGCGAACAGCCTGCGCTGCTCGTGATGGTCGTCAAGGATCAACTGGGTAATGTCCACCGGTTCTCCCCACTGATGGCCGAACAGGCGACCATGCTACGCACAGCTGTCCGGATGGACCACGATGGTCTGCAATGAGTCCCGTAGCTGCTGCGCGGCCTGCGGGCTGAGCACGGCGAGAAACTCACGCTCCGCGTCATCGCTTGCCTTGACGGCCCGCTGGAGGATGTCTTGTCCGGCACCAGTCAGCTCGACCACGTTGCGGCGCCGGTCCTCGGCATCCGGATGACGTGACACCAGGCCCTTGCCTTCGAGGGTGTCCAGCATCGCGACCATCGTCGTACGGTCGATACTCAGCCGCCGCGCCGCCTCCTGCTGAGACGTCGGCTCGCGGTCGGCAAGGACGAACAGCACCCCCAGTTCCCGTCCGTCGATGCCGTATGGCGTCAGCGCCTTCGAGGTCAGCTCCGCCATCTGGAGCTGCGCGTGCTTGAGCAAGTAGCCCAGACGCCTGCTCAGCTCCGGGCCTGGCCCGTCGGTCTTTGACACTCTTCGATCCTATCGCTAACCTGATCGTCAGTAGTACTGATAATCAGCCACGCGACATAAGGATGATGCGATGATCTTGGTCACCGGAGGTCTGGGTTTTATCGGATCCCACACCGTGCAGGCCTTGCTCGACCAAGGCGAGGGATGCGTGCTGGTGCAGCGCCGCGCACCCGAGGTACCGGCCAGCCTGGCCGGTGCCCAGGTGGCGGTGGAGCGGGCCGACATCACCGATCTGCCGGCGCTGCTGGACATCGGCACCCGCCACAAGATCACCGGCATCGTGCACCTCGCCGGATCGATGCCCTGGCCGCCCAGCTCCGATCAGCCGGTTGAGGACGCGCGGAAGGCACTCGGCGGGCTGTTCAACATCGTTGAGGCCGCCCAGGCCTGGGGCGTACAGCGTGTCGGCGTCGCCAGCACGATCGGGGTATACGGCGGCGTCACCGCCGAGGGCCCGCTCCGGGAAGATATGCCGTTGCCGATGACCTCAGGCCACGTGATCCCGGCATTCAAGAAGATCGGCGAGTTGCTCGCCGACCACCTGGCAGGCGTTACCGGCATCGACATCGTCAACTACCGCATATCCGCGATCTGGGGTCCTCGCGGCCGGGCCGCGGACCCGTTCTTCGCCGCCCCTCAGCTCGTGCATGCCGCCGCCCGCGGCACGGCGCCGGACCTCTCGCTGCTGCGCGCCCCTGTGTACGCGGAAGACTCGATCGACCTGTGTTACGTGAAGGACTGCGGCCAGGCGATCGCGCTGCTGCAACTCGCGGACCAGCTCAGCTACCGCACCTACAACGTCGCCTCCGGCCGCGCGACGTCCAACGCCGAGGTCATCGCCGCGATCAAGAAGGTCATCCCGGACGCCCAGGTCGAGCTGCCGGGTGGCGGGACCGGCCAGCGGAACTACCTCGACATCACCCGCCTCCAGCAGGACACCGGGTACCGGCCCGGCTACGACACCGAACGCGCGGTCGCCGACTACATCGCGTGGCTACGGGCCGGCAATGACCGCTTATCCGAAGGTGAGGTCGCAGGCCTCGGCGATCGCGATGAGCACCAGCAGGGTCAGGCGGACCCCTGGTTGACCGCACGCGGGCAGCGGCCGGAGTCCCCAAGGCCCCGGCCGCTGCGAGGGCCACGATGGGCCGCCCGCGTACCCACCCACATCTCTCATTCGGGCCTAGTCCGGAAATGGATTGGCAAATCCGGCAATTTTTTTTGTGACCCAGCTCACAGTCCAACGAACCACCCTCTTCGTGATAGTCGACTTGCATGAAGAGACTTGACTTGCTATATTCATGCAAGCAAGCTCTCACGAAGGGAATAACCTCTCATGAACGCAACTGTCACGACTCCCCGGACCATCAAGCTCGGGAACGGACTGGAAGTCACCATCGACGAGCGCGGCGACGCGACCTCTTCGCCCGGCTCGGCCGTGCTGCTCCTGCATGGCGGCGCCGGGTCGAGGTCGATGGCCGGGCTCGCGGCGGCGCTCTCCGAGCAGACCTACGTGGTGACCCCGATCCATCCCGGGTTCGACGGCACCCCCCGGGTGCCATGGCTGGACTCCGTTGCCGACCTGGCCGACGCTTACCTGGACCTGCTCGCCGAGCTTGGGCTGGACAAGGTGATGGTCATCGGGAACTCCGTCGGCGGCTGGATCGCATCCGAGATGGCGCTGCGCGACATCGACGGCCGGATCAAGGCGATGGTGCTGCTAAACGCGACCGGGATCCGTCCGGACAACGCGACCCAGATCATCGACATCCGCACCCTGGCGCCGGCCGAGATCGGCCCGCTGTCGTTCTACAACCAGGCCCTCCGCCCCGACCCCGCCGCGATGAGCGAGGAGCAGCGCGCGGCGGCGGTTGCCAACCAGCAGGCCCTCGCGCTTTATCTGGGCGAGGACTTCCTGTTCGCGCCGAAGCTGCGTCGGCGCCTGCACCGCGTCACCGTGCCGGTGCTGGTCGCCTGGGGCGAGGAAGACCGCTTGTTCTCGGCCGAGTACGGCCGTACCTACGCGGCCACCTTCCCCAACGGCCACTTCCAGCCCATCGCCGAGGCCGGGCACCTCCCGCACATCGAGCAGCCCGGCGCGGTGCTCGGTGCCATCGGGGACTTCGTTCAGAACGTGGTCAAGCCCGATGGTGACTGACGGCTCTCCGTTGCGGGCCCCGCACCTGGTGCGCGGGCCCGCGGCGGGACCTCGGCTCCGTTGTGAGAGTGGGCTCGCGTGAACATAGTAAACTCCCACTAAAGCGCTCGGCAGGAGAGGCGGACCGGTGATAACAGAGCAAACGTCGGGCCGGGTCAACCAGAAGCTTCGGACGCGCAACGCGATCGTCCAGGCCGCGGCCGAACTCAGCAGCACCGGCCGCGAGGTGACCATGCCAGAAATCGCGAAGGTGGCGCTGGTCTCCGAGGCCACCGCGTACCGCTATTTCCCCGATCTCGCCAGCCTGCTGAGCGAGGCCATCGCCGATCATCTGCCCAGCCCGGCCGAAGCACTCGAACCGGTCGCTGACTCCAACGACCCGGTGGCGCGCATCGCTGCCGCTACCGAGTTCCTGCTGCGGCACGTCCTGAGCCGCCAAGGCGTGGTCCGCGCCTTGATCGCGGCGACAATCACCAAGCCTGGCCAGGCATCCGCTCGCCCCGGCCTGCGGTTCGGCCTGATCGACCATGCGCTCGCCCCATTGGACGACGCACTCGGCCCCGCCGCCCTCGCACAGCTCAAACGCGACCTGGCGGTCGTCGTGAGCGCCGAAGCGCTATTCAGCCTCACCGACTTGCATGGACTCGACCCCGAGGAAGCCATCGCCAGCATCGTCCACACCGCTACCACCCTCACCCAAGCCGCCACGAAGGGCAGCGATGTCACATCCAGGCCCCTCTACGGGCATCGATGACTCATCGCTGCCCTTCACGGGGCGGCGGCGGAGCGGGATAGCAGGCGGGATAATGGGTGTCATGCGAGCTGAACCAGACGACAAACCGGCCCTGCCGGCGAAAAGCTCGGACGAAACCGGCATCGGCTGGGGCGAGGCCCCCGAACCGGACGATGACGAGCGGCTATGCGGCGAACGCCCTCCGCACTGGGACTCGTGAGTTCCGTCACGGAGCTATCCGAGGTTACAGCTGCCTTTCGCGGGCAGGTGGCAGGAGCAACCGAGAGAAGGGGGCGACTGTGAGCGCTTCGGATAAGGCAAAAGACAAGGCCCAGGCGGCTAAGGGCGCCGTCAAGAAGGAAACCGGCAAGGCGCTAGGCGACCCGGGGCTGGAGGCCGAAGGCAAGGCCGACCAGGCGAAGGGCAACGTGAAGCAGGCCGGGGAGAAAATCAAGGACGCCTTCAAGAAGTAATGAACGACGGCCGGCTCCCGCTAACGGCGGGAACCGGCCGCATCCGTCTAACGGCGGAACCGGCCGCATCGGTGAGGCGCGTGCGATCAAATGCCTCTGGAAATCAGGACCGCGGTCGGTCACAGTGAGCAGTATGTACCGACCTACACCTGTTTCCTCCGCACTTCTGGGCATCCTCTCCATCATCATCGGGATCATGGCCCTGGCCTGGCCGGGTGTCACGGTCCTCGCGCTGGTCCTGCTGTTCGCCGTATACGCGTTCGCGCGCAGCTTTACCCAGGCGGGGCAGGCTTTCCGCAGCCGGGCGGCCGGGCC
>JBEKHI010000338.1:0-9245 GCA_050012355.1 Streptosporangiaceae bacterium | reverse complement strand
ATGGCGTACTGGCTGGAAGGAGCGGGCGTGATCGCGATGGGCCTCGCCCGCCACGGGGTGGGGAACTGGGACTTCGCCCTCGGCGTCACGGAATTTCCCGGCTGAGCCGCACGGCCCCCGGTCTAAGCCATCAACGACTCGCTAATATCACATATCAATATCGGCGGACGCTGGTCGGCCCCCGGCGTGCCGAGGTAGACGGCACGCCGGTTGCTATGCATAGCACCTATCCGGGCAAGAGCAGCCGTACCCGCCGCACCGCGCTCGCGGCGCTGACGGTGATCGGGGTGCGCGCCTGGTCCAGTGCCCGGCGCCAGGCGGTTAGCCCCGCCGCCACCGAGCCTGCCCTCACCGGCTAATCCATACGCCATTGACTTAAGAGGTCGGGTGAGGACTGGGGCATCCCTTGCTGCGGTCGTTCGCCGTGCCACGAATTCCACAGGCGGGCATAGGCTCCCTTGCTTGCGACGAGATCGTCATGGGTTCCCAGCTCGGTTAGCCGGCCATCCTCCATGACGGCCACCCGGTCGGCGTCGTGCGCGGTGTGCAGCCGGTGAGCGATGGCCAGGACCGTGCGGCCTTTGAGTACGGCCGCCAGTGCCCGCTCGGTGTCGCGTGCCGTCGTCGGGTCCAGCGACGCGGTGGCCTCGTCGAGGATGACTGTATGCGGGTCCGCGAGCACGACCCGGGACAGGGCGAGCTGCTGCGCCTGAGCGCTGTCGAGCCGGTGCCCTTGGGGGCCGAGTTCGGTGTCCAGTCCGTCGGGTAGTTCGTCCGCCCAGGTGGCGCCGACCGCGCTGAGTGCGGCGCGCAGCTCGGCGTCGCTAGCACCCGGCTTGGAAATCAGCAGGTTGTCCCGGACCGACGCGCGGAACACATGGTGCTCCTGGGTCACCAGGACGATGTGGCGGCGCAGCTGATCGGGCGGCAGGTCGCAGACCGGCACGCCGCCCACGGTCACGGATCCGGTGCCCGGATGCTCGATTCCGGCCAGCAGCCGCCCCAGCGTGGACTTGCCCGCGCCGGACGGCCCGACGATCGCGAGGCGTTCCCCTGGCCGCACCTCCAGACGGACACCGTGCAGCACGTCGTGCCCGGCCCGGTAGCTGAACCGGACGTCGTCGACGACGATCTGGTCGTCGGCGGGAACGACATCGGCGGCCGGCTGCGAGCGCGGCAGGGGGCTGAGCCCTTCGAGCCGTGCGAACGAGGCCGTACTGGTCTGGAGCTGCTCGATCCAGATCTGCATCGTCTCCAGCGGTCCGGCGAGCTGCCGCAGGTACAGGGCGGAGGTGACCACCGCGCCCAGGCTGATAGCGCGGTGGTCGTACAGCGCGCCGCCGGCGAGCAAGACGCCGGCGAGTGGCAGGACATACGAGACATCGATGACCGGGTACAGCACCGTGCGGAGCGCCAGGGCCCGCAGCCTGCTGCGCCGGGAGTAATCGATCGCATCGGCGCTGGCCTCAAGGCGGCGGTCCTGCAGGCTCAGCGCCTCGACGGTTCGCGCACCCTGGACGGTGCTGACGAGCACTTCCGCGAGAGATGAGTTGGCCGCGGCCAGCGCGAGGTAGGCGCTGCGGGCCCGCCGGAGGTACCAGCGGGCCGCCACCACGACGCCGGCCAGGCTGACCACCCCGCAGGCGCCGAGCAGCGGGTCGACGATGAAGACCGCGACGATGACGAAGACCGCCTGGAGGATGGCGATCAGGATGTCCGGGGCGCCGTCGCGCATGGTGGTGGTGACGCTGTTGACGTCACCGGCGCCCCGGGCGGCCAGGTCGCCGGTGACAAGGTGCTCCACGACGCCGGGCCGCAGGTCGAGGAGCCGGTCGAGGAACTGCTCACGGATGTGCGCGGAGAGTCGTTCCCCGAAGCGGGCGGCGAGGTAGCGGGCGTGGCGGGTGAGGACGAGTTGCAGCAGTGCGGACAGCAGGATCAGCAGCGCCAGCCGGTCTACGCTGCCGAGACTGCCGTGGGACTCCACCACGTTGATGATGCTGCCCAGCAGCCATGGCCCGGCCAGTCCGGCCGCCGTGGCAAGCCCGTTGAGCACGAGGATCCAGGTCACCGCGGCCCGGTAGCGATGGATGAGGCGGTACGCTGCCCGGCGCACCGCTGGTGGGTCAGCCACCGGCAGGTGGCCCGCTTGTGACCCGGTATCGCTGGTCACTAGGGCACCTCTTCCAGATCGCGGGAGACCAGCCGGCGGTAGCCGGGCTGGCTTTCCAGCAGTTCGCGGTGGGTGCCGGTGGCGGCTACCCGGCCCTCGATGAGGTAGTGCACGACGTCCGCCCGGTCCAGGAGCAGGGGCGAGGTGGTCGTCACCAGCGTGGTGCGGCCGGAACGGGCGGCGGCGAGCCGGTCCGCGATCACCGCTTCGGTGTGCGCGTCGACCGCCGAGGTCGGTTCGGCGGCGAGCAGCACCTCGGGATCGGCTAGCAGGGCACGGGCCAGGCGGACGCGCTGCCGCTGCCCGCCGGAAAGGTTGCGGCCCAGTGACTCGATGGCCGACGCTGCTCCGTCGGGCAGACCTTCGACGATGTCATCGGCGGCAGCGGTGTAAACCGCCAGGGCAACGGCCCGGTCGTCCGGGTCGAACCGGCCCGCGACGACTTCGCGCAGCGTTCCGGCGAAGATGTCCGCCTCGTTGTCCGCGACCAGGACGCGGTCGCGGAAGCGCCACGGGGCGATGCTGTCCAGCCGGATGCCGCCCCAGGTCGCGTCCGACGGGGTGAACCGGCCCAGACGGTCGATCACCGCCGCGGCGTCCGCCGGCCGTGCGCTCGCCACCGCGGTCAGCCGGCCGTCGGCGACCTGGCACCCGGACACCGGGTCGTGCAGGTCCGCGGGCACCTCGGGCCCGTCGCCGACCACAGGCTCCGCCGCGTCCCGGCCCAGCCGCAGCAGCGTGATCACCCGCCGGGCGGAGACCACCGCCAGGGACAGGTTCGACCCGCTCTCGATCAACTCGGCGACGGGGACGACGAGGACGGCTACGTAGCCATAGACGGCGACGAGGTCACCGACCGAAATGGCGCGCTCGGCCGCCATCCGCGCGGCGAGCCAGGTGACGACGGCCAGGAACATCAGCGGCAGCCCGGCGCCGAGGGACGGGATCCAGCTGGAGACCGACCCTACCCGGTAGCCTTCGTCACGCAGTGCCCGGGAACGGCGCCGGTAACGGGTGGCGAACAGGTCCTTCCCGCCGACTCCGTTGAGAACGCGCAGGCCCGCCGCGATGTCAACCAAGACGCTCGTCAACTCGCCCTGCCGGCCCCGGTAGACCGACCCCACCCGCCGCAGCCGTCCCAACGGTGGCCCCACCAGCACGGCGACCACGGGTACCCCCGCCAGGACGATGACCGCAAGCACCGGCGAGATGGCCAGCAGCAGCGCCGCCACGACGATGTAGGCGATGACCCCGCCGACCCCAGGGCCCACCACGGTCAAGCTGGTGCTGATCACCCACACGTCACCGATGCCGACGGTGGTCACCTCCCCGGCCGACACCTTCCGGGTCGGCGCACCGCCGAGCCTCACCGACCGGTGAACCACCGCGTTCAGCGTCAGGAAGGCCCCGTCCATACGGATCTTGGTCATCGTGCGGTGACGCAAGATGGCCACGAAGGCGTTCACCACCCCCATCGCCAGCAGCACCAGCACCCAGCCCACGAGCGAGGAGAACCTCCGGGGCTGCAAGCCGTCGTCGATAGCGAGGGAAAGCACGTACGGCGGCAATACCAGACCGATCATCCACGCCGTGCCGAGCAGTGCCCCCAGCAGGACCCGCCAACGCTGGCTGATCACCAGCCACCACAGGAACCGGCCCGGTCCGCGCAGGTCGTCGTCACCGGGAATCGGGTAATCGCTCACGGTTCGGACCTCGGCTCGCCCCGACCCCGCGGTGGCCGCTAGGACCCGACGTCACGTCGCGGACGTTTCCACAAAAGCAATCTTAGTTATGGCGCTGTTCCCCGATCACCCCGCCGGCGCACGGTCAAGGATCGACTCCAGGACCGGAAGCAGCGTGTCCGGGTGAAGCCCCTGGTCTGAACGGGCCACGACATGCTGATCAGGCCGGACGAGCATCGCGCCTCCGGACGGCAGCAAGTCGGCACCGATCTCGTGGACCGCGACGTCAACACCCCGCACCTTCGAGGCGGCCGCCCGCCAGGCAGCTACGTCGGCGGTGACCAGCAACGCGAAGCCCGGGCCGCACAGGTCGAGAGTCGAGACCCCGTCGGCAACCCATGCGTGCGGTACCCGGGTGCCCACCTGCCCCTCGAGGTGATCCACCCGATCGCTCTCACCAGGAGAAGCCGCGGACACATAGCAGTAGCGCGTCATGACCGCGCCGGAGTCCACCTGGCCGGACGTGTTCGCCACGCCGTACCGTGCCAGGAAGTCGGTGCGGAGCCGGGCCTGCTCGGCGGCCAGCACCGCCTGCGGGCGCCGTTCCGGCTGGTAGGTGTCCAGCAGCGCCGGGCCGGCGTGGCCGGCGAGCACGCTGGCGAGTTTCCAGCTGAGGTTGTGCACGTCGGCGATCCCGGCGTTGGCGCCGAACCCGCCCCACGGGGCGTGCTGGTGGGCCGCGTCACCGGCCAGGAACACGCGCCCCCGCCGGTACTCGTCGGCGACGTGGACGCCGGTGTCCCAGGCGCTGCTTGCCAGCAATGTGACCGGGATATCCGGCACGCCGATCGCCGCCCGTATCAGCTCCTCGCAATCCTCCGGGACGCCCCGAGCGGGGTCGTACTCGAGGTGGAACGACCACTGGTCGGTGTTGTTCATGGACACCATGACTCCGCGGACGGTTTCGTTCGCGATCTCGCACTGGCTGAACGTGCGGTCCCGGACCAGGTCGGTGAGATCGGCTCGGAAGAACAGGTTGAGATAATGGTGGGTGGGCGGCAGCGTCCAGCTTCCGATGCCAAGCTCCCGCCGGATCGAGCTCCCGCCGCCGTCCGCCGCGATGAGGTAGTCGGCTCTTATAGGACCGGCCGACACGCCCTCGTCGTCCTGCCTGAAGTCCGTGAGTTCGGCACCGAACCGCAGGTCGCCGCCACGTTCGCGGACGATATCGGCTAGCACCGGCTCAAGTAGCACCTGCGGGCAGAAGCAGAACCGTGACGGGCTCGCGTCACTCCCGAGGATGCCCCGGGGACCGCCGATCTGGAGAGCCTCCGAGCTGAGCATCGTCGAGCCGATGCGGGCGCCGCCGAACGCGCCCATCTTCACCGCCGACGCTCCCGCCGCCTGGACCCGGTCCTCGATCCCGATCTGGCGGAACATCTCGACGGTGCGCATGTGCACGCCGCGTGACCGGGGGAGCACGGAGGCGTGGTCGCGGCGTTCTACCAGCGTGAAGCCGACGCCGTGATACTGCAAGAACAGCGCGGCGGACAGGCCCACAAGACCGCCGCCAACGATCAGCACCGGGGTGCGCTCACCGGATAGCATGGTTCACCTCGAAAGTAGTGTCTGATATAATTTTATATCGGACTATAAGTTTATAGGAGGGCCGTGGAAGAGAAAACCGGTTTGCGGGAGCGCAAGAAGCGCGCGACCCGGACGCTGATCGCCGATACCGCGATGCGCCTGTTCGCGGAGCGCGGGTTCGACCAGACAACCGTCGCCGAGGTCGCGGAGGCCGCGGGCGTGTCGGTGAAGACGGTGTTCAACTACTTTCCCGCCAAGGAAGACCTGTTCTTCGACAAGGATGAGGAAGTCAAGCAGCACTGGCTGGACGCGGTCGCCGATCAGCGCTCTGGCGAGCCGGTGCTAGCTGGCCTGCGACGCCGGGAGCTGCCCAGGTTCGCCAGCCACCCCAACGGCCCCAGCACCCAGTTCCGCAAAGTTTTCGCGGGCAGCACCCATCTCCAGGCCAGGGGAGAGCGGATGTGGGCCGATCACGAGGACGCCGTCGCCGCCGCGCTGGCCGAGCGCCTCGACGATGATCTGACCGCGCGAGTACTAGCACACCAAGTGCTGAGCACCCACCGGATGGTTGTCCGCATGGTGGAGGTGTGGACGCGGCAAGGCACCGCCCCAGTCGAGGTCCGCGACCGAGCGCTCGACCTGATCAACCGGGCGTTCGACATCCTCGAGCGAGGAATCAGGTTAGGTAGCCGGCATCGGTGAGCAGTGCCCGCGCGAACCGGCTGAGCTTCGCGTCGCGCAGTTCGTCGCGGGTGAACCAGCCGACCCGGTCGAGTTCCTCGCCGTCGGGGACCGGGCTGCCCGACACGATGAACGCCTCGTAGCACACGCTCACGTACGCGACGACGTCCTCGTTCGGATAGGTCACCACGTAATCAGGTCCGCCGAACGCGCCAAGCAGCCGGCCCAGCCGGATCTTCACGCCCAGCTCTTCGTGCGCCTCCCGGACGGCCGCTTCCCGCGGCGACTCATCGGGATCGACGGCACCGCCGATGATGTGCCAGCCGTCGCTGTGCCCGGTCGGGTGGGACAGCAGGATCCGGCCATCCGGATCGGTCAGCAGCATCGCGACCGACGGCAGCACTAGCAGTTCGTGCCCGACGACAGCGCGTAGCCGCGCGATGTGCGGTGAGATCGCCACAGCAGCCACGCTAGTACAGTAGCCAGGGTGGCGGTGACCGGCCCTGTTGGGTTTGACCTGGATATGACGCTTATCGACTCACGCCCGGCGATCCTGGCGTCGTTCGCCGCGGTGGCCCGCGAGACCGGCGTCCCCATCGACCTCGCGCAGGCCGACGCGCGGCTTGGCATCAAGCTGGAGGACGAGCTGTCCTACTGGTTCCCGGCCGACCGGATAGCCGGCACCGCGGAGATCTACCGGCGCAACTACGTCCAGCTGGCACCAGAACAGACGACCGCTCTGCCCGGAGCCGCGCGGGCTATCGCCGCCGTACGGGAGGCCGGGAGCCGCGCCGTGATCATCACCGCCAAGCACGCGATCTCGGTGGAGCCGAGCCTGCGCGCCGTGGACCTCGACGCCGACGAGGTGTTCACGTTCGTCCATGGGCCTGAGAAAGCCGTCGTTTTGAAAAAAATTGATGCGGCGGTGTACATCGGCGACACCCCCGCGGACATGAGCGCGGCGCGGACCGCGGGTGTAGTGGCGGTCGGTGTGCCGACCGGTTCGTTCGGCGAGCAAGATCTGCGGGACGCGGGCGCCGACGTGGTGCTGAAGGACCTCACCGAGTTTCCGGAATGGTACCGGCGATGGCGGACACCGTCTCGTACCTGAGAAAACGCGGGGACACCAGCAGCGCCCGGGCTACCTGCCTGATCGCGAGCCGCCGCGGCGTCAGCAGTTCCTCGGTGTGTCGCCAGGCCGCCACCGGGTCGCCGGGTATCGTCCGGCGAAATCGGGCGGCGTCGCCACCGTCATGTTTCCACGTTGCCAGCCATGACCGTAGTTGATCATCGTTGACCGGCATTGACCAGTCACGTAGCCGTTCAGCGACCTGACCGGCCGCCGCCACGACGTAAGCCCGCGAACCCTCGCCGCCGATCTTGTGCACCCGGCCGGCGCTGCCGTTTCCCTGCCGTATCGACGCGGAGGAGAATCGCGCTCCGACGGTCAGCGCCGCGACCGCGTGGCCCGCCTCGTGCCAGGCCGTGATGACCGCCGCCGTACGCGCTGGTGCGTAGCTCGCCGCGAAACCGCCGTCGTACCGCTGGTGAATCCACTCCTCGTGCACGATCGACTCGTCGTCATAACGCGCGAGCCGGTCCAGCTCGGCGATCAGGCCGCGGTCAGCTGCCACGGTTTCGGTGCCCGGGTGAGCCATTGCCAGAGGTTCCTGCGCCGCGGGGACGCCTGGAAGTGACCGCTGCCGACCTTGCCGCTGACCTCGATGCGGAGCGTCACCGGCACGTCGTAGCCCCAGGGGGCCTTCACGTTCACATGCCCGCTGCGCACCGCCACGTCGTCGGCGTCCACCACGATGCCGGGCTTGGTGATGAGCCTGAGGTGGCCGCTACGCACCTCGGCGTCAATCCGCAGCACGGGCTGAGTGATCACCGCGTTGGTGAAGTCCAGTACGACGTGGCCACTGGTGCATTTGATCTCCATGCGCTGCGGCACCACCCAGCGGCCGTCTCGTTTCGCGTGTCCGCTGGTGCAGGAGATACGGCTGACTTCCTTGGGCTCGACTCCCGCGGCGGCGGGATTGGCCGGGAGGTCCGCGGTCACCTTGGCCAGTTCGGTGTAGGTGCGGGCCGCGGTCGCCTGCTCGATCCGCTCGTCAAGCTCGGTGATCGTCAGTCGGCCGTCGCCCGCGGCCACCCGCAGCAGCTCGATCGCCCGATCCCGGTCCTCATGCGAGGCCCGGAGCTCCGGTAGCCTCGATTCCCCATCCGCCATGCGACAAATGTACCTAGAATCGCGAAGCTATCGCCCCATGGATGTCCCATCGCTGGGGCTGGGCGGCCATCGATGGGACATCCATGGGCTCAAGGGCTGGCGGTCAGGCCCTGCTCGCCAGTTATGGCCAGCACCGGCTCGCCGTACTTGGCGAGCTTCGATTCGCCCACACCGTTGATCTCCGCCAGCGCGGCCAGGCTGGACGGCTTGGCGGACGCGATCTGGCGGAGCGTCGCGTCGTGAAAAATAACGTAGGCGGGGACGCCCTGTTCCTTCGCGGTAGAGGCCCGCCAGGCGCGGAGCTTTTCGAAGAGCCCGGTGTCCTCTGGGTCCAGGTCAGCCGCGGGGGCCTTGGCGGTCTTCGCGGCCTTGGGGGCTTTCACGGGAACGGGATCCCGGCGCATCATGACCTGGCGCTCGCTGCGGAGCACCTCGCCGCTGGTAGCCGACAGCGCGATCGTCTGGTACTCGCCCTCGACCGCCAGCAGCCCGCTGGCCAGCAGTTGCCGGACGACGCCGCGCCACTCAGCCTCGCGCAGATCGGTGCCGATCCCGAACACGGGGAGCGACTCGTGCCCGTACTGCCGTATCTTCTCGGTGGAGCGTCCCAGCAGGATGTCGATGAGCTGGCCGGCGCCGAACCGCTGGTTCTTCCGCGCCAGCCTGACCACCGTCGACAGCAGCTTCTGCGCGGCCACCGTCCCGTCCCACACCTCCGGCGGGGTGATGCAGGTGTCGCAGTTCTGGCAGGAGCGCGCGCGTTCTGAAAAATAAGCGAGCAACTGGGCGCGGCGGCATTCCACCGTCTCGCACAACGCGAGCATCGCGTCCAGGTGGCCCTGCATCCGCCGCCGGTGCGCGAGATCACCGTCGCCGGAGTCGATCATCT
>JBEKHI010000337.1:0-9322 GCA_050012355.1 Streptosporangiaceae bacterium | reverse complement strand
GCCAACTTTCTTTTCCATAACGAGGGTGCTCAGGTCTCCATAGACATATGGCCAGTTGGCGAGGAACAAGGCTTTGCCGGACTGGAACGCCTGCCGGGATGACTCTTCCTCGTAGCTGAGCGACGCCTTCGGGATCCAGCCCTCGCGGAACCCGCTGACCAGGAACTCCAGTGCCTTGAGTGCCTGCGGGGAGTCGACGGTGACCTTGCCGCCGTCCAGGATCGACCCGCCCGCGGACTGCACCGCGGACGCGAAGTTCACCGTCAGTCCCTCGTAGTCGGAGAACTGGCTCACGTACCCGCCGAGTCCGTAGCGCGGCGCGACGGTGGCGGCGAGCTTTTCGAGTTGCGCCCAGGTGCGCGGCGGGCTGACGCCCGCCCGGCTGAGGATGTCCGAGCGGTAATAGAGCAGTTCGGCGTTGCTGTAGAACGGCACCGCGTACAGCCGCCCCGCGTACTCCGCGGTATTGACCGCGGGAGCGAGGAAATCGCGTAGCGGGAAGGAGTTCGCGTCCAGCGGCAAGATCCAGCCGTTGGCGGCGAACTCGGTCGTCCAGACCACGTCCATGTCGATGATGTCGTACAGCGGGTTCTTCGCCTGCAGATTCGCCGACAGCTGCGCGAGCTGCCCGTTCTCGGCCTCGGGAAGCAGCAGCAGCGTGATCCGCTCGGCGGGATGCGCGGCGTTCCACCGGGCGACGAGCGCCGCGAAGAACGACGCGTTGTCCTTCCCGGTCGCGAACGTCACGGGGCCGGCCTGGTTGCCGGCGACCAGGACCGGCCCCCCGTCGGACGGCACTCCCGCTGAAGAGCCCCACAGACCGCAACTGGTCACCAGCAGCAGGCACACGATCGCTGTCGCTGCCGCTAGCGTTCGCCTCATCGCGGACCTCCGGCCCCTCGTCGGGATACATACTTGTTATGCACCCTTGTTATGTATCTGTCAAGGGCCTAACATCGGCAGTAATCTCACGATGGAGGTGACGGAATGCGGCTGCCGTTGATGGCCCTGCTGGCCAAGGAACCAGCACACGGCTACGAGCTCAAGATCGCACTGGAGCAGACGTTCGGCGAGGCGTACCCGTCGCCCAACATCGGCCAGATCTACGTCACGCTGAAACGGCTGGAGTCCGACGGCCTGGTCAGCAGCCAGTCGGTCGCGCAGGACCGCCGTCCGGACAAGAAGGTCTACGAGCTGACGGCCAAGGGCCGCGAGGCGCTGGCCGAATGGGTGGCCGAGCCGTGCGAGGGGCCGCGGGTGCGCGATGACTTCTTCGTCAAGCTGATCCTCGCGCCGCGCGCCGGGCTGGCCGACCGGATGGAGCTGATCAACTCCCAGCGCCGGTACTACTACCGCGCGGTGCGCAACCTTACCGAGCTGCAGTCAGCGACCCGAGAGGTCGCCCCCCGGCTGCTGATCGAGGGCGCCATCCTGCACCTGCAGGCGGACCTCGACTGGCTGGAGAGATGCCAGGAGGAGCTTGTGTGAACGCTCCGGTCCTGCTGAAAGCGCGAAGCCTGGTCAAGACATGGACACCCAGGGTCACAGCACTGCGCGGCGTGGACCTGGACGTGGCACCGGGCGAGTTCGTCGCCATCATGGGATCATCGGGATCGGGAAAATCCACCCTGCTGCACATCCTGGCCGGGCTGGAACCGGCGACTAGCGGGCAGATCTGGCTGCGCGGCAAACGGGTAGACGAACTGTCGGTCGGGCAGTGGGCGGTGCTGCGCCGCAAGCACGTCGGCTTCGTCTTCCAGTTCTTCAACCTGCTGTCCGGAATGACCGTCGCGGACAACGTGGAACTGCCCGCGCTGCTCGCCGGGGCCAGCAGCCGCCAGGCACGCAAAAGGCGCGAGGAACTCCTTGACGAACTAGGACTGGCCGACAAGGCCAGCGCCGCGCCAGCACAGCTTTCCGGCGGCGAGCAGCAGCGCGTCGCGCTGGCCCGTGCACTGGCGAACTCGCCGTGCCTGCTGCTCGCCGACGAGCCGACCGGCAGCCTGGACAGCGCCAGCACCAGGGACGTGCTGCGACTGCTGCGCGGCGAGCATGCCAAGGGCCAGGCGATCGTGCTTGTCACGCACGACGCCCGGGTGGCCAGCCAGGCGGACCGGGTGATCAACCTCTTCGACGGAATGATCGCCGACGACGCGGCCATGCAACCGGGTTCGCCGCCCGGCGGCTCCCTGCGGAGTGTCCTCGAGCTGAGAGGCTGACGCTGCCGTGCGCGGCACGCTGCGGTGGGTGCGAGCCGACCTGCGGGCCAGGCGCGCGCAGGCCATCGCCACCGTCGGCGTGGTAACCGGCGTGGTCACCGCGCTCATCCTGGCGACCATGCTGCTCGCCGGCGCAATCGATCCGTGGAGCGCACTGTTCGCCCGCACGCACGGCGCCGACGTCACCGTCTACCTGAAAGCCGGCACTCCGGTACGACCGCTCGCCACCCTCACCGGGGTCAAGGCGGTCTCCGGCCCCGGCGCGGCCGCGCCCGCCACGATGATCACCGATGGCCAGCGGCTTCCCGCCGAACTGCTCGCGATGACCGCGACTCCGTCGGCCATGTCCGCGCCGCTCGTCACCGGCGGCAGCTGGCTGCGAGCCGGCAGCCCGGACGGCGTTGTGGTCGAGCAGTCGTTCGCCACCGCGGCGCGCATCGGGACCGGATCGCTGATCACCGTTGACGGCATTGACGGCACGCAGGTCAGCATGCGGGTCATCGGCATCGCGGGCACCGCCGATCAGGGGTTCTACCCGCAGTGGACTCCCGGGCTGATCTGGGTTCAGGCCCCGCTGCTGAATCGCGTCGAGCCGGTAGCCAGCGAGACCGAGGAGGTTGTCGGGCTCCGGCTCACCGACCCGAACGATTCAGGCGTGGCCGTCCAGGAAATTTTTGACGCCTATAACGGCGCGAGCGAATCCTCGCCGGTAGAGCGGGTCGTCACCAGCCAGGAGGTGATGAACTCCATGGCCAGCGATGACCGGCTGCTCGGGCTGCTGCTCGCGCTGATCGGGATCATCGCGCTGGTGGCGGCGCCCTGCGCGATCGCCAACGTCACCGCGGGGCGGGTGCTGCTGCAGCGGCGGGACCTCGCGATGCTGAAAGCGCTCGGGTTTACCCCCGGACAGGTGGTCCGGATGCTGCTCGCCGAGCAGACCGCGCTCGGCGTTATCGGCACCGCTCTCGGGCTGGGCGTCACCAGGCTGGTGACGCTTTCTGTCACCTTCGGCTCGTTGCCACCGGCCGCGACCGCGCTGATCGCGGCGGGCACGATCGGGACCGTCGCGATCGCGACCGCCATCCCGGCGTGGCGGGCCGGCCGGGTCTCCCCGGTTGCCGTGGTCCGGCCGTCGCCGCCGCGCGGCCACCTGTCGCTGCTTACCCGGCTGTCGCTGCTGGTGAGACTGCCGCCCGCCCTCGTGCTCGGGACCAGGGACTCGGTGATCCGCCGGATGCCCGCTGTACTGACAGTGCTCGGGCTCGCCATCCCGACCGTGATGATCACGATCGCGCTGGCGTGCTGGTCGACGATCAGCTCATTCACCAGCGACCCGGGCGGCGTCGGCCTGGCCGCGACGCTGCGGGTTAGCCCGGGCGGTCTCCAGCCCGCGCAGCTCAACTCGATCCTGGCCCGGGATCCGCAGGTGAAGAGCGTCTTCCCGGGCGCCGAGTTCGACCCCCTGCTGCCGGGCGACAACGGGACCTTCGTCGCGGACGCGATGGGGTACTCCAGCCACCCGTACCCGCTCGATATCGCACAGGGCCGGATGTACCGCAGCGCGGACGAGGCGGTCGCCGGGCAAGCCCTGCTCGACCTGCTGCACGTCAAGGTCGGTGCGTGGATCAACCCCACCATTGACGGTGTCCCGGTGATCTTTCACATCGTCGGCAGAGCCCTTGACGCCACCGGCAACGGGGACGTGCTGGTTTTCGGCCTCGACGCGCTCAAGGCGGCCGGAGGGGCATCGCAACCGGCGTTTTGGAGTGTAGAACTAAAGCCGGGAGTGTCGGACACTGCCGCGCGGTCCTATCTGCTTACGGCGTCGGGCGGGCAGTTGGACGTGGACGTCCTGCCCAACCCGGCCGACGGACTCGGGGTGGTCCGGGTGGTGCTCGTCATCGCGGTGATGGTGCTGGCGCTCACCGGACTGGCGAACTTGGTCACCGCCACCGCGATCGGGCGCCGAGACCACCTGAACGAGGCGGGCGTGCTCCAGGCGATGGGCCTGACCCCACGGCAGGTGGTCGTTACCAGGGTGGTGTCGGCCATGATCCTCACCCTGGCCGGGGTGAGCGCCGGACTCGCGGCCGGCCTCGCCCTCGCGCCGCGGCTGATCAACGCGCAAGGTGCCGCCAGCGGTATCGGCTGGGGCATCGCGGTCAGCCTGTCTCCCGAGACGATCGCGTGCGTGCTCGGCTGCGGACTCGTCGCCGCCACCGTCGCGACGTTGTTCCCGGCCGCCGCCCGCCGTGACACCCTCAGCAGCCGCGCCTACACCCGCCAAGAAGCCGTCTACTTCTGAGACCGTAAGCCGCCGACCCGAGTACGCCGTTTCTGGTCGGTGCTGCACTACCCGCACTCTTGCATGGGCAAGGCCGCACCAACCAGCAACGGTGCGTTCCTCGGGCCGTGAAATCGCGGACTACCGGGACTGCACTCATCACGCTGGCGCCACCTTGATCACAGCAGTAATGCGCGTTAATGTCACTAAGTCGATCGAAAACATGGGTAAACCGCGAGGAGTCCGCCATGTCCAGTCGCCCGCATCGTAGGACCTTCCTCAAGGCCGTCAGCGCCGCGGCCGCCTTGGCGCCCGTGAACGGACTACTGGACGCGCAGCGCGCCGCGGCCGCCACGAGTACGAGCACGGCAGCCAAGTCCGCCGCGGCCACGCAGGCACCGGCCATTTTGCTCGGCGGCGCGGAGGTCCGTCCGCCGTCCGTACCGCTCGCTGTGCGTTCCCCGTACTTGTCGACGTGGCTGCCGGCGACGGACCTGACGTCGGCCGTCCCGCAGTTCTGGTACGGCAATGACCGCGGGTTCGCCGGGCTGGTCAGCATCGATGGACAGGTTTACGCCTGGGCGGGCCAGCCCGGCGCTACCGCCTTGACCCAGACGTCCCTGCAGGTCACCGCCACCAGGTCCATCTTCACGCTCAACGCGGGTGGCGTCGAGTTGACCGCCGAGTGGCTGTCACCGATCGAACCGGGGGACCTGAAGCGCGAGTCCGTGCCGTTCACACTGCTGACCGTCAGCGTGCGCGCCATCGACGGCGCCGCCCATACGGTGAGGTTGTACGCCGACATCACCGGCGAGTGGGCGTCCTCCGATGAATCCGATGTCATCACCTGGGACGCCAGCACGACCAGGCTCAACCGCTACTGGTCCGTGCAGCTGCAGACCCCGGACCCGCTGACCGAAGACACCCAGATGGCGAACTGGGGGAGTGCGATCTGGGGATCTCCGCTCGCCAGGAACCTGACCTACCAGTCCGGGTATGCCGTCGACGTCAGGAACCAGTTCACGACCGCGGGCAGCCTCAGTGACACGAACGACACCGATTACCGCGCCGTCGACGACGACCAGCCGGTGTTCGCGTTCGCCAGCGACCTGGGCACCGTCACCGGCGCGGAGCAGTCGGTCAGCTACGCCATCGGTCACGTCCGCACGCCGCTGATCAGCTACGGCCCGGACGCCACGCCGATCCTTCCGTGGTGGACCAAGTACTGGCAGGACTGGACGGAGGTCGCCGACTTCTTCCTCGCCGACGCGTCAGCCGCGCGTATCCGGGCCGCCGCGCTCGACGCGAAGATCGAGGGCGCCGCGACCTACGCGGCCGGCCCCGGGTACTCCGCCCTCTGCGCGCTCGCCGCGCGGCAGTGCTACGGCGGAATGGAGGTCGCGATCAGCCCGGACGGTAGCCCGTGGGTGCTGGGTAAGGAGATCTCCTCGGACGGCGACGTCAACAGTGTCGACATCTTCGACCAGGCTTACCTCATGTGGCTGTGGCTGGACCCGGAGTTCATCCCGCTGGAGATGGAGCCCATCCTCAGCTGGTGCGCGTCCCCGGGCTGGCAGGACGAGTCGCTATGGGCGGACATCCCGTCCTGGGAAGACTCGCAGACCAGGTACTGCGTGCACGACCTGGGGGTATACCCGGTGGCGCCGGGCCGCGCGCCAGGCAATGGCGAGCAGATGCCGATCGAGGAATCCGCCGGGATGCTCATCATGGCCGCCTCCTACGCGCGACGGGTCGGCGCCGCGACGGCCAGGCCGTTCCTGGCCAAGTGGCAGCTGCTGTGGACTCAGTGGGCGCAGTACCTGCTCACCCAGGTGCCGACGCCCGCGACTCAGCTCACCACCGATGACTGGGCACCCGACTACCTCACGCCCACTGGCGGAACCAACCTCGGTATCAAGGCGATCATCGGCCTGGCGGCGGCCAGCCAGATCGCCGGGATCCTCGGCGACGAGACGAACGCGGCCGCGTGGCTGAAGGCGGCCAAGGACAACGTCGAGCCGTGGTACAAACTGTCGCTCGACCCGTCGGGTGACTACCTGAATCTGGAGCAGGGCGCGTCCGGCACCTGGACGACCATCTACAACGCCTTCTACGAGGTGGTGATCGGCGAGCATCTGGTCCCCGATTCGGTGAAGGCACTGCAGTCCGACTTCTACCTCACCCAGCTGGAACCCTACGGGCTGCCGCTGCAGACCGACTCCGGTGGGCTGTCCAAGGTCGCGTGGAACCTGTACATCCCCGCGTGGCTCAGGGACTACCCGATCGCCACTGAGATGCTCAACCGGGACGTCGCGTACGTCAATGACACCCCGTCCCTCGTCCCCTACGGCGACCGGTACAGCACGGACACCGCCGTGGAGGTCAGCGGCGTGAAGGCGCACCCGACGCTCGGTGCCGTCTTCGCGGTGCTGTTCGCCGCCGAGCCGCCGGTCGCCACGGCGGTGACCCCAGACGCGGCGGTGATCAGCGCCGGCCAGTCCGCGGCGATCACGCTGACCAATACGAACACCAGCAAGGAACGGCTCACCGTGGACTGGACGGCGGTCGCGCCGACGGGGATCACAGTGAGTCCCGGTTCCGGCTCGCCCTCGCTAGCCCCCGGCCGGAGTTCCACCGTCGCGCTCACCGTGGCGGTCTCCTCGACGGCGGCTCCGGCGACGGTCACGGTCCCGATCAACGTTGTCGGTGCTCCCGGTTCCTACCTGCAGGTCACCATTCCCTACGCGGCACTGGCGGACGCGTTCGACAACGTCGGCATCACCGCTGACAGCGACCACACCCCCGGCAACTTCGACGGGTACGGCAACAGCTTCTCCGCCACCGCGCTGGCCGACGTCGGGATCACTCCGGGCGGGCAGGTCACCTCCGGCGGGGTTTCCTTCAGCTGGCCGGACGTGGCGGCCGGCGAATCCGACAACGTGGTGGCCAGCGGCCAGGTCATCGCGTTCTCCGGGTCCGGCGGCACGCTCGGCTTCCTCGGCGTCGCGAACAACGGCGATGCTTCGGGCAGCGGCACGATCACCTACACGGACGGAAGCACGCAGTCGTTCACGATCGAGTACCCGAACTGGATCACCGCGACGCCGGTCAACGGGGACGCCCTGGTGGCCACCACGTCGTATTTCAACCGCACCACCACCGGAGCGGCGCGCACGCCGAGCCTGTTCGCGGCCTTCGTGACGCTGGACAGCGGCAAGACCATCGCCGCCATCTCGCTCCCCGACGTCAGCGGCACGGCGGTGAGCACCAGCACGGTCTCGATGCATATCTTCGCCATCGCCACCGGGTGAGCCCAAGCCCACCCGGCGGCGATGTGATTTACGGCAATGTGGAGAGGTACGGTGCCACCGTGTCGGCGAAGTTGTAGCCGTTCGGCGCGTCCCAGTTGATGGACCAGGTCATCACGCCCCTGATCCCTGGCCACGCTTGCGGCGGCACGAAACTACCGCAGTTCTCCAGCGTGGCGAGGCAATCCAGCGCGTCGTTCACGACCGACGGAGCGACGTACCCGCTGCCAGCCGCCGAGGTCGACGCCGGCAGCCCCAGCCCGACCTGGGACGGTGACAGCCCGCCCTCCAGCTCGGTGCAGGCGAGCGCGGTCATGAAGTTCTCGGTGCCCTCGGCGTAGACGTTCCCGTCGCAGCCGTCCATGGTGCCCGAGTTGTAGTACTGCGTATTGATCATCGTGAGGATGCTCTGGATGTCCAGCGCCAGCTCGAAGTAGTCGTCTCCGGTCGACTGGGTGTCCACCGTCTGCGGCGCGAGCGTGATGATGAGGCTAGAGCCGACGTCGGACTCCAGTTGCTCCAGTGCGGACGCCATGTACGTCGGGTTGACGCCGTTCTCCAGGTCGATGTCGACCCCGTTGAACCCGTACTCCTGGATCAGCGAGTAGACACTGCTGGCGAAGGCGCTGGCGCTGGCCGCGTCGTCGACCTCGATCGTGCCGTCCGCTCCGCCGACGGACAGGATCACCTTCTGGCCGCGGGCCTGGAGCGTTTGGATGTCATCGATGAACTGCTGCTGGGTGTACCCGCCGAGGTCGGAGGCCAGCGTCGAGTCGAGGCTGAACGTGACCTGCCCGGCGGTGTCGTCAGAATCGCCGAACGCCACGGCGACGAGGTTGTAGCTGGTCGGCACGTCGGCCAGGGTGAGCGGTGTCGCGCCGTTGGTGAAGTCCTGCCAGTAGCCCATCAGTACGTGCGCGGGCAGCCCGCTGCTGCCCCCGCCTCCTCCGCCTGAAGATGCGGTGGTCGCGCTGACCTCGTTGGACTCCGCCGATGCCCCCGCCGAGTTATACGCGGCTACCGCGAAGGTGTACGAGGTCGAGGCGGACAGGCCGGTGATGGTGGTGCTGATGCCGGTTACGGTCGAGACCTCGCTGCCGTCCTCGTAGACGTAGTACCCGGTGACCGTTCCGGATGGCGCAGTCCAGGACAGCGAGACCGAAGACGACGTTGTCCCGGTGACCGCGAGGTTCGTCGGGGCGCTCGGGGCCGTTGTTCCGCTGCCCCCGCCTCCGCCACTGCCCGCCGGGCCGGTCAGCGACAGGTCATCGGCGTAGAACGTTGGCTGCGCGTACCAGCCGTTGATGTAGATGCTCACGCTTGTCGTGTCCGAGCCGGTGCTGAAGCTGACCGACAACTCCGACCACGAGGTCGCCGATGGCGTCCAGTCGTCGCTATCGGCCGTGCCGGTCCCGTTCTCGCCGAGGAACACGTAGTCGCCCTCGACCCAGCCGGTCAGCGTGTAGGAGGAACTCGGCTGGACGCTGACCTCTTGGCTGCATTGCGCGTAG
>JBEKHI010000336.1:0-9348 GCA_050012355.1 Streptosporangiaceae bacterium | reverse complement strand
CGCGCGCATGCTGGGACTTATGGCGGAGCTGCACCTCAACGCGTTCTTGATGACCACCGGGCACCACGAGGCGTCGTGGCGGCTGCCGGAGAGCGATCCGCACGCGTCCACCGATGTCAGGCACTACATCAACCTGGCGCGGATCGCCGAGAACGCGGCGTTCGACTCCTTGTTCCTGTCCGATGGCCCGGTGCTGTACAGCGACGTCGGACGGCGGCCGTGCGGGGTTCTCGAACCGCTGACCCTGCTCACCGCGGTGGCCATGTTCACCGAGCGGATCGGTCTGATCGCGACCGCGTCCACTACCTACAGCTCGCCGTATGACCTGGCCAGGCGGTTCGCGTCGCTGGACACGGTCAGCGGCGGCCGGGCCGGCTGGAACGTGGTGACGTCGGCCACCGACGAGATAGCGCGCAACTTCGGCCTCGACCGGATGCCGCCGCACGCGCAGCGGTATGACCGGGCCGCCGAGTTCCTTGATGTGACCTTCAAGCTCTGGGATAGCTGGGAGGACGACGCGGTGCTCGCGGACAAGCGGGCCGGCGTCTGGGCCGACGCGGACCGGATCCATCCGCCCGCCCATCGCGGACCGCACTTTTCGGTACAGGGCGCGCTGGACATCCCGCGTTCCCCGCAGGGCCGCCCGTTCATCGTGCAGGCCGGCTCATCTGAAGACGGGCGGAACCTGGCCGCCCGGTACGCCGAGGCGATCTTCACCGCGCAGCAGACGCTGACCGAAGCGCAGGCGTTCTACGCGGACCTGAAGAGCCGCGCCCGCCGGTTCGGCCGCGACCCCGACACGGTCAAGATCCTGCCCGGCATCGTCCCGGTGCTCGGCAGCACCGAGGAAGAGGCACGGCGCAAGGACGAGGAGCTCGCGCAACTGATCGTGCCGCATTACGCGCAGCAAAGGCTGGCCGACCAGTTGCGTGTCCCGGTTGAGGCACTCGAGCTGGACAGACAGCTCCCCGCGGACCTGCCGGATGAGGACGAGATCGAGGGCGCGAAAAGCAGATACTCGCTCATCGTCGGCCTAGCCCGCCGGGAGAAGCTGACCGTGCGGCAGCTGATCGCCCGGCTCGGGGGCGGGCGCGGCCACCACACGTTTACCGGCACGCCAGAGCAGGTAGCGGACGCACTCGAATCATGGTCCGCCGGCGGCGCGGCGGACGGGTTTAACATCATGCCGCCAGCGCTGCCGTCCGGTCTGGAGCTGTTCGCCGAGCACGTAGTGCCGATACTGCGACGTCGCGGGCTCTTCCGGCGGGAGTATGCGGGCGAGACACTGCGTGAGCACTACGGTCTCGCCCGCCCGGAGAACCAGTACGTGGCGTCTAGCCCGGCTACCGCATGCGGATCGAGGCGCTGACGTGGCAGCTGATGTGCGGGTCGACGCCCGCGTAGTTAAGCGGTCCGGCGATGATCGTGACCGCGATCGTGCCGAAGTTGCTGCAGTCGCTGCTGCTCTTGTAGTCACCGCGGTTCCCGGCGGCGATTGCGCCGATGATCAGCCAGATGAGGAGGATTACCGATCCGATACGCATCTGAATGTCTCCCTTCCGCTCGGAAGCTACCCGGAAAAGCGGCAATCAGCCCGATGGCCGGTTACTTTCCAGAAACCTGGATCTCGTCATCGAGCAGGGCGAACAGATGCTGGTCATGCAGCCCGTCGGGCTCGGCGGCGGAGCGGCGCAGGGTGCCCTCTAGGGTGAACCCGGCGTTCACCGCGACCCGGACCGAGGCGACGTTGTCCACGTTGACCGTCAGCCAGACCCGCTGCAGGCCACCGGTGGTAAGCGCCCAGCGGCTCGCGGCCGTCAGCGCCTCGGTGGCATAGCCCTGGCGGCGGCGACCAGGCCGGACACCGTAACCGATCTCCGCGGAACGCACCTCCCAGTCCGCGCGGAACAGGCTGATCGCGCCCACCAGCTGGCCACTGCCCCGGTCGAACATGCCCAGATGCACACCCTGTCCGCTGCGGCGCAGCAGGTGCACGCCATCGGAGAGCCAGGCGTCGATCGTGGCCGGGTCCTCAGGCGCGCCGGGCGGCAGCGCCTCTGGCTCGTTCAGCACCGCCCGCACCGCATCGGCGTCCCGCCAGCCGAATTCCCGCACGTCCAAGCGATCGGCGCCGATCAGCACCTGGGGAAACACGCTCACGTGCCGCACTCTAGCGTGCCGGACCCTGGAGTCACGAGTCCGGTCTAAGGTCTGCCGGCAGGGATCGGCAGCGGCACCACGGCGGGGTGCGATCTAGCTATATACGGGCGGGTCTGGGGTAGGTAGGGTCCGGGCGGAGCGGGCCGGCTCTGCCAGCCGGGGGAACCCGGAATCCTGGGATCGCGAAGATGGGGAAACATGGAGTCGCTCTCCGCTGCCGAAATCGACGATCTTGACCGCTGGTGGCGTGCCGCCAACTACCTGTCCGTGGGGCAGATTTACCTGCTGGACAACCCGCTGCTGCGCGAGCCGCTGCGCCCCGAGCACATCAAGCCGCGACTGCTTGGCCACTGGGGCACCACCCCCGGGCTCAACCTGCTCTACGCCCACCTGAACCGGGTGATCAAGGCCTGGGACCTGGACGTCATTTATGTGGCGGGCCCCGGCCACGGCGGGCCGGGCATGGTGGCCAGCACCTACCTGGAGGGCACCTACACCGAGCTGTATCCGTCGGTCAGCAAGGACGAGGCAGGCCTGCACAAGCTGTTCCGGCAGTTCTCCTTTCCCGGCGGGATCGGCTCCCACGTCACCGCCGAGACACCCGGGTCCATCCACGAGGGCGGCGAGCTTGGCTACTCGCTCGCGCACGCCTACGGCGCCGCGTTCGACAACCCGGATCTGCTGGTCGCCTGCGTGATCGGCGATGGCGAGTCCGAGACCGGGCCGCTAGCCGGAAGCTGGCACGGCAACAAGTTTCTCAACCCGGTCACCGACGGCGCCGTGCTGCCGATCCTGCACCTCAACGGGTACAAGATCGCCAACCCGACCGTTCCCGCCCGGATCCCGCACGAGGAGCTGATGGCGCTGCTCACCGGGTACGGATACGACGTGCGGGTGGTCGCCGGTGACGACCCGCCAAAGGTGCACCAGGCACTGGCCGCGACGATGGACGACGTGGTGCGCACCATCGGCGAGATCAAGCGCCGCGCCCGCAGCGGGGAGACTACCGAACGCCCGCGCTGGCCGATGATCGTGCTGAAGACGCCCAAGGGCTGGACGGGTCCCAAGACTGTCGACGGCGTCCCGGTCGAGGGCACCTGGCGCGCGCATCAGGTACCGCTCGCGGAGGTCCGCACCAACGCGGAGCATCGGGCCCAGCTCGCGGAGTGGATGAAGTCCTACCGGCCGGAGGAGCTCTTCGACGAAGCCGGGACGGTGAAAGCCGAAGTCACCAAGCTCGCGCCGGACGCTTACCGCCGGATGGGCGCCAACCCGAACGCCAACGGCGGCCTGCTGCTGCGTGACCTGAAGCTGCCCGACTTCCGCGACTACGCCGTGGAGTTGAAAGCCCCGGGTCAGGCCGAGGCGGAGAACACCAAGGTGCTCGGCACCTGGCTGCGTGATGTGATCAAGGCCAATCCCAGCAACTTCCGGCTGATGGGACCCGACGAGACGGCCTCTAACCGGCTCACCCCGGTCTTCGAGGTCACTGGCCGGGCTTTCGACGGGGAGATCATCCCGGGCGACAACGACCTCACCCCGGATGGCCGGGTGATGGAGATCCTGTCGGAGCACCAGTGCGAAGGCTGGCTGGAGGGCTACCTGCTGACCGGCCGGCACGGGCTGTTCAACTGCTACGAGGCGTTCGTCCACATCGTCGACTCCATGTTCAATCAGTACTCGAAGTGGCTCAAGGAGGCCCAGAGCGTCCAGTGGCGCCGCCCGATCGCCAGCCTGAACTACCTGCTATCCAGCCTGGTCTGGCGGCAGGACCACAACGGGTTCTCCCATCAGGACCCCGGGTTCATCGACATCGTCGTCAACAAGAAAGCCTCCATCATCCGGGTCTACCTGCCGCCGGACGCCAACACGCTGCTGTCGGTCGGCGACCACTGCCTCCGGTCCCGGAACTATGTGAACGTCATCGTGGCAGGCAAGCAGCCGCAGGCCCAGTGGCTGAACATGGACGAGGCGATCGTGCACTGCACCCGGGGCATCGGCATCTGGGAATGGGCATCCACCGGATCGGAAGAGGGCGAGCCCGACGTGGTGCTCGGCTGCTGCGGCGACACCCCGACGATGGAAGTCCTAGCCGCCGCCGCCCTGCTGCGCGAGCACCTGCCAGAGCTCAAGGTCCGGGTCGTCAACGTGGTGGACCTGATGCGCCTGGAACCGGAGACCGAGCACCCGCACGGCATGTCCGACGCGCAGTTCGACTCGCTGTTCACCACCGGCCGACCGGTGATCTTCGCCTATCACGGGTACCCCTGGCTGATCCACCGGCTCACGTACAGCCGGCACGGGCACGACAACCTCCACGTCCGCGGGTACATAGAAAACGGCACGACCACGACGCCGTTCGACATGGTGATGCTCAACAACCTGGACCGCTACCACCTGGTCATGGACGTGATCGACCGGACACCTGGGCTACTGGAAACCGCCGGCGGGCTGCGCCAGCTGATGGTCGACAAGCGGATCGAGGCGCGCGCCTACACCCGCGAGCACGGCGAGGACATCCCGGAGGTCGCCGACTGGAAGTGGCCCCAGTGAAAGCAAGCACAGCGATGCGCATCCTGGTAGTCAACGCCGGGTCCAGCAGCCTCAAGCTGCGGGTACTCGACGGCGACGAACTGGTCGCGAGCGCGGATCTTCCCGGCTCGGCCGACGAGGGGGCCGTGCGGGATGCGGTCACATCGTTTAGTAAAAAAATTGATGTTGCCGGTCACCGGATCGTGCACGGCGGGACCGAGTTCCGTACGGCGGTGCGGGTCGACGACGAGGTGCGGCGGCGGCTGGCGGCGCTGACGGATCTCGCGCCGCTGCATCAGCCGAAGTCGCTGGCGGCGCTCGACGCGGTGAGCGCGGCGCTGCCCGAGGTGCTGGCGGTGGCGTGTTTCGACACCGCGTTCCACGCGACGATTCCGGACGCGGCCGCGACGTACGCGCTGCCGCGCGACTGGCGCGAGCGCTGGCCGATACGGAAGTTCGGCTTCCACGGTCTGTCGCACGCGTATGTCGCGCGCCGGGTGGCGGAGCTGACCGGGCGTGATGACCTGCGGATTGTCTCCTGCCATCTGGGCGCGGGCGCGTCGCTGTGCGCGATATCGGGGGGAAGGTCGGCGGACACCACGATGGGGTTCACGCCGCTGGACGGGCTGGTGATGGCCACCCGGTCGGGCTCGGTGGATCCGGGGCTGCTGCTCTGGCTGATGACCGACGAAAAGATGCCCGCGGCGGAGCTATCGGAGGCACTGGAGAGTCATAGCGGGCTGCTGGGGCTGGCAGGAACCGCAGACATGCAACAGGTGCTGGCCCGCGCCGTGTCCGGCGACCCCGACGCGGTGCTGGCCCGCGACGCCTACCTGCACCGGCTGCGAGCGCTCATCGGATCGATGGCGGCCGTGCTCGGCGGCCTTGACGTGCTGGTCTTCACCGGCGGCGTCGGCGAGAACTCCGCGGAGATCAGGCGGCGGGCGCTGGACGGGCTCGGTTTCCTCGGCGTGCCATATTACGGCGAGCACCGCGACGCCGGGCACCCCGACGGTGAAATCAAGGTGCCCGGCGCGTTCGTCATCCCGGCCCGCGAGGACCTGGAGATCGCCCGCGAAGTTCGCGAGTTGCTTAGCCCACGATGATCTCGTTGAAGTCGGGAGCGTAGGCGCTCGGGTTGCTGAGCTCGATGGTGTTGGTGCCGGCGTTCAGCGACAGCGACAGGTTCATCGCGCCGATGGTGTTGAAGCTGCCGGTGGGCGTGAACGACAGCAGGGTGGACGCGCCGCCGTTGACGCTGATGTCGGCCTGCCGCCCGGTCGACGAGCCGTCGCAGTAGACCAGCGTGACCGGGTACGTCCCGGCCGTCGGCACAGTGACGGTTACGGTGACCGTGCCGCCCTCGCCGATGTAGCCGGCCTTGTCGCCGCCATAACACGTCGAGCAGGTCGACACGACCGCGCCGCCCGCCAGGGTGCCATCGGCGGCGAGATAGGCGGTCGCCGCCGCCGGTGCCGTATCGGTACCGGTGACGGTGAACCCGTCGAAGGTCGCCTGCGCGGGAACGCCCGCGTCGTGCGACGTGACGAACATCCCGGCGTCCTGGGTCGCGGCCTGATCGGGCACCGTCGCGGTCCCGACCTCAAGCCAGCCGGTGCCGTCGAACGAGTAGTAGCCGGTGTAGGTCGAACCGTCGCGGACCAGTTCCAGCCAGACTGGGGTCAGCTCCGGGTTCGTGCCGTTCGACGGGGTCACGTTGTCGATGTACTCACCGCCGTTGTCATTCCATTCCAGCTGGATTCCGCCCTCCGGCGACTCGAACAAGACGACACCCTCGGGGGTCGTGCCGGAGCCGGTCATGTCGTTGCGGACGATGATGCCGGCCTTGCCGTAGCCGGTCAGGTTCGCCGTCGACGTGACCTCGGTCTCGACGGTGGCGGTGTTACCGACCGCGCCCGGCTGGTAGATGGTGCTGTAAGCGTCCGTACCGCTGAACAGATCGGCCCCAGCACCGCTTATCCCGAACTGCTGTCCTTCTTGGCCGAACGACGCAGCCGCATCAGTCGCTGACGAGTACGTCTCGTAGGGTTTCTGCACCGCCGGGGAGTAGGTCACCGTTTCCGGATCCGTGACCTGCTGCGGGGTGCCGCGTGCCCAGGTGTATCTAGCCTCCGCGGTGAGCGTGGCCGAGTCGAACAGCTCGGTCGCGGTCGGCGGGGTCACGGTAAACGTCGCGCTCACGGTCGCGCCGGGTTTGACAGTACCCTCGCGCGCATTTGCTGGTGTAACCGTCCATCCGGAGGGAACATCGATCCGCAGCCGCACGCCAAGAGCGGGCACCGGGCCGTTGTCGGTGAAGGACTCGGTGAGCGTAGCGGGCGTGGCACTGGTCAGCGCGGTCTGCCCGGCCACCGCCACCGCCCCGGCGGGCGGCGCCGCGTAGGGACTGCGCGTCGTGGTTACCTTGAGCAGCGCGACGCCATCCGATGGGACGACTTCGGTAATCGTTCCAGTGGTCTCCGTCGTTTTGTGCGTCCAAAGATTGTTAAGGACGTAGCCGGTGCTGGCGGGAAGGCCTAGTGCGGCGGCCGACGTGGTGATGGTCTCGCTGGAGCCGCTGGTGTTGAACAGGCCTGCCACCACATCGCCGTTCTTCTCCGTCTTGGCGAAGACCTGGTCGGTGGAGTTGTCGACGAGGCGGCTCGCGTCGATGCCGTCCTGGTCCACCGCGATGACATCACGGTTGAGCAGCAGCTTGAGGTCGGCCTTATTCAGGTTGGTGAGGTCGGTACCGAGGAGGAGCGGTGAGGAGGCTAGCGACCACAGGCTGAGCTGGGTCTGGCGCTGGGTGTACGTGAGGCCGTCATTGGTCCCGTTGCCGACCTCGATGCTGTCGTAGTCGTTGTACGCGCCCGGTTCGCCGTACGGCTGCCACGCGGCTACCTGGTCGAATCGCGACTCGACGTTGCTCCAGTCGGTGAGCGGGTAGCTGCTGCCGTCGGTCCCGCAGTAGCACTCGACGTCGCCGCCGGTGCGCCAGCCGTTCGCGTACTCCTCCCAGGTGGATGCGTCGTCGATGTTGAGCGAGTTGGAGAGTTCCAGGTGGATCGGGCGACCGGTCTGCCGGAGCGCGTTCGACCACGCCTCGACATCGGGAATGTCGAACGAGCCCACGCCGTCGAGCTTGACGTAGTCCACGCCCCAGGAGGCGAGTTCGTCGGCCCAGGAGTCGATGAACTGCTGCGCGCCCGGCTTGGTGTAGTCGATGCCGGTCATGCCGCCGCAGTTGTAGTTGTTCTCACCGACGGTCGGCTCGGCGATGTCATCCGCGGTGTAGCTGGTGCCCTCGATGGGCGTGTTCTCGGCGACGGCCTGATCGGAGATGCCGGGCGTCACGTACAGGCCGAACTTCAGGCCCAGGTGGTGGACGTAATTCGCCGTCGCCTCGATGCCGTTCTCGTCGCCGACGGACGGGAACCTGGTGGTGTTGATCGCCCAGCGGCCGTACTGGTCGACGTCGGGGCCCTGGCTGCCGGGGCAGCCGTACCAGAAGTCGTCCACGTTCACGTACTGGTAGCCGACGCTTTTGAGGCCACTGGTCACCATGGCCTTGGCCTCCGCCTCGACCTTGGCCTCGGTGGGATCACCCCGCAGGAAGCTCCAGGTGCTCCAGCCCATGGCGGGCTTCAGTCCCACGCCGTTGTCCTCGGCGCTCGCCGGTGCCGATGTGCTGATAAGCGCCGCCGCCGGGATGACTGTCAACGTTGTCAACGCGGCGGCGAATATCCGGATCAATCTCTTCACGTACAACCTCCGCTCCTCGCGGCTGCTCTGCCGCGGCTCGCCCCTATAACACGGTCGTACGTCGCCCGACAAAATCCGTCAAGAGCAAACCAAGATCAAAGTTCCGCCGAGCACCTGGCCGGGTACCACTTCGCCGCTCCCGCGAGAGGATGGAACTTATGGACAACTCCCAGAAGGTGGAGCAGATTGACGCGCGTTTCGACGCGCTCGACACCATGCAAATCAGCGATGACCAGTCCGCTCGCGACGCCTTCTCGCACGCGATGCTGACCGTGAGCAGCATCAACCAGCTCTCGGCGCAAGCCAACGCGCAGGCGATCGTGGGGGCGGGAACCCCGATGGATGACCTCGTCGACAAAGTCAGGAAGTGGCTCGACCGCCTCGTCGTCGCCATGACTCAGATCGTAGAAAAGCTCGCCGGGGCCACATCGTTCTCCATCACGGTCGGCAGCAACGTATCTGTCACGGTGGACTTCGGGCCGTTCGGACGGGCTTAACCGTAGGTCAGTCCCAGCCTTGGTACGTTCCGTTGTTGCAGGGGTCTGTGTAGACCGCTCCGGTGGCCGGATAGGCCGGGTTGGAGTAATTGCTGTCCAGGCACAGCCCCGTCTGAGCGTCCTGGATTACGGCGACGCCGTACTGGTCGAGATAGATGTGCCAGTTCTGGTAGTTACCGCTGTTGCAGGGGTCCGTGTACACAGCTCCGGTGGCCGGATAAGCCGGGTTGGAGTAGTTACTGTCCAGGCACAGCCCCGTCTGAGCGTCCACTATCGTGTACGTGCTGCCGTTGTCATTCGTCTGCGAGTTCTGGTAATTACCGCTGTTGCAGGGGTCCGTGTACACGGCCCCGGTGGCCGGATAAGCCGGGTTGGAGTAGTTACTGTCCAGGCA
>JBEKHI010000335.1:0-9409 GCA_050012355.1 Streptosporangiaceae bacterium | reverse complement strand
CGGAAGCCCCGATGTCGGTGCCCATCGCGATGGTGACCCCGTGCTCGTAGGCGCGCCCGACCGCCTCGGCGTGCACGTCGGAGATCGCCTCCAGCTTGGTCCGTGCGTAGGACGGCATGTCCGAGGCGTACTCAAGCAGCTCGCAGATGATCGTCCTGGTCGGAACGAGGATCGCCCCCGCCTCGCGCATCGCGTCGCAGCACTCGTCGTCCAGGTAGGTGCCGTGCTCGATGGTCAGCACCCCGGCCTGCAGCGCGGCCATGATGCCCGGCTTGCCGTGACAGTGCGCAGCCACAGAACGTGACGCCAGTCCCGCGACCTCAACAATGGTGCGCAGCTCGTTCACGGTGAACTGCTGGTGGACCGGATCGTCGACCTCGGACAGCACGCCGCCGGAAGCGCACACCTTGATCAGCCGGGCGCCGCGACGAAGCTGTTCCCGCACAGCCCGCGCGCAAGAAGAGGAGCCGTCGCACAGTCGCAGCATCGAGGTCTGCGAGGCGAACGACTCCACCCAGTCAAGCGGATAGGAGTGCAGGTCGCCGTGCCCTCCGGTCGTCGACAGGATCGCGCCCGCCGCGTAGATCGTGGGACCGGGCAGACTGCCCTCGGCGACCGCCCGGGCGAGGAACACTCCGAGCCCGCCCACCTCGCGGACCGACGTCACCCCAGCGTCCAGCGCGGCCCGCAGGTCGCGGGCGGATCGCGCGGCTCGCAGCTCGACCGGTTCCAGCGGCAGCCGCTCCAGGTTCGCCGAGCGAGTACCCATCAGGTGGCCGTGGCAGTCCCACAATCCGGGAAGTACCGTCCCCACCTGGTGTATCGCGGCGGAGGGCGTCGAAGGTGCTACCGCGGCCGGCCCGGCGTAGTCAATGCGGGTACCGTCAAGGAGGACGACGCCATCGTGAATGGGTGACCCCCGTCCGGGTATCAGCAGGTCGGCCTCGATCCGGATCATCGCGCTCCTCAGCCCCGAGATACGTCATCAGATACCCGACAAATTACTGCAACGATGGACGATGTGGACAGGACTTTCACCGACAGTATTGGCCTGTGCGCTGTTGTGATCATGGCTAATGCGCTATACAAGGACTACGACTGTCTGAGGGAGCATGATGCTGCCAAACGATAGGGCCAAGTCCGCGGCACGAGGCAAGCCTGACTGGTTTGCCTCAGTGGCCAGCTGGGCGGCGGGGGCCCCACTCTGGCTGAAGATCGTTCTCGTCGTGCCCGCGTTGCTGCTTTCTCCAGTCATCGCGGTGATCGCGGTCGTGACCGGTAACAGGTCCAAGCTAGCTACCGCTGCGGTGGCCGTGTCCTGGCTGTACGCCTTCGACCTGTTCTCCCACGTGCAGTGGTTCTCGCATCCGATGTGGGTGCCGGTGTTGTGGTTGCTGCCGCTGGCCGCGGCGCTGATCGCGCATGCCAAGCCGCTGGCCCGCTGGTTCGCGCCCGCCCGGACGGTGGGGCTGGCGCTGGTCTGGTCGGCGCCGCTAGGGATCGCCGCGCTCCGGGTCTGGCCCGCGCATCTGGTCATCGGCGCGGTCACCTCCTGGCTGCTAGCCGCGGCGGTGCTCGGCTGGCGAGCGGCGAAGGGCCTGCAGGACGCGAGGATGTACGCGGCCCCGAAGGGCAGGCCGCCGGCGGCGGGTGGATCACCGGGCCCCGGCAGCGTCCAGGGACCGAACGGTTCGACGATGGTCCCGCGCGGCGGCGTACTAGTGCCTCGCAACGGCTCGGGCGCCCGCCAGGGCCAAGCGGCGATGGCGCGGCAGGGCGCCGCGAACGCCCGGGCGCAGGCGGCCGCGGCCGCGGCGGACGCGCAGGCAGCGCGCCCGAGGCCGCAGATCACGGTCGAAGAAGCGATGGCCGAGCTCGACGCGATGATCGGCCTGCAGCCGGTCAAGGAGCAGGTGCGCTCGATCGCCGCGTCCGTTGAGGCGGCCCGGCGGCGCGCGGTCGCCGGAGTGTCCACCGACAAGCCGATGCGGCATTTCGTGTTCCTCGGGCCACCGGGAACCGGGAAGACCACCGTGGCGCGAGTGATCGCGAAGATCTTCTACGCGTTCGGTCTGCTCGACATGCCGGAAGTGGTGGAGGCGCAGCGCAGCGACCTGGTCGGCGAGTACCTGGGCGCGACCGCGATCAAGACCAACGAGCTGATCGACTCCGCGATTGGCGGCGTGCTGTTCATCGACGAGGCGTACAGCCTGGTCAACGAGGGCGATGGCCAGTCGGACCGGTTCGGCATGGAGGCCGTGCAGACCCTGCTGAAGCGGGCCGAGGACAACCGCGAAGACCTGATCATCATCCTGGCCGGCTACGAGAAGCAGATGGAGTCGTTCCTGACCACCAACCCGGGCCTCGGCTCGCGGTTCGCCACCAGGATCAAGTTCCCGACCTACTCACCGTCCGAACTGCAGGCGCTGGCCGGGACGCAGCTCGACAACCGGGGCGAGTCGCTGTCGGAGCAGGCGCGGCCGGTGCTGTGGACGATGCTTGAAGAGGTCGGCCGCCGCCGCATTACCGATGAGCTGGGCAACGGCCGGTTCGTCCGCAGCCTGCTTGAGAAGGCCGGTCAGGCCCGCGACGTGCGGGTGATGTCGACCGGGCACGACCCGTCGGCCGCTGAGCTGATCACCGTGGAGGCAGCCGATCTCGAGCACGCCTGGAACGAGCTGACCTCGAGGCTGCGCGGCTACGAGGAGACACCCACCCTCGAGGCCGCCATCGCCGAGCTCGACGAACTGGTCGGCCTGGAACCAGTCAAGCGACAGGTGCACGCGATCGCCGCGCAGCTCGGCGTCGCCCGGCTGCGCGACTCGCACGGACTGACCAGCGCGCCGCCCTCCCGGCACTTCGTGTTCACCGGGCCGCCCGGCACCGGGAAGACCACGGTGGCGCGGATCGTCGGCCGGATCTTCGCCGCGCTCGGGCTACTGGTCCGCCCGGAGGTCATCGAGGCGCACCGCGGTGACCTGGTGGGTGAGCACCTAGGATCCACCGCGATCAAGACCAACAAGCTGGTGGACTCCGCGATCGGCGGCGTGCTGTTCATCGACGAGGCCTACTCGCTGCACAACCAGGGCTACTCCGGTGGCGACGCCTACGGCTCCGAAGCGGTGCAGACGCTGCTCAAACGGGCCGAGGACGACCGCGACCGGCTGGTGATCGTGCTCGCCGGATACCCATCCGACATGGACAGGTTCCTGCGGTCCAACCCGGGACTCGCGTCGCGATTCTCCACCAGGGTCGCGTTCCCGTCGTACACGCCGGAGGATCTGGCCGCGATCATCAGGCTGCTCGCCGAACAAGCCGGTGACGTGTTCGACGTCTCCGCCCAAGCCGCGCTGGCGCAGGTATTCGAGTCGGCGGCCGGCCGGATCGACGAGCTGGGGAACGGGCGGTTCGCGCGCTCGCTGTTCGAGCGGTCCTGCGCCTCACGCGACCTGCGGGTGGTCAGCCTCGGGGAGTCGGCGACCGCGGAAGACCTGACCACCATCACCGGGGACGACGTGCTCTCGGCCTACGAGGATCTGATCCGCCGCTAGCGTGGAACGCGTGTGGGAATTCTGGGTTGACCGGGGCGGGACGTTTACCGATGTGGTCGCTCGGGCGCCCGACGGCTCGCTGACCGCGCACAAGCTGTTGTCGGACAACCCGCGCGCGTACCGGGACGCGGCGGTGGCGGGCATCAGGCAGGTGCTCGGCCTCGAGCCGGGCACGCCCATCCCGGCCGACGAGATCGCCGCGGTACGGCTGGGGACCACGGTGGCCACCAACGCGCTGCTCGAGCGCGCGGGCGAACCAACCGTGCTGGTGATCACCGAGGGTTTCCGCGACGCGCTGCGGATCGCCTACCAGAACCGTCCGCGCATCTTCGACCGGCACATCGTGCTCCCAGAACTGCTGTACGACCGGGTCATCGAGGCTCGCGAGCGGGTAGCCGCCGACGGTGCGGTCCTCACCCCGCTCGACGAGGCGGCCCTGACCCGCGAACTAGATTTGGCCCATAACGACGGATTCAGGTCGGTCGCGATCTTGTGCATGCACGGCTACCGTTACCCCGAGCATGAGGCTCGGATCGGCGACATCGCCCGCTCCCTTGGGTTCACGCAGGTTAGCGAGTCGCATCGGACCAGTCCGCTGATGAAGCTGGTTTCCCGCGGCGATACCACCGTGGTCGACGCGTACCTGTCGCCGGTGCTGCGGCGTTATGTCGACCAGGTGGCGGGCGAGCTCGACGGGATCCCGCTGCTGTTCATGCAATCGAATGGCGGGCTCACCGACGCGGCGAGCTTCCGCGGCAAGGACTCGATCCTGTCCGGCCCGGCGGGCGGCATCGTCGGCATGGCGCGCACCGCGGCCGAGGCGGGCTTCGGCCAGGTGATCGGTTTCGACATGGGCGGCACCTCCACCGACGTGTCGCATTACGCGGGCGAGTTCGAGCGGCAGTACGAGACCGAGGTGGCGGGCGTGCGGATGCGCGCACCGATGCTGTCCATCCACACGGTGGCCGCGGGCGGCGGCTCGATCCTTGGCTTCGACGGGTCGCGGTACCGGGTCGGACCTGACTCGGCGGGCGCCGACCCGGGGCCGGCCTGCTACCGGCGCGGCGGGCCGCTCACCGTTACCGACGCGAACGTGCTGCTCGGCCGGGTCCAGCCGGAGTACTTTCCCGCCGCGTTCGGCGAGACCGGAGACCAGCCACTCGACGCATCGGTGACCAGGGAGAAGTTCGCGGAGCTGGCCGCCCGGATTGGTGACGGGCGCACGCCTGAGCAGGTCGCGGAGGGCTTCCTCGCCATCGCGGTGCAGAACATGGCGAACGCCATCAAGAAGATCTCCGTTCAGCGCGGCTACGACATCACCAGGTACGTGCTGGCGGTGTTCGGCGGGGCGGGCGGACAGCACGCCTGCGCGGTCGCCGACGCGCTCGGCATGACCAGCGTGCTCATTCACCCGCTGGCGGGCGTGCTGTCCGCCTACGGCATCGGCCTCGCCGACATCGTGGCGATGCGGGAGAAGGCCGTCGAAGCGCCGCTTACCGAGGAGACGCTCGCGTCGCTGCCCGCGGTCATCAAACCGCTAGCGGACGAGGCGAGAGCCGAACTCGAGGCTGGAAGCACAGTCCGGCACCGCGCCCAGCTCCGCTACGACGGCACCGACACCCCCATCTCCGTCGACATCGCCTCCCTAGCGCAGATGCGCGCCGACTTCGAGGAGACGTACCGCCGCCAGTTCTCGTTCCTGATGGACAAGCCCATAGTCATCGAGGCGATAACCGTCGAAGCGACGTCGCCCGCCCGGGCCGCCCCCCACGGGGTCGATGCCACATTGGCGCCGTCTGGTGGCGCCAATGTGGCATCGACACCCTTGCGAGCGGACATGTTCACGGAAGCGGAGTGGCGAGAGGTGCCACTGAGGCGGAGGGAGACGCTCTCTCCCGGCGACACCGTCGACGGGCCGGCGATCATCGCCGAGGCGAACGCCACCACGGTGGTCGAGCCTGGCTGGCGGGCGGAGGTTACCGAGCGCCTCGACCTGGTGCTGACCAGGATCAGGCCGCGGCCTGACGCGGGGCGGGTCCGCACCGAAGCCGATCCCGTGATGCTGGAGATATTTAACAATCTGTTCATGTCCATCGCCGAGCAGATGGGCGTCCGGCTGCGCTCCACCGCCCATTCGGTCAACATCAAGGAACGCCTCGACTTCTCCTGCGCGATCTTCGACGCCGACGGCGGCTTGATCGCCAACGCCCCGCACATCCCCGTCCACCTGGGCTCCATGGGCGAATCCATCCGCATGGTCATCGCCCGCAACCAGGGCCACATGAAACCGGGAGACGTCTACGTCCTAAATGACCCTTCCCACGGCGGCACCCACCTCCCCGACGTGACGGTAGTCACCCCCGTCTGGCTCCCACCCACCGCCGAAGCCGCCCCCCAAGCCCCGTCGATGTCACATCGACCGGCCTCTAGCACGGTCGATGTCACATCGACCGGCCTGGGTGCGGGCGCGGGGGCGGCCGCGGGGGCGGAGGAGCGGTCGGGGGCGGGGGCTGCGGGCGCGGGCGAGCGGGCGGAGGCTGCGGAGGCTGCGGGAGCTGCGGGGGCGGGGGAGTGGGCGGGGCCGGCGTTCTTTGTGGCTTCGCGGGGGCATCATGCGGAGATCGGGGGGATCTCGCCGGGGTCGATGCCCGCGTTCTCGACGCGGGTGGAGGAGGAGGGGGTGCTGATTGACAACTGGCTGCTGGTCAGGGACGGGCGGTTCCGCGAAGCGGAGATCGCGGAGCTTCTCGGCAGCGCGCAATACCCGTCGCGGGACATCGCGACTAATCTCGCGGATTTGCGGGCGCAGGTGGCCGCGAACGAAAAGGGAATTCAGGAGCTGCGCCGCATGGTGGAACACTTTGGTTTCGATGTGGTCACGGCCTATATGCGGCACGTGCAGGACAACGCGGCCGAGGCGGTGCGCCGGGTGATCACCGCCTTGCGCGGCGGGGAAACTGCTTACGAACTCGATAACGGCGCGATCATCAGGGTCAAGGTGGCCGTCGACCGGTCGGACCGTACGGCGACGATCGACTTTACCGGGACGTCGCCGCAGCTCAGCAGCAATTTCAACGCGCCGTCGAGCGTGGCCATGGCGGCGGTGCTGTATGTGTTCCGCACGCTGGTGGATGACGATATCCCGCTGAATGCTGGCTGCCTGGAGCCGCTGGACGTCATTATCCCGCCGGAAACGATGCTGAGCCCGCGGTACCCGGCCGCCGTCGCCGCGGGCAATGTGGAGACTTCCCAGGCGGTGACCGGCGCGCTGTACGCCGCCCTCGGCGTCATGGCGGAGGGCTCCGGGACGATGAACAATGTGACGTTCGGAAACGAGCGTTACCAGTATTACGAGACGGTCGCCAGCGGCTCGGGTGCCGGAGATGGATTTGACGGCACCGATGTTGTGCAAACGAAGATGACGAATTCGCGGCTTACCGACCCTGAGGTGCTTGAGTGGCGCTATCCGGTGCAAGTCACGGCGTTTAGCACACGAAAAGATAGTGCTGGAAGCGGTCGGTGGCACGGGGGTGAAGGCGGGGAGCGGCGACTACGTTTCCTCGAACGAATGACGGTGTCCACGCTCAGCGGGCACCGGCGGGTGCCCGCCCGCGGCATGGCGGGCGGGGGGGACGGCGCGCTCGGTGAGCACTGGGTGGAGCGCGCGGACGGCACCGTCACCGAGATGGCGGGCTGCGACAGCGTGGATCTCGGGCCCGGCGATACGTTCGTGCTCAGGAGCCCCGGTGGCGGCGGCTACGGCCCGCCGTAATTCGGCGCAGGCGATGTCCCGGAGCGCCGCTTCCAGGGCCTCCTCGTCGTCCCCAGCCGCATCCATGACGTCCATCAGGGCATGCATGACCAGATGACGGTCCTCGCCGGTGTCCAGCAGTCGCTGCGCGGCGTCCCAGAGCACGGAAGGTGATCCACGCCACAGCCGGTCGGCGAGCGCTAGGTGGCGTTCGATGTGGCGTCCGACCCCGATCGCGTTGACCGAGCCGGTGCGAGTGTCATGGTCGGCGGCCAGCAGCATCCGCCGGTCGGCCGGGTCGGCGGGGTCGAGCGCGGACAGGTCCACACCGCCGTGGAAGCCCTCGAGCACGGGAAAGGCGAACGCGCGCCGCGGCAGCGCCTCCAGGTCGGAGTCGGGTAGCAGCCGGGCCACCAGCCGCTCGTCAAGGCCAAACTCGGCCAGGTCACGGTAGGCGCGCCCGAACTCGTCCATCGAGTCGAAAACGGCCTCGAGCGTCTCGTTGACCCCTGCCTGATCGAGCCCGGAGCGACGCCCGGCCCAGCGCACCCAGGCGGCGAGCACGTGCGGCATCGCCTCCTGGTCCGACACCGACAGCATCACCTTGCGCGGCAGCCAGCCGAGCAGGAACGACCGCACCTTCATCGGGGAGACCCGGTCTGGCCTGCCGAAATCCTGGTCGCAGCCGTAATCGATGATGCGATCCGCGCAGTAGCTGGCCGCGCGCCGGTCCGACAGGTCCTCCGCCTCGTCCGAGGCGAGGAACTCCGCGGCGAGCAGTGCCCGCCGTTCGCGGGACCAGGTCGGCGTGCGGCGCCGTCCCCGGCCACGAGACGGCGGGAGCGCGCGGATCCGCGACCTGATGAACGCGTGATAGGACGCGAACGACTCGCCGACCGGCGGCGAGATGTCGTCGTCGGTGGTCTTCAGCGCGGCTTCCAGCAGGTGCCTGGCGGCGGACGGTTCCATCGAGTCGAAGCCGGATGACGTCGAACGACAGTGGTCAAGCAGCTTGTCCACCCGGGACGTGACCCAGCCGTCGCGCAGCAGGGCGCCAGAGTTGTAGTCCACGACCATGACCAGCGCGTGCGGCTCCTCGCCCGCGTAGGAGTACACGCAGATGATCTCGTCGGTATCGCCGAACCGGTCGGGGTTGACGTAGCACTCGCCAACCGCCACCGCCCCGACGTGCGAAGCCCACGCGGGCGCCCGCACTCCGGAATCAATCAGTTCGATGGCGGCCTGCTCGGCCAGCTGTGCCTGGCGCGGCGTACCGAGGGCGGCGATACCCGACAGCAGGGCGAGGGATGCGGGAGAGGAGTTCGACGCGGCGTAGGAGACCAGGCCCTCGCCGACGAGTTGCTCGACCGAGCCGGTGACCCGGTGCCGCTGGCTCCACCAGGTGCCGAGCAGCTCGCTGACCATCAGCTCGGCGTCCAGCGGGCTGCGGACGGCCAGCAGCTCACGTGCCGCGTGTAGCAGCTCACGGAACAGCGCGTCGGGCGCGTTTCCAGTGATATCGCGGCCGGAGGGCTGGCTGCGACGACGGCTGCTCGGGCTCACGCTGATAGCCTCTCAGATCTGGTCAAGCGGACGATACGCGAGGAACATCTGGATGCATGGTAGAACTTCGTCCGCGAAAATGCCCGGATGGACGCGCTCTGATGGCAAATGACCCAGGGTTCCTGCGCGTAGCTGGCCTCATCGGTAGTTTGATTGTGGCACGCTTAATTGAATGGCTGGGGTATGCGCTGGTGCATCCCGTCAGCGTACTCCCGTCGTCACGCGACGGGAACGCGCAAGGAAGGAGCCGCCTATGGCCAGCGACCGAGGCGGAAGCACGCGTCTTAGGGGTAGAGCCCATCGAGGCGGAACATGAGTACGGACATGTCGGTGCCTAAGCAGCAGGAGGCAGGAGTGAGCGCCGTGGAGGGTTTGCCGGCCTCGCTGGTTCTGCTGCGCGATGCGCCGATCGGCGCTGCGCTGCTGGACGCCGAGGGTCGCTTCGCGTGGGTCAATCCCGCGCTGGCCAGCCGGTTCGGGCTGACGCCTGAAGACTTCGAGAAGAACACCCCGCAGCAGGTGCTGCCCGGGGTGCTCGCCGCCC
>JBEKHI010000334.1:0-10019 GCA_050012355.1 Streptosporangiaceae bacterium | reverse complement strand
CCTGGTCGTTCAGCGCGGTGGTGAAGATCGAGCTGAGGATGGACGTCTTGCCGTACTGGATCGTCCAGGCAGAAGCAGCACGAGATTGCATCCAAGTGATCCACTCCCGGACGTGCTCCGGCAGGATGTCGATCATCCGCATCGAGCCGAAGAACGGCAGGATGTGCAGGTCCAGGTAGTACGAGTACTTCTCCCTGGTGGTCGGCTCCAAGGTGAGATGCGGGAACCATGTCTTCTCGACGTACTTCCGGAAGGTCTGACGGCCGCGGCTCGGGTCGCCGAGCCGGCCCTTGCGGACCTCAGCCTCGGCGTCCTGCCAAGCCTTATTGGCTCGCCTCTCATTGGAGAATGTCCCGGCGGAGCGCTCGGCACCTCGCAGGTCGAGGTACACGGCGGTGTACCGGGTCTTGCCGCGCTTGTCGGTGCGCTTCTTCAGATAGCCCACGGCGTTACCTCCCCAAGATCATCTGTCCGTGGATTGTCCGTGGACGGTGCGCTAGAAGCTGTCACCCAGCGGCACCATCTAACAGAAGAATAGACACTCTACACCGCCCTTTCAAGGCGGCGGCACGGGTTCGAATCCCGTTGGGGGCGCCCTGCCGGAGGGAACGGGCCGCGTTCTACGCGGCGTGTCATCCGGAGCCACCTGGTGAGCGCCGCGGCGAGTTGGCCGTTGCGCCTGTCGATCTCCCGCTGCTGCGCCGGAGTCCTGGTCCGTTCTGTCTGGTAGATCAAGTAGCCGATGTCCATGGACACGAACGTAGAAAAGCAGTGTTCCCGCGGTGTTCCCGGCCGATCCCGGCGTACCAGACAATGGGAATCGTGACCGTGGCAGACGAGAAGGACGTGACCGTCCAGGTCAGGCTGCTCGGCCCCATCCAGGTCAGCTACGGCGACCGGACGGCGGATCCCTGGCCCCGGCCCAGCGCGCGGCGGCTGTGCGAGCTTGTCCTGGTGAGTCCAGGCCGGCGGGTGAGCCGCGACCTGGCCTGCGAGGAACTGTTCGCCGATCTCGATCCCCGCGCCGCCGCCCGGGCGGTCTCCAAGGCGCTGTCGATGGCGCGGTCCGCGCTCGCCGGGCTGGGAGAGCCGGCGCCCGCCCTGCTGGACGCCGATCTTACTCATATCTGGGCAGTCTCGTCGGTCACGGTCGACGCCGATGTCCACGAGGCGGCGCTGCACGCGGCGCTAGACGTGGACCCGGGTCAGGCCCGCGACGCCCGGCTGGTCGCCGCCCTGGCCGAGAAGGGTGAACTACTCGCGGACGAACCGTACGCGGACTGGGCGATCGGCCCGAGGGACCGGCTGGAGACGCTGCGGCAGCAGGCCCGCCTGGCGCTGGCACGGGACCGGTCCAGGGGAGCGGGCGACGCCCGGCCGGAGGCGGTGACCGTGGCCTGGGAGTCCTGTTTCGAGCACGACGCTGCTTGTGAAGAGGCCGCCATCGCCCTGGTGCGGGCCTATTCGGCGCACCGGCGGCGCGAATCGGCGGCGGTTGTCTTCGAGCGCTGCGCGACGGCGCTCGACGAACTGGGCCTGAGAGTGCCGGCGGCACTGGAGGAAGCGTTCGCGATGGCGGCTGCCGAGCGCCGCCACCCCGAGGCCGCCACGTCGGAGGAGCTGCGCACCGTAACCGTCCTCTGCGCCGAGGTGGCGGTTCCGGCCGGGCAGGACGCCGAACGCCTGCACGAGCTGGTCGCGAGCTCACTGGCCGCGGTGATCTCCGAGGTCGAGGCGCTCGGCGGGAGCATCATCTCGGTATCGGGCAGCGGTCTGCAAGCCGTCTTCGGCGCGCCGAGTGCGCATGAGGACGATCCTGAGCGCGCGCTCCGGGCGGCATTCCGGGCCCTGGCCGGGGAGCCGCCGGTCGTGCGGATCGGGATAGAGACCGGCCCAGCGGTCCTCGGCCCGATCGGAGGTGGCGGCCGGGTCGAGTACGCGGCCGTCGGCGAGGTCGTGAGCATCGCCACTGCGCTGCAGTCACTCGCCGGGGCAGGATCGGCCCTGGTCGGCCCGGTGACCAGGATGGCGGCCGGGCACCTGTTCACCTGGACCGGGAGCGAAGACCTCGGCCAGCTGACGGCCACCTACCTGGGAGCGCCCAGGCCGGGGGTACGCGGACGGCCGTCCGGTCTGGGTGGCAGCGGACCGCTGGTGGGCCGCCGGGACGAACTCGCGGTACTCGCGGCGGCGATGCGGGACGCGGCCGGTGGCAACGGCTCGGTCGTGGTCGTGACCGGTGAGCCTGGCCTCGGCAAGACACGTCTGGTTCAGGAGTTCCACAAGCTGGTGGCGGCCGCGGACGGCAGGCCGCCGCTGTGGCTGGAGGGCCGCTGCGCCTCCTACGCATCGTCCACTCCGTACAGCCTCTACCAGCAGCTTCTCGCCAACCTGTGCGGAGTGACGCCGGATCTACCGGAGTCCGTGGTGCGGCCAGCACTAGAGCGGATGCTCAACCGGGTTAAGGGAGGCGACGAGCTGTTTCCGCCGCTCGCCCGCATGATGGGCCTGCCCGCCGGAGCGGCGATGGGGCGGCGGGCACCGAAGGAGATCCACCGGGTGACGTTCGCCGCGTGGCATTCGCTGGTGACCCAGCTGCTGACCGTGGGCCCCGCGGTCCTCGTCCTTGAAGACCTGCACTGGGCAGACCCGACATCGCGGCACCTCACGGCGGATCTGGCCGGACTCGCCGTAGATCGCGCGCTGCTCGTCATCCTGACGAGCCGTCCCGATCCCGGCTGGGAAGCCGAGCCGGCACACCGGATCACGCTAGGCAGGCTGTCCGGTCAGGCCGAGCGCGAGCTCGCGCGGTCCCTCATGGGCGCCGGAGCCAGTGCCGACATCCTGGACACCGTGCTTGCCAACGTCGACGGCAACCCGCTGTTCATCGAGGAACGGCTGTCCTCCTTGCTGGAGACCAAAGCGCTGGTCCGGGAGCACGGGGCCTGGCAGTTGAGCGACGCGGCCCGCCAGGAGGTGCCCCAGGTGCTGGAACGGCTGGTCCGTTCCCGGGTGGACCGGCTCAGCCGGAGTGCGCGCGATGTGGTGCGGCACGCCTCGGTGCTCGGCCCCGAGTTCCCGCTCTCACTGCTCGCAGCGGTGTGCGCGACGGATCCGCCGCTCGGACCGGTCCTTGACGAACTCCGGGCCAAGGACATCGTGCACGATGTCGACGGACTACCAGAACCAGCCGTCCGGTTCCGGCACGCCCTCATTCAGGAGGCCACCTACTCCGGGCTGCTGAACGCCGAACGCCGGCTACTGCACGGCCGGGCCGCCTGGGCGCTGGAGGCCGCGTCGCGCGACCGGCTGGAAGACGTCGCCCCGGTGCTCGGACGGCATTTCGCCGCCGCGGGGGAGCCCGGCCGGGCCGTGACCTACCTTGAGCTGGCGGGTGACCACGCCACCGCGAACTTCGCCAACGACGAGGCGATCGCCTCCTTCCGGTTGGCCATGGCGATTGCCCGGGATCCCGCTACCGCCGTGGACCTGCGAGCCAAGCTCGCCAACGTGCTCTGGCGCACCGGCCGCCGTGACGAGGCCAGGCAGGCGTTCCGGGATGCGCTGCGTTTTGCGGACGGCGAGAGCGTGGTCCGCCGGGCACATCTGCATACCCGTTTGGGGCGCTGCGAGATGATGGATCTCCGGTTCGACCAGGCCGAAGCCGAATACACCGCGGCCGAGGCACTGCTCGGCGACCACCCGGGGAGCCAGGCCGAGGAGTGGCTAGAGCTTATGGTCGACGGCCGGGCCGCCCTCTACATGATGCGAGACGAGCCGGAGCGGGTCCTGGAGACACTGAGCGTTGTCCGCCCGGCGCTTGAGACAAGCGGCAGCCCAGCGCGGAGATACGCCTACTACATGCACCTCGCCTACGGCCGGGTCATGCGGAACCGGTTTCGCGTCGACGAGGCGGACATCGCCGACATGCGTACGGCGCTGGCGGCGGCGCGGCAATCCGACGAGGAGAAGGACGCCGCCTACGGCACGTATTTCCTCGGGCGATTGCTCTGCCTGCGCGGCGACCTCGCCGAGGCGCAGGAACTGCTCGAACGAGCGCTGGCGATGGCGGAACGCATCGGCGAGAGCCTCCTGACCGAGCAAGTCCCGCTGGCACTGGCGCTGAACGGACTACGCCGCCACGACCCGGAAGCGGTTCGCGCCTTCACACTCAGGGCCCGGGATATAGATGCGCTGTCCTGCCAGGCCTGGCTGGCCTGGCGAGATCAGCGGCCCGGCGAAGTGCTCAGACTGTCGGCGGAGATCGCCGAGATGAGCTGGGTGTACTTGTGGCCGCTGCTCGCCGTCCACTTGGACGGCGGACGGCTGGACGAAGCCGTCGCGACCGGCCGGATGCTCATCGACCCGCGGCAGCAATGGCTCCCCGACGCGCTCGAAACGGCGCTGCGGTCAGCCATCGCCGCCTGGGAGCAGGACCAGCCCGGGCTGGCCGCCGACCGTCTGGCCAGCGCCGTAGCACTGGCACAAGACCTTCGATATGCATAACGACGGGTGGTGACATCCACCACCCGTCGTTATGGCATAAAAGTGGTTATTCCGGGACGTGCGGACGCCTGCCTGGCTCCTGTACCGGCGGCGTCTGGTCCGCGCCGGGGAACGCCGGGAGAGCGTACTCCTCGGTCTCGTACGTGGCGAGCTGGAGCGGGCCGCTGGTGTCCGGCAGGACGGGCGGCTGGGCGTGGCTGCCGAAGCGGAACGCCCCGGTCAGGTCGCTCAGCGTCTCGCGGCGGAACGCGCTGATGTTCGGCGCCTCGACGCCGGTGATCTTCTCGAGGAACCGCAGGTGGGAGGTGTGATCGGACGGCTCGCTGAATACCCAGCCGCCCGCGGTCCACGGCGAGATGACGATGCACGGCACGCGGAAGCCGGGTCCGACCGGCAGCCCGTCACCGGCGGTGCCACCGGGTGAGGTGAGCGTGACGAACTCGTTGGGGGTCCCGGCCGGCGGCGTGGGCGGCGGCACGTGGTCGAAGAGGCCGTCGTTTTCGTCGTACACGAGCAGGAACACGGTCTTTGCCCACACCTCCGGGTTGGCGGCGATGGCGTCGATCTTCGACGCCACGAACGCGGCGCCGGCGGCCGGGAGGTAGGCGGGGTGCTCGGACTGCGTGCTGGTCGGGAAGATCCAGCTCACCGTGGGCAGCTTGTCATTGATCGCGTCGATCTCGAACTGACCGTACGGCTGAGTGGTCATCGCGTTCTGGTACAGCGGGGAGGTGGTTGGCGCGTCCTGGAATTGCTTGAAGTACTCAAGCACGTTGGTGCCGTAGTTGTCGGCGCCCTGGTAGCACTTCCAGGAGACTCCCGCGTCGGTCAGGTTCTCGGCGTAGGTCTTCCAGTAATAGGTGCCGTTGGTGACGTTGTTGTCGAGCGCCGGGCCGCCGTACTCGCCGTTCGGGTCGACGGTGCCGGTCATCCACATGTAGCGGTTGGGATGCGTCGGGCCGAGGACCGAGCAGTGGTAGTTGTCGCAGATGGTGAACGCCTCGGCGAGCGCCCGCTGGAACGGTATGTCGCGCTGCTCGAAGTAGCCCATCGTGTACGGCCCGACATCCGCGCCGTCCGCGGCGATGTGCGCGGGCAGCCAGTTGTTCATCAGGCCGCCGTTCCACGCGGAGTGCTGGACCGCCCAGGCGTGGCTGGTCGACGGGATCGCCTGGGCCGCGGTGGTGAGGCTGTCCAGGTGATACGGCAGCAGGTATCCGTCCGGGTTGCTCGGGTCGGGCTGGTAGAACACGCTGCGGCCGTTGCTCTGGATCAGGACGTCAGGGTCGCCGTAGCCGCGCACGCCCGGCATCGTGCCGAAGTAGTGGTCGAAGCTGCGGTTCTCCTGCATGAGCAGCACGACGTGTTCGATGTCGTTGAGGGAGCCCTGCCTGCTCGGCAGGGGTGAAGCGAGCGCTTTCTGCACGTTGCTGGGCAGGAACTGCGACGCGAGCGCCGCCCCGCCGGCAACCGCGCCACCGCCGAGCAGACGACGGCGGGTGAACCCCGTTCTGGTGTTTTCGTCAGTCATGCGGATGGTGCCTTCCGTGAGACGAAACAAGTGTGAAACCGACTCATTCCAACTCCGTAAGGTAGCCAGAAGGTAGCGGGGAGGTTGCATTTCTCCCTCGGCTGAAAGGCACTTACCGGCGTGACGTGTGGAGATGGTCCTGCGCGGGGTTGTGCCGCGACAGGGGTTGTTCTGTTCTTCTCTTCTGGGTCGTGCAGGGGCGAGGTTGCGCTCAGCTGTCCATGCTGCCGCGGCGCTTCCGTGGGTGCTTCCGTGGGCGCTCCCGCCGTTGGGGTTCCTGAGACTCCTATGGTTTATGGGTGTTCACAAGGCTGATGTTCTCCACTCTGGGGTGCGCGGCGACCCATCGATGGCCCATCCATGGTGCTATGGCGCCAGCGATGGGACATCGATGGGGTTGGTGCCGCGAACCGGGCACGTGCGGGTGGCGGGTATACGACGTTTTGCCCCCGGCAGGCGCTTGGCGAGCTGTCCGCGATCATGAGATTCAGGCATAGCCCACCCGATATGACTTGTTTGTTCCGGACGGCGGATGCTCTCTAAGTTCCTTCCGCCCCTGCTCGGGGTTGTCCCGCGGCCGGATTGGTTGGCTGCGGCGGCGGGACGGCCGGCTGGGGCGGGACGGGCGGTCAAAAGCTGTGCTCAACCACGGGCGCCTCGGTGGTACTCTTTTCAGGCGGAGGCGGTTCCTTTCGCCCCGGCCCTGCGGGCAGCATAAGCTGCCGGGGGAGCAAGGTCCTGTAGAGCAGCTCGGAGTGCTCGCCACCCTGTCAAGGTGGAGGTCGCGGGTTCAAATCCCGTCAGGACCGCCAGGGTCAGGTAGCTCAGTTGGTACGAGCGTCCGCCTGAAAAGCGGAAGGTCGGCGGTTCGACCCCGCCCCTGACCACACTTAGCCTCTGACCAGCGGAAACGCACCAAGTGGAACCGTGGTGCGCCGACTGCTCGAAGCGCACAGCGCTTATCGAGCTTCCGCACCTGTGCTGAGAGCGTACAGCGGTTACTGCCGAGTACCTGGTTCCCAGGGCATTCGAAGTGCCCATCCGGCGTGAACGGTCGGCCTGGATGTCGGCAGGAATACGCTGTCCGGCACCCATCCAAGTACATGCGTGATGCCCTTGCTTGGTGGCATTCATTGCCCGGGCCAGAGGCCCTCGCGTCTGGTACGGCGTCACCACCCAGCGAGCCATTATGGTGTCTCTTCCGGCCCGCTGGGTGGGAACAGTTCGCCTTGGCCGGCGCGACGGTAGCGGGCGCTCGTGCTGCGCGGGCTGGTGCCGACGAGCTCGACAGATCCTTCGTCGCGCATAATCGTCAGCCAGCGCCGGACTGTCTGGTCGTTGAGGCCTGTTCGGATCGCCAGTTCCGCGCGTGACAGGATCTCTTCCCCGAGAGCGGCGAGAAGGGCGGGGCGGCGGTTTGCCCGTGCTGCCGTCCCGCTAGTGCGCAAGCCGAGCCGCGGTGAGAGTCGGTACTGTGCCCAGCGGCGGGTTCCTGTCTGGTTGACGAGCTCACGGGCGACTAGGTCTTGCAGCTCGGCGGTAGCGACCCGTGAGTCGACGCCCGTCGAGGTCCGGTAGGCGCGGTTGTCCATGACCTCCCCCTCGCGGAGGATGGCCAGTGCCACGCACTGGGTGTCGGTGAGCCCATGCTCGCCTAGGGAAGTGATCCACTTGACGGTCTCCTCGGAGAGGAGAGTGTGGTTCGGGAAGGTCACGGTGAAAGACGAGATTCGATCCTCGAACCGGGGCGGGCTCATTCCGGCGGTTAGCAGCGCGTCGAGCATAGAACGGATGCCAGAGCCGCGGTTTTCGCAGACAGTTCGGGTCTCGCCTGGCAGCGGGACGTCTTCCAAGAGCTTGATGAGGGCGGCGTTGCGGGACGAGGAGATTCCCTCCTCGCCGAGGCTGTCGATGGTGACCGGGCCGAACAGTCCGCCGGGATTCTTAATGGCCAGCCGGTCCGGGTACATCTCGATCTGGATTTGTGTGCCTCGCGCGCTGCCGGACAGGTCGCGGTGAACCAGGGCATTAACGACCGCTTCCCGAAGGGCGGTCTCAGGGTATTCCCAGATGTCCTGCCGGCCCGCGTCGGCTATGACCGCGCGGCGCGACATGTTTCGCCGGATGGCGGCCAAGGTGTCGCGGACCATGACGGGTATTGGGCCTTCGAGGGTCACGTTATCCAGGAACCGCTCGCCGGAGGCGAACTGGGCGCCTGTGACGGTCGGGTAATGAACGAAGGTCACCATCAGCTGGGGAAAATCTTCTTGGGGGTACGAGCCGAGGGCCAGCAGCCCGGCCAGTGAGACCGCGTCCTCTCCGTCCTGACCGGGAACGAGGACCTTCGCCCGGCGCAGGACGGCGAGGCGATCAAGGTCTTTGAACGCATACGGCCTGCTAGTACGGAGCCTCGCGATGAGGGTATCGACGCTCGCCGGGACGAGATCACCGATCGTGGTACCGGATACGGCTTGCTCGTCGTCCCTAGGCTGCCCGCGCGAGGACAGCATGACCTGGACTTCGTACGCGGACAACCGCCGGTCGCCGTCGCTGACGCGGACAAAGCTCCCCTTGGTCATTCCGGCCCCTGTGTAGAAGCAAGGCCTCTGGGCTGGGTCGAGCTCAGGGATCTCAGCGATTATCACCTGCTCGCCCTCGAACTGATGGATGCCGATGAGGGGGCGCAACGGAGGCTCCATCTCCGAGGAGCACATCGATCCGAGGTCGGCAGCGATCTTGGCAGGGTTCGGGATGCCGGCTGGCGTGAATCCGCTGGCTTCATCCAGTCCCAGGATGACGACTCCGCCGCGAGTGTTGGAGAATGATGACAGCGTTTCCCGGAGGGACTTGGGCAGCCCGCCCCGGCTGTTCTTCACCTCGACATCGGCGATATCCGTGCCGAGCGCACGCAAGTTGGCTACGATCTCGGCTAGCTCAGCGTCAAGCATCCTTTCCCCGGCTCCTCTCAACATGTTAACTAGCATGATAGTTGGCATCTAGTTAGCATGTGAGGACTCGGGTAGACCCGTTCCTCTGCACGGAGATGTGCCGGGACACGATAGTTGTCACCTAGCCAAGCAATCTGTCACCACGGCTCGATGCGGTGTCGCGGTCGTCGTCGTTGTTGTGACGCCTAGCTATAGATGGCGGCCACCCGGGTATATATGGCGGCTGTCCTAGCGGGTCCTCGCATTGGGCGCATGGTGGTGGGGTCTGCTTCGTCGGTAGCTTTCAGGTGAGCGCGGCGATCCGGGAACCGGAGAACTCGTTCATCTGCGGACGGCCATCAGGATCTGGCTGGTGACGGTCAGGGACGCGTGCTGTAGCCATCACGGGAAGTGACCGGATTCGCTGGCCGTGATACCGCAGCTTGTGCCGGACGCTCGATCGGCGCGGGCTGGCGATGAGTTCTCGCCTCGTCGCACGTCCTAGCCGTTGTTTCTGCTTCCGTGGCAGAGGAGGCGGGAGCAGCTACCTGAGACCCGGGGACAAGGACACGTCGATGGCGGACCTCCTCATCGACTTCATTACTTCGCTTGATGGCTACGCGGCTGCCGACGGCTGGCCGGGCTGGTGGGGACTTGAAGGGCCCGAGTACCTTGCGTGGCTGGGAGAGCAGCCAGAAGCGGACTACGCGGTCCTGATGGGTGCGGCCACGTACCGCCTCATGCCGGGATTCGCCGCCAGGGGCGAGCCAGGCACCGGTCGGTGCCCTGGCGGGCCTGTCGAAGGTCGTCTTCCTGGCCACGTTGAGCGAGCCCCTTTTCCTGGGCGGACACGCAGCTCGTGGCTCAAGACCCCGTTGAGGCCGTGCGGGAGATGAAGGACCAGCGCCTCCACGTCGATGCGCACCATAGGCAGCCTCACCCTATGCCGTTCTCTCCTGAAGGCCGGTCTCGCGGACCGCTTCCGCGTGGTTGTCTTCTGGAGTACGTTCCGGCGATTCTGGCTGGGCCCCCCGGGCACCGGCAGGGTCAGCGCC
>JBEKHI010000333.1:0-9491 GCA_050012355.1 Streptosporangiaceae bacterium | reverse complement strand
GGACCGGCGACCCGGACGGGTGGCGGGCGTGGTGGAGCGACCCGGAGGCCGAGTCCTACTACTTCATGGGCAAGGACAACATCGTCTTCCACAGCGAGATCTGGCCCGCGATGCTGCTCGGCTACGCCGGACACGGTGCCAAGGGCGGCACGCCCGGCCCGCTCGGCGAGCTCAACCTGCCGTCCGAGGTCGTCTCGAGCGAGTACCTGACGATGGAGGGCAAGAAGTTCTCCTCGTCCCGGCAGATCGTCATCTACGTGCGCGATTTCCTCGAGCGCTACGACGTGGACGCGCTGCGTTACTACGTGGCGGTGGCCGGCCCGGAGAACCAGGACACTGACTTCACCTGGCGAGAGTTCATTCGGCGTAATAACGACGAGCTCGTGGCTACCTGGGGCAACCTGGTCAACCGCGCGGTGTCCTTCGCGGCTGCCAACATCGGCTCGATTCCGGTGGCGGGCGAGCTGACCGAGGCCGACCAGACCCTGCTCGACCATTCGCGGCGTTCGTTCGCGGCGGTCGGTGAGGACCTGGGCCGGTGCCGGTTCAAGTCGGCGATCGGCGAGGCGATGCGCACCATCGGGGAGGCGAACAAGTACTTCTCCGACCAGGCGCCGTGGAAGCTCAAGGAGTCCGACCCGGCCCGGATGGCGACAGTGCTGCACGTGGCGCTGCAGGCGGTGGATGACGCGAAGACGCTGCTCACGCCGTTCCTGCCGAACTCATCGCAGAAGGTCCACGAGATGCTGCACCCCGAGGGTGGCGTCTGGGCGGACATGCCGGAGATCAAGCGGGTTGACGAGGAGGGCGCGCCGTCCTACCCGGTGATCACCGGCAAGTACGACGACACGCACCGCTGGTCTTCGAAGCCGATCACGCCGGGCACGCCGCTGGCCAAGCCGGTGCCGCTGTTCAAGAAGATCGACCCGTCGGTCGCCGACGAGGAGATCGCTCGCCTTGGCGGCTGAACTCAAGCAGCCGGAACCGTTGCCGTCGCCGGGTGCCCCGGACAGCCACACCCACCTGGACATGCTCCAGCGCCCGGTGGAACAGGTGCTGGCCGAGGCGGCGGTGGCGGGCATCGGCCGGATGGTCACCGTCGGCTGCGACCTAGAGTCTTCCCGGTACTCGGTGGCGTGCGCGTCCGACCACGATGCGGTCTACGCCGCCGTCGCGATCCACCCGAACGAGGTAGCCGGGCTCGACTGGTCGGCCGTCGGCGAGATCGAGACGCTGGCGGCCTCGCCCCGGGTGGTCGCGGTCGGCGAGACCGGGCTCGACTACTACCGGGATCACGCGGCGCCTGCCCTCCAGCAGGACTGGTTCCGCGCGCACATCGGGATCGCCAAGCGGACCGGCAAGGCGCTGATGATCCACGACCGGGAGGCGCACGCGGACGTGCTGCGCATCCTCGCCGAGGAGGGCCCGCCGGAGCAGGTGATCTTCCATTGCTTCTCCGGCGACGCCGCGATGGCCAAGCTGTGCGCGGACAGCGGGTACGTGATGAGCTTCGCCGGCAACGTGACGTTCTCAAACGCGAACCAGCTGCGGGAGGCGGCGGTCGCCGCGCCCCCGGACCTGATCCTGGCCGAGACCGACGCCCCGTTCCTCACTCCGGTCCCCAACCGCGGGAAGCCCAACTCCCCGGCGATGACCGCCTGGACCATCCGCTTCCTAGCCGAGCTCAAAGCTCTCCCGGTGGAGGCGATGTGCGAGCGGATGACGGCTACCGCCGGCCGGGTCTTCGCTTGGTGACCCGCCGGTTCCCACGCTATCGATGGCCCATCGATGGCGCTATAGCCCCAGCGATGGGCCATCCATGGGCCCGGGCGCGGTGAGCGTGCGCCTGCTGGCGGCGGGGGACATCCGCCAGATCGCGCAGCGGCTGGGGGTACGGCCCACCAAGCGGCTGGGACAGAACTTCGTGATCGAGCAGGGCACGGTCCGGCAGATCGCCGCGCTCGCCGCGCCGCGTCCCGGCGACGTGATCCTGGAGGTCGGACCAGGCCTGGGGTCGCTGACCCTCGCGCTGCTCGAAGCGGGGGCAACCAAGCTCATCGCCGTCGAGATCGACCCAGTGCTAGCCGCCGAGCTCCCGAAAACGCTCAACGACCGCGCGCCGGAAAGCGACGTCACCGTCATCGAGGCGGACGCTCTCCGGCTGCGCGAGCTGCCAGCAGCGCCCACCGTGCTGGCGGCCAACCTCCCGTACAACGTGGCCGTCCCGGTCGTGCTGGAGCTGCTGGCGGGGTTCGACAGCCTGGAGCGCGGCCTCGTGATGGTGCAGGCCGAGGTGGCTGACCGGATGTGCGCGCCGCCAGGAGGCCGGGTGTACGGCGCGCCGTCGGCGAAGCTCGCCTGGTACGCCGACAGCAAACTAGCCGGGACCGTCCCGCGTTCGGTCTTCTGGCCGGTGCCGAACGTGGACTCCAAGCTCGTCGCGTTCACCCGCCATCAGCCGCCCGCCAGCCACGCGACCAGGGAAGAGGTGTTCGCGGTGATCGACGCGGCCTTCGGGCAGCGGCGAAAGACGCTGCGCGCGGCCCTGGCGACCTGGGCCGGTTCGCCCCCCGAAGCCGAGCGGATATTGCGGTCAGCGGGCATCGATCCGTCGGCCCGCGGCGAGCAACTGGGCATCGCCGAGTTCGCTCGGATAGCGGATGCACGTACGATCTAGTGATCGTGGCTCGTGTGACGGTGCGGGTACCCGCCAAACTCAATCTCCAGCTCGCCGTGGGACCGCGGCGCAGTGACGGCTATCACGACCTGGTAACCGTCTTCCACGCGATTTCCTTGTTCGACGAGGTGACCGTGGAGACTGCCACGTCCAACACGCAGAAGATCTCGGTCAGTGTCACCGGCGAGGGCGCGGATTCAGTGCCCGCCGGCAATGGCAACCTCGCGGTCCGCGCGGTGGAAGAGCTGGCGGGCCGGGGGTTCGACATGCTCTCCGGCGAGGACGCGATCGAGTTCGCCGCCGCGGCGCTGCGCGGTGTGCGGATCACGATAGCCAAGCGGATCCCGGTGGCCGCCGGGATGGCGGGCGGCAGCGCCGACGCGGCCGGGGCGCTGGTGGCCGCGAACGAGTTGTGGGGCGGGAAGCTCAGCACTGACCAGCTCGTCGAGATCGGGGCGCGACTGGGCAGCGATGTCCCGTTCGCGCTGCTCGGTGGCACCGTCGTCGGCCGGGGCCGCGGCGAGTTGCTCACCCCGGCGCTGGTCCGGCCGACCGCGAGGTACCACTGGGTGCTGGCCGTCGCCGACGGCGAGCTGTCCACGCCGAAGGTGTACCAGGCCTTCGACCAGCTGGCCGAGGCCAGCCCGCCCGCGCCGCCCGAGCTGAGCGCCGGGCTGATGAGCGCGCTGCGCGCCGGGGACCCGGTCAAGGTCGGCCGGGAACTGAGCAACGACCTGCAGCCAGCCGCGCTGAACCTGTTCCCGGCGCTGCGCAAGACGCTGACGGCCGGCCGCGAGTTCGGCGCGCTGGGAGCCCTGGTCGCCGGCTCGGGGCCCACCTGCTTCTTCCTGGCCGCGAACGCCCGTCGCGCGCTTGACCTCGCCGTCGCGCTTACCGGCGCTGACGTTTGCCGCTCCGTCGCCCAGGCCACCGGCCCAGCCCCCGGCGCGGAGATCGTGGAGCCCTCGTGAACCTGATCAGCCTGGAGCGGGTCAGCAAGGCCTACGGGCCGCGCGCCTTGCTCGCCGACGTTTCGCTGGGCGTGGACACCACTGACCACATAGGCGTAGTCGGCCATAACGGCGCGGGCAAATCAACCCTGCTCAGCCTGCTCGCCGGGGCTTCCGAGCCAGACAGCGGGCGGATCGCCCGGATGTCCGGGCTGCGCATCGGGCACCTGGCGCAGCAAGACCGGTTCGACGGGACGGTGCTCGATGTTGTCTTCGGACAGCGCAAGAGCCAGGTTCCGTGGGAAGCCGACGCCCACGCTCGTTCTGTTATGGCGGAGCTTTTGAAGGGCATCAGCCTGGACGCGGACGTCAGCCGGCTCAGCGGCGGGGAGCGGCGCCGGACCGGGCTAGCGGCGCTGCTCGTCGCGGAGCTCGACGTCTTGCTGCTCGACGAGCCGACGAACCATCTCGACATCGAGGCGATCGACTGGCTGGGACGGCATCTGCGGGGCCGGACCGGCGCGGTGGTGCTGGTTACCCACGACCGGTGGCTGCTGGACACCGTGTGCGACACCACCTGGGAGGTCGCGGACGGCCAGGTCCACATGACCGAAGGCGGCTACTCGGCTTACGTGCTAGCGCAGGCCGAGCGACTGCGCCGCGAGGACGCCGCCGAACAGCGTCGCCGCAACCTCGCGCGCAAGGAACTCGCCTGGCTGCGGCGGGGCCCGCAGGCGCGCGGTACCAAGGCCAAGTTCCGGGTGGATTCGGCCAACGCGCTGATCGCCGCCGAACCACCAGCGCGCGACCGGGTGGAACTGACCGCCATGGCCAGCGCCCGGCTCGGCAAGACCGTACTCGAGCTCGAGGACGTAACGCTGTCGCTTGGTTCGCGGGTCTTGCTCGATCACGTGACCTGGCAGCTCGGGCCCGAGGACCGGGTCGGGATCGTGGGCGTGAACGGCGCGGGCAAGACCTCGCTGCTCAGGCTGCTGGACGGGTCGCTGGTGCCATCCTCGGGAAAGATCGTCCGCGGGAAGACGGTCCGGATCGCCCACCTGTCGCAGGACCTGGTGGAACTGAATCCCGCGTTGCGGGTGCGTGAGGCGGCCGAGGAGATCAGGTCACGCATCACGGTCGGCAAGCGGGAACTGTCCGCGGGGCAGCTGCTCGAGCGGCTCGGCTTCATCGGCGATCGGCAGTGGACGCCGGTCGCGGAGATATCCGGCGGCGAGCGGCGGCGGCTGCAGATGCTGCGGTTGCTCCTGGACGAGCCGAACGTGCTGCTGCTCGACGAGCCGACCAATGACCTGGACATCGAGACGCTGACCGAGTTCGAAGACCTGCTGGACGACTGGCCTGGCACGCTGGTGGTCGTCAGCCACGACCGGTACTTCCTAGAGCGGGTCACCGACCACGTGATGGCCCTGCCGGGCGACGGATCGCTCCGCTTCCTCCCCGGCGGCGTCGACGAGTTCGTCGCCCTCACCCGCTCAACGGCCCCAACCCGGTCATCCCCAACCCGGTCATCCCCAACCCGGTCATCCCCAACCCGGTCGATGTCGCATCGACCGGGCTCTAACGCGGTCGATGTCACATCGACCGGGCCACGCCCGGCGGACGCGCGCGTGGCGCGCAAGGAACTCGCGCGGCTGGACCGGCAGATTGAGCGGCTGACTGGGCGCGAGACGGCGCTCGGCGAGGAGATGGCCGGGCATGCGACGGACTACGAGAAGCTGACGAAGCTGGGCGCTGAGCTGCGCTCCCTCCAGGACGAGAAGGCCGCCCTGGAGGAGCGCTGGCTCGAGGTAGCCGGGTCGCTAGAAGACTTAGCCCCGGTCAGCTCTGATCGCGGCCAGGAACGCCTGGGCGATGACGCTGTAGCCGGTGACGTTGGCGTGCACGTTCGGGCCCTGCGGGGCCGGCGTGCACATCCAGGTCCACTTGCATAGCAGGCCGACATCCTCGGGGACCGTCCCGATGCCGGGCAGCGTCAGGTGATCCGTCATGTCGGCGGTGCGGAACGCTGTGTACACGTCCGCCACCCGCGCCCCTCCGGCCCGGTAGACGCCGGTCAGCAGGTCGCGGAACTCGCTGCTGATGGTGATGCTCTCGGTGGCGAAGGACTGCCCAGCCGAACCGGTCAGCCAGTCCGCGAGTGAGACGTCGTAGTAGGTCATCCCGACGATCGTCGCGTGCGGATCCGCGGCCCGAAGCTGCCCCACGATGCTGGTCAGCTCACGTTGCACGATGGGGAACTGCTGCGCTACGCAGGCCGCGACCGCACTGAATGAGCCCTCGGTCAGGCACGGCAGGATGTTGTCCGCGCCGATGTCGATGGTGATCAGCGAGACCTGGTTGTGGCGGATGAAGTCCAGCGCCGCCGTGAGCTGGGATCCGGTGTCGCTCGTATAGGAGACGAGATCGCCGCCGCTGTAGCCGCAGATGCCGCCGTTGACCATCGTGGTGGTGGTGTCGCCTGGGCAGCCGAGCTTGTGCAGTTCCAGGCGGGGGTCGTCATGCCGCAGCACGGCGTAGAGCTGATCGGTGAAACCCTGGTCGGTGGGCAGGCTCTGGCCGGTCGCGCTGGGCTGGACGCCCTCGGACAGCGAGTCGCCGAGCGACAGGTAGTACTCCGGTTGCTGCTGATGATGCGGTGGGCTGGTGCACGCCGAGGCGACGGCAACCGATGTGGTGAGGATGAGCGCGGCGACTCCGGCGGCTACCGCGAAGAACGAGCGAAACAAGGGGCCTCCTCGTTGAGGCGATATTCTTGCCGGGATGTTAGCGCCCGGGTAACCCCTTGGGATAGTCCTAAGCTCGCATCGAAGGGGACCAGCAGGGTGCGCAGCAGGTCGGCGAGCTGCTTGCGGTCGGGCTCGTCGAGTGCGGCCAGCAGGGTGCGCTCCCGGTTGAGCAGGTCCTCAAGCGCCGCGTCGACGCGGGAGCTCCCGTCGGGGGTCAGCGTGACGAGGACGCCGCGCCGGTCGCGCGGGTCAGGCTCGCGACGGACCAGGCCCGCCGCGGCGAGCCGGTCGATCCGGTTGGTCATCGTCCCCGATGTCACCAGCGTCGCCCTCAGCAGCCCGCCCGGGGTCAGCTGGAACGGGGGGCCCTGGCGGCGCAACGCGGACAGCACGTCGAACTCCCACGATTCGAGGCCATGGCTGGCGAAGGCACCGCGGCGGGCGATGTCCAGGTGCTTGGCCAGCCGGGAGACCCGGCTGAGCACCTGCAGCGGCTCGGTGTCAAGGTCGGGGCGCTGCTCACGCCACGCTTTCACCAGGTCGTCGACCTCATCGGAGTGTTGCGCCACGCAACAAATCGTATCTCTCGATGTCAAGATGCTTAACGTTCGCCGTGAATTCCTAGTATCCAGACTGATTCACTCGGGATATCGGTATGATGATCATCATGGGAAACCCAAGTGGCATCACTAAGCGTGAGCAACGGTTGACGGTTGCCGAGCTTGACGAGTTGGTCCGGGACCTCGCCAGCCGGCCGGCCGAGTGGATCACCCAGGTGCGCCTGGACTCCGACGGTCGTTGGTACCAGCGGATCCAGTTGTCAGATCAGCACGAGGTCTGGCTGATTAGCTGGCTGCCTGGGCAGTCCACTGGGTTCCATGATCATGGCGGTTCGGCGGGGGCTTTCGCGGTGGTGTGGGGCTCCCTCGAGGAACGGAATGTCGGGTCGTCGCGGGTGGTGGACGCCGGATCGGCGCGCTCATTTGGTCCGAAGTACATTCATGACGTGGTGAACAGCTCGGCTGGATCGGTGGCGGTGAGCGTGCACGCCTATTCCCCGCCGCTATCGGAGATGACGCGGTACACGCTGACGCCGGACGGGCTCGTGTCATCGGGCACCGAGAGCGAAGAAGACTGGTGAGGTCGGTCGCCGACCTGCTGGCGGACGCGCGGGCACGGCTGTCGCGGGTGACGCCGGACACCGCGTTCGGGCAAGTCGGGGACGGCGCGGTGCTGGTCGACATCCGGCCGGCCGGGCAGCGGCGTGAGCACGGCGAGATCCCCGGGTCCATCATCGTGGAGCGCAACCACCTGGAATGGCGGTTCGATCCGGCGAGTGACGCCAGGATCCCGGAGGCGACCGGCTATCAGCAGCGGGTCCTGGTGATCTGCCAGGAGGGCTACACCTCGTCGCTGGCCGCGGCCGCCCTGCAAGACCTCGGGCTGGTGAACGCCACCGACGTGGTCGGGGGATACGCGGCGTGGGTAGCCGCCGGGCTCCCGTGGGCGCCCGGCGGCCAGGCCGGAGTGCTGATCGCACCGGGTGCCTCTGCCGCTGTGTAAGTCCTTCGGCGGGTCGAGCTGGGAGAGGCCGTACCAGGCGAGGTCGATCAGGTTGGACGCCACCTGCTCCAGCTTCGGCTTGCGCGCGTCCAGCCACCACTGGCCGGTGAACGCCACCATGCCGACCAGCATCTGCGAGTACATCGGGGCGAGCTTCGGGTCCCGGCCGCGGGACTTCAGGAAATCCGCCATGATGTACTCCACCTGAGTGGCGATGTCCGACAGCAGCGTGCCGAACGTGCCCGGCGTGGTGTCCCGGACCAGGATCCGGAAGCCGTCGGCGTTGGTGTCGATATAGCGCAGCAGCGCGACCGCCGCCGCCTCGAACTTGGCCCGCGAGTGGTCCGCCTCGAGCAGCAGGCCCGTGACCGTGGACAGCAGGCGCTCCACCTCGCGGTCCACCACGACCGCGTACAGCCCTTCCTTCCCGCCGAAGTGCTCGTACACCACCGGCTTGGATACGCCCGCCTGAGCCGCGATCTCCTCGATCGAGGTCCCCTCGAAGCCGCGCTCGGCGAAGAGGTGGCGGCCGATCTCGAGAAGCTGCTGGCGGCGTTCTTTCCCGGTCATCCGTCTACGGCTATTCGTCCGGGCTGGTTCGGTCACTCTTACATCATGCCCCTACGCGGCCTTACGTTCGTCGTTGTCAAGCCCCTGCTTGGTCCAGCCGAGCACCGCTCAGCGCTCTGGCAGGCCCATGGATGGCCCACCGCTGGGGCTATACCGCCTTCGATGGCCCACCGCTGGGGTGGCGAGAGCTGGCCGCGACCCGGCATAGCGGGTATTCCAGACTGGGTGGGCGGGCGTGCCGCAGGAAGAGTTCCGGCACCTGGACTCGAACCAGGACGAACCGGGCACCAAAAACCCGTGCTCTGCCAATTGAGCTATGCCGGAGTGTGATCAGACTTGCAAAGCCCCCGCACCCGTTGCTGCCACGATACAGGTGAGCGCTGGGCTGGCGCTACGAACTGCGACTCGAGCGGTCGCCGCCGGTGTCACCAGCACCCTTTGCCGGGGTTGGCGAATGCTGTACCGGTCCGGGACGTCAACGACGTTGGTGCGAGCTACGTCACATGCGCGTAGGTTATTGTTGGTTGGTACGAAGCAAGTTGTCTGCGAAGCTGGGTCAGCGCCCGCGCGGGCATCCCGCCTGGGCACATAGCACCGGCGAAGGCCGGAGAGCTTGGGGGTCGTCGCGCATGTCGGCAGCACCGGACGGATCGGCAAGCGAGGCAAGCAAAGCGAGCGAGGCGGGCAAGGCGCTCGACCTGGGGCCGCGCTACAAGTGGATCGCCCTGTCGAACACGACGCTCGGCATCCTGATGGTCACGATCAACCAGTCGATCATCCTGATCGCCCTGCCGGACATCTTCCGCGGCATCAACCTGAACCCGCTGGGCGCGGGGAACACCAGTTACCTGCTGTGGATGTTCATGGGCTTCCTGGTGGTCAGCGCGGTGCTGGTGGTCAGCTTCGGGCGACTTGGCGATATGTTCGGCCGGGTCCGGATGTACAACCTCGGGTTCGCGGTGTTCAGCATCGCGTCGATCTTCC
>JBEKHI010000332.1:0-9514 GCA_050012355.1 Streptosporangiaceae bacterium | reverse complement strand
CTTCGCGCCGCGAGACCTGGGATGGGGTAGCGAACCGGGCATCCGTGCCATATCACCCTGCTGCCGCGCCGGGCGTTCCTGGTGAGTGCTGCGTTACCCGCACTCTTGTCTGGGTAGTGCAGCACTCACCATGATCACATCGAACAGAGGGGCGTCGGCGGGGACGGCGCAACCGGGTGATACCGCACCAAATCGCTCGGCCGCGACGACACGCCGAAAACTCACGTTGTCCTGAAACGTTTGCATACCGCCAGCGATGGGACATCGCTGGCGGCGTTGGTCTCCCTATTCTGCGTAGGCGGCGGCGACCACCGGGCGGCTGAATACTCGCCAGGTCGCCGCCGAGACGCCGAGGGCGACCATGAACCCGACCCAGTAGGGCGCGGTAATGCCAAAGCTGGCGGCGACCACGCCCCCGAGCAGTGCGCCCACGCAGTTGCCTCCGGCGGCGAGGAACAGGCTCGCGCTGGCCACCCGGCCGACGAGTTCCGGCGGGGTGAGCCGCATGCGCAGGGAGCCGCCGACGATTGTCCACAGGCTCCCGTGGATCCCGAACGCGAACAGTGCCACCCCGACGATCCAGCCCTTGGTCGCCGTCGCCAGGGCGAGATGGGTACCGGCCTCGATCAGCAGGCCCACTCGTACCGTCCAGGTCGCGGTCACCTTCTGAATCAGCCGGTCCCCGATGACCGCGCCGAGCAGCCCGCCGACCGCGAGGCAGGTGAAGAGAACGCCGTAACCGACCGACCCAAGGTGCAGCCGTTCCCGCGCCAGCAGGACCAGGACGGCCAGGGCGGCGGTGAGCGTGACGTTCAGCAGGCCGATGAGCAGTGCCATCGTCCGCAGCAGCCGCTGCTTCATCAGCCACCGGAGACCCTCGGAAAGATCGCGCCGGAGTGACCGCGTGTCTTCCGGCTGGGGGTCGGTCGCACGGAACTGACCGGCGACCAGGGTGATCGCGATGGCGCTGGCCACGTAGGTGCCCGCGTTGACGTAATACGGGATGCAGACCGCGACCGCGAACAGGAAGCCACCGAGCGGCCCCGCCAGCATCGAGCCGGTCACGGTCGCGCCGCCGGTCAGCCATCCGTTCGCTCGTTCCAGCCGGCTGCGCGGCACGACGGACTGGATCATCGCCTGGCTGGCCGAACGGAAGACGATCTCACCGGTGTTGATCCAGAACAGCACGACGTATATCAGCGCGATGTTCGGATGGCCGGTCACAATCGCGGTGGCCAGCACGAGCATCGCCGCGGCCCGGCTCCAGTCCAGCCCGATCATCAGCCGGCGCCGGTCGACGCGGTCCACCAGTACCCCGCCGGGCAGCGCGAACAGCAGCCAGGGCAGCCAGGAAACCGCCGAAGCGCCAGACACCACGAGGGGATCGTGGGTACGGGAGGCCACCAGCAACGGCGTGGCGACCTCCTGGAGACCGGTGCCGAGCGCCGAGGTGGTCGCGGCGGTCCACAGCTTCGCGAACCGGTCATCCAGCCGGTCCTTAACCTCGCTCGTCACGTCCCGCAGAGTAGGGCATCTACCCGGAAATGCCCACGCCAGGGCAGCCGTGAGACGGCTACGAGCCCGACAAGCGGCTGCGGACCTGGGCGGCTACCCGGCCGCCTTCGGCGCGGCCGGCGACCTCGGGCGTGACGATCCTCATGACCTGGCCCATGGCCTTCATGTCAGACGCTCCGGTGGCCGCGATCGCGTCGTCCACGATCTTGGTCAATTCCTCATCAGAGAGCTGGGCGGGCAGGTAGGCGGCGAGCACCTCACCCTCGGCGCGCTCGGCCGCGGCCTGCTCGCCGCGACCCGCGCCCTCGAAAGCATCTGCTGCCTCGCGCCGCTTCTTGGCCTCGCGGGTCAGCACCTTCACGATCTCGTCATCGGATAGCTCGCGGGCAGATTGACCGGACACTTCCTCGTTGGTGATCGCGGTGAGCGCCATCCGGATGGTGCGTACCCGGACCTGGTCGCGCTGCCGCATCGCGCCCGTCAGGTCGGTCCGCAGCTTGCTTTTTAGTGTGGTCACCGATACTGGTTACCATGAATCATGCGAGCACGAACCCTCCTTACCCTGGGTGCCGCCGCCGGCGCGGCGGCATTCGGTTACGCATCCGTTATCGAGCGCAACTGGTTCGCGCTTCGCGAGCTCTCGGTGCCGGTGCTGCCTGCCGGGGCAGAGCCCCTGCGGGTGTTGCACATATCCGACATACACCTCACCCCCGGACGGCACCGGCTGATGTCCTGGATCCGGGGGCTGGACTCGCTTGAGCCTGACCTCGTGGTGAATACCGGGGACTCACTGGCTCACGCCAACGCCGTTATGGGACTAATTGATTCTCTCGGACCGTTGCTGGAGCGGCCGGGAGTCTTTGTGTACGGGTCAAACGACTTGTTCTCACCGACGCCGAAGAACCCGACGCGGTACCTGTGGCGGACCAGCCAGGGCGAGCACGAGCGCAAGCAGCCCGACCTGCCATGGGAGGAGCTTCGGGACGAGTTCACCAGCGCTGGCTGGCTGGACGCCAACAACCAGCGCGGGCGGATCAAGGCCGGCGAACTGGACATCGCGGTCGGCGGCGTGCACGACTCGCACATCAGGCGGGACCGTTATGACCGGATCGCTGGCCAGGCCGACCCATCGGCCGACCTGCGGCTCGGGGTCCTGCACTCGCCGGAGCCGCGGGTGCTTGACCGGTTCGAGGCCGACGGATACGACCTGCTGCTGGCTGGCCACACGCACGGCGGGCAGCTGTGCATACCCGGTTTCGGGGCGCTGGTGACGAACTGCGGGATCGACCGGCCGCGGGTCAAGGGACTGCACCCCTACGGCCGCTCGTGGCTGCACGTGTCGGCTGGACTGGGAACGTCGCCGTGGGCGCCGGCCAGATTCGCGTGCCGCCCAGAGGCGACCTTGCTAACGCTTATCCCCCGGGTCGGTTAGCGTTCGTTACTTTTTAACCTAGAACGGCCATGATCGGTTACATGGATTGTTGTAATCGACCCTCACGCCGGCAGGCACTCCTGTGGGCAGGCATCGCCGCGTCCGCAACTGCCGTCGCATCGGCAACTTCCGCCTCAGCAGCCACCTCGAACGTGCTTGTAACGGACGTCGAAGTGTCCACCGTCACGGATACCAGCGTCATCATCACCTGGTTCACCGGCTCAACGACCACGGTGGACGAGTACGGGTTCCCGGCGCCGGTCGCGACCGACTCCGAGTTGCAGCTCGCGCCGTTCAACACGACGACGTTGACAGCCGGCACGTACCAGACCGTGTACTCGGACTCCACGCCGACCGCGTACCACTATGCGGAGGTATCCGGGCTTGAACCTGGCACCGCGTACGCCTACCAGGCCCTGTCCAACGGTCAGGTGGCGGTCCGGACGTCCATGCAGTTCCCGGTCGGAGTCGGCGGGTCACTGGACTACGCGAACGTCTTCGAAACCCTGACCACCCCGCCCGGGACGTACCTGTTCACGCTCGCGCTGAGCAACGACCTGCACATGGGCGAAGGCGAGTCCGGGATCATCGAGAACGGCTGGCCGCCCGCGTTCGAGCAGGATCCAGGACTCCCCGCGTACCCGGTGGTGATGCTGGACGCGATGCTGAGCGATCTGCGTTCGGCGGACCGGGGGGCGGACCGGCTGCTGGTGGCCGGCGACCTGACCAGCAGCGGGTACCTGTCCCAGGCCACCCAGGTCAAGCAGATGCTCGATGGCTGGGGCACCCTCGAGCAGGACTACTTCGTCACCCGCGGCAACCACGACCGGTCGGAGGCCGGCACCGACTGGGACACCTGCACGGTCGTACCCGGCACCAACCCGGTGCACTACGACTGCTGGGGTGACGTGTTCCCGTACCCGCTGCAGACCCTGCAGCACTATCTCGTTGGCGGGCTGCGGATCGTCGGGCTTGACACCACCACGCTGGATGACGCGGGCGGCACGATGGACGCCGCGCAACTCGGCGCTCTTGAGGACGTGCTGCGACACGACCGGGACCGCCCGGCGTTGCTGTTCGGCCACCACCCGATCACGTATGAATCGGCGGCCACCACCGAGGCAGGCCCGACCTTCGACATCGACCGGCCGACGGCGATTGCCCTGCAGCGGTTGTATACGCGGACACCGGGGGTGTTCTTCCACCACAGCGGGCACACGCACCGCAACAAGCGGACGTTCCTGCTGGACGACGGGCAGAACCCGATCGAGTCGATCGAGTTCCTCGAGGTGAGCTCGACCAAGGAGTATCCCGGTGGCTACTCTCTGATCCGGCTCTACACCGGCGGGTACACGGTCTCGTACTACAAGAACCGCACGCCGCTGGCGCTCGCCTGGCAGCAGCGGACCCGGCACGAGTACTACTCGCTGTACCCGCACTACATGCTGGGCACGATCGCGGACCGCAATCACACGGTGGTCCGGGACCTATCCGGGCTATCGCCGCTGTCGTGATCCTGCGCTGATTTGAGTGCGCGAGCGGGTCCCGGTATCCGATAGAGTATTGGGGACCCGCTCGGGCACCAGTCCGAGCGTCCGGGGTGTGGCGCAGCTTGGCAGCGCGCGTCGTTCGGGACGACGAGGTCGCTGGTTCAAATCCAGTCACCCCGACATCTGAAACGGCAGATCACAGAGGCTCTGTGATCTGCCGTTTGTGGTTTAGCGGGGGGCGTCCGGGGCCACCCGCCTCCCCTGATCGGTGTGGATTGTGTTGAGATGGGAACTAGCGCTGATCGAACGCAAATGAGGGAGTCTGCGAATGACTACGACGGAACCCGCCTCCACGATTGGCCTCGACACCGTCGCGGAACTGGCCGCGCAGTTGCGGGTCGACTCGGTCCGGTCTTCGACTAGCGCCGGGTCCGGTCACCCGACGTCGAGCATGTCCGCGGCTGACCTGCTGGCGGTGCTCATGACCCGGCACCTGCGCTACGACTGGGATCAGCCCCACCTGGCGGTCAACGACCACCTGATCTTTTCCAAGGGGCACGCGTCCCCGCTGCTGTACTCGGTGTTCAAGGCCGCGGGAGTCGTCTCGGAAGGCGAACTGCTGAACGGCTACCGGCGCTTCGGCCAGCGGCTGGAGGGCCACCCCACCCCGATACTGCCGTGGGTTGATGTCGCCACCGGCTCGCTCGGCCAGGGGCTGCCCGATGGCGTCGGGGTCGCGCTGGCGGGCAAGTACCTGGAGCGGCTTCCCTACCGGATCTGGGTGCTCTGCGGAGATAGCGAACTCGCCGAGGGCTCAATCTGGGAGGCCTTCGACAAAGCCTCCTACTACCAGCTGTCCAACCTGATCGTGCTGGCCGACATTAACCGGCTCGGCCAGCGCGGGCAGACCGATGTCGGCTGGAACCTCGAGGAGTACCAGCGCCGCATGGAGGCGTTCGGCGCGCGAGTGCTGACCATCGACGGGCATGACCTGGCCGCCATCGACCAGGCGATGACCACCGCCCAGGACACGGCGGGCAGCCAGCCCACGGTGATCCTGGCCAAGACCATCAAGGGCAAAGGGTTCTCCGAGGTCGAGAATAAGGACGGCTGGCATGGCAAGCCGTTCCCGCCCGACATGGCCGAGCGGGCGATCGCCGAACTCGGCGGCGTGCGCAACCTCGTGCTTCGCGGCCCGCGCCCGGAGCCGGCCGAGCCAGGTCCGGTGCCAGACAAGCCCTCGACCCTGCCGCCGCGGTCCGGCGCGCAAGCCAAGCCGAGCGCGACGCTTCCTGTCTATGGGGTCGGCGAGAAGGTCGCCACCAGGAAGGCCTATGGCGACGTGCTCGTCGCCCTGGGCGCGCGCGATGACCGGATCGTCGTGCTGGACGGGGAGGTCAGCAACTCGACCTTCGCCGACGAGTTCACGTACGCGTTCCCCGAGCGGTACTTCGAGATGTTCATCGCCGAACAGCAGCTAGTGGCGGCAGCGACTGGGATCGCCGTCCGCGGCTACCACACGTTCGCGTCCACGTTCGCCGCGTTCTTCACCCGGGCCTACGACTTCATCCGGATGGGCGCGATATCCGGTGTGAACCTGCGGCTGGCCGGCTCGCACGCGGGTGTCGAGATCGGCGCGGACGGTCCGTCACAGATGGCGCTCGAGGACCTGGCGATGATGCGGGCGGTACACGGATCGACCGTGCTGTACCCGAGCGACGGCACCAGCACGGTGGCACTCGTCGAGGCGATGGCTAACACTCCGGGTATCAGCTATCTGCGGACCACGCGCGGCGGCTACCCGGGGCTCTATCCAGCCGGGGAGAAGTTCCCGGTTGGCGGGTCTAAGCTGCCTCGTTCCGGAGAAGACGATCAAGTCACCCTCGTGGGCGCCGGCGTGACGCTGCACGAGGCCCTGCGGGCCGCTGAGATCCTGCAGGGCGAGGGCATCGCGGCCAGGGTCATCGACTGCTACTCCGTCAAGCCGGTGGACACCGAGACGCTGATCGCGGCCGCCGAGGCGACTGGTGGCCGGTTCGTTGTCGCCGAGGACCATCACCCCGAAGGCGGGCTCGGCTCGGCCGTCGCGGACGGGCTGCTAGCCGCCGGACAGCAGAACCTGCATCTCGTCCACCTCGCGGTCCGTGAGATGCCGGGTTCGGGGACCGGCGAGGAACTGCTGGCCTGGGCGGGTATCGATGCCGACCACATCGCGGCCGCCGCCCGCAAACTGGTGGGCGGCTAGCGAGGGTTCGCGGGGCGGCGTTCTGGACGCCGCCCCACCTAATCATCGCCTCAACATCATCGCTTCAACGGAGTCCGGCGAGTACGGGGATACTTGGTACATGCATGCCATCCTGGAAACGCCCCGGCTAGCCATGCGCCAGTTCACCGAGGACGACGTGGACAACCTGTTCAACCTGAACAGCGACCCAGGGGTGCTGCGTTATCTCACTGGCGGCAGGCTGACACCCCGCGAGGAACTCCGGGACCAAGTCATCCCGTTCCATCTCGGTGTCTACGGCCGCTTCGATAGGCTCGGCACCTGGGCGGCTGAGTCCACCGCCACCGGGGAGTTCCTGGGCTGGTTTCATTTCCGGCCCGGCGGCGGCACCGACATCACCAACGTCGATCTCGGCTACCGGCTGCACAGGTCCGTGTGGAATAAGGGCTATGCCACCGAAGGGTCACACGCCCTGATCAGGATGGGCTTCACCGACCTTGGCGTTGAGCGGGTGTTCGCGCACACAATGACGGTCAACACGGCGTCGCGGCGTGTCCTGGAGAAATGCGGCTTGACGCTGGTGCGGACCACTCCGTACGAGGGAACCGACGTCATCGAAGGCTCCGAGCACGGCGAGGTCGAGTACGCGCTAACCAAGTCAGAATGGGAGTCGCGCAGGACTGAATCAGGAGGGTTAAATCTACTTTCTCGGCCGGTAACACAGGTAGACCACCCCGCTGGCGAAGCGCCGCTGATCCACTAGCTCAAGCCCTTCGCGTACCCCGTCAGGGAAGATAGCAGTCCCGCCCCCGACCACTACTGGCGTGATGAACAACTGGTACTCGTCGACCAGCCCGGCCCGAATGGCCGACGCGGCTAGATTCGGGCCGCCGATTGATACATCGCCGCGTTCCTTCAGCTCCCGGACGGATTCGGGGTCGAAACGGGATTCAATCCGGGTCCGGGCGCTCGACACGGTCTGGAGCGTCGTCGAGTACACGATCTTGTCGGCTGCTCGCCATATCCCAGTCCAGTCTCGGACCACGGGACTCTGGTCCTCGACGGATGCGGTTTCCCAGTACACGAGGACTTCGTACATCCGGCGCCCGTACAAGTACGTGCCGACTCCGCGCTCTAGATCGTTGAGCAGGGCGAAGACCTCAACATCTGGTTCGCCCCAGTCGAACTTACCTTCCGTATCGGCGTTGTAACCGTCCAACGACGCGATCGACGAGTAGATCAGCATGCCGTGCCTCCGCTTCATAGCTGTCGTAGGGAAGACGATCCGCGTCCACTACGCTCATCGCGTCCGGAGAAGAGCTAACGCTCGGCCACGCTGACCAGCCGGAACCGCTCCGCGACCACCAATGTGTCGTCGTCCACCGTGAAGTTGGGGTCGCCCATCTCCTCGCGAACCTCAGCCCCGTGCCAGAACTCTTCATGCCCGGCTCGCCACTTCTCCACCGACTCATAGCCCTCGCCCTCGTCGAGGGCATGCTGGAGGTCAACGTCCGCGAGCCGAACCGCCCGCACTTCGGTCACCTCTATCACCGCGACACGTCGCCCAGCGGAGTCCACGACCGCCGATAGGCTGCCGACCTCGGGCAACGGTTCGCCTGCACGCTCATACCCCAGCAACAGGGCTGACGTCGACGTCTTCGATCCGGACAAGATCGCGTTTACCAGCAGGTCTCGGAGCGGTCCGGGAAACGCGAACTCCGCGACGGCAAGTTCATCGATGTCCACAGCAGCCGAGGCTATGGCACAACGCTGACCAGACGAAGCCGCCGAACGGATCGCGCTTCCCCCAGGTCACGAATGGCTTCTCGCGCTGAGGCAGGTATTTCCCATGATTTCTGTGGGACAGGTGTTTCCGACGACTGCAAGCTGACGGGGCCAGCGATGGCCCATCGATCGTGCTCTGGCGCTATCGATGGCCCATCGATGGGGTCTGCGGCACTGCGGGAGGGGACGGCCTCGCCGCGACGGAGCGCCGAGCACACGTCCGCTAGTTGACGGCGGAAATCCGGTGTTAGTTTCGTACACGTTGGGTACTCCACCGTCGTGACGACACCGCTCATCTGCCCCGAAGGCCACCCGCTCGATGGCGTATCCGGGGAGTGGCTGCCATGCGGATGCCCCTCGGCCGCGGCGGCGGGGACTACGGGGCACCTAACGTGGCAGTGCGGTGAGTGTGAACGCGCCGGAGCGCGTGTCGTGTGCTACGACCCGCCACACACCTGGCTGATGGTGCCGGAGCTCACGCCGAGTCTTGCCTGACTGCCGGGCCTGCCTAGCGTTTGTGTTGATCCGACTTCTATGATGGAGGTCGGATAGCCACCGAACCGGACAAGACACCCCACAAGCACCACTTAGAACACACGACTCGTCATGTGCCGGATTCCGGGGCCAACCCTGAGATTGGACCCCGAAATAACCCCCATCGCGTACTCCAGGACTAGCCCTTGCGCGTCACATGATTCAAAGGGAGAGGTGATCATCGCATGCTTGGAACCGGAGGCGGTATACCACTCGCATCGCTGTCGTTCGCGATCTCAGCGACCTGCTTCGCACTGTGGGCTGGCCTGCTCGCGGGTCGTAGCATCCTCCGGCGCTCTGCGCGAGGAAGGCTCCTGATCACCGGGAACTTGCGTACCGAGCCCGATCCGTGGCTGGAGTACCTGCTGCGCGGAGCACTGGCCGAGTTCGACCGGGAACTGCGCAAGATCGTGCCACGACTGTACGGTCCGGACGGCGACAAGAAATAAAAACCGGGTCGCCGTCCACTAGGGCGGCGGCGACCCACAGCGATTGTCAGGCCGTGATGGCGCGGCGCCGGGATGACCCGCCACC
>JBEKHI010000331.1:0-9524 GCA_050012355.1 Streptosporangiaceae bacterium | reverse complement strand
GGGCGATGGACGACTGGGGCGGCCAGATCAACTCGGCCTACCCGAGCACGATCGGCCTGTTCAACACCACCGGTTCCGGTAACAACGAGGGCTACAGCGACTCCGAAGCCAACTCGCTGATCAACGCGTCGATCAGCAGCTCCAACCCGCTGGCGGTCAAGAACGAGCTCGCCTACCTGGCGACACAGCTTCCGGTGATCTACCAGCCGGAGAACGACACGGTGTGGGCGGTGTCCAAGAAGCTGTCGGGCGCGCTGAACTCCTTCGAGTCCCTGACCCAGGCCCAGATGAACGGCGAGTACTGGTACTTCACCAGGTAGGCCGAGCATGGTGAGGGCGTCCGTCAACGCGGCGGCCTGCCTGGTCTGCGCGGCGGCGTTCGCGCTCGCCCTCCCGCGACGCGATAAAAAAACGCGATAAAAAAGAGGTATGCGCGACCTCTATCCCCCCATCGAACCGTACGACCACGGGATGCTCGACGTCGGTGACGGCAACCTCGTCTACTGGGAGACCTGCGGCAACCCAGACGGCAAGCCGGCTGTGATGGTGCACGGCGGACCTGGCCAGGGGTGCTCGCCGGGGATGCGGCGGATATTCGATCCGGAACGCTACCGAGCGGTGCTGTTCGATCAGCGGGGCTGCGGGCGGAGCACGCCGCCCGCGAGTGACATCGCCACCCCCATGACCCACAACACCACCGATCACCTGGTCGCCGACATGGAGCGACTACGCGAGCACCTAGGGATCGAGCGGTGGGTCGTCGTGGGCGGATCGTGGGGAACCACGCTCGGGCTCGTCTACGCCGAGCGTTATCCCCATCGCGTCTGCGAGATCATGGTCAGCGCGATCAGTACCTCGCGTCGTTATGAAATTGAATGGTTGTATCGCGGGGTGGGTCAGTTCTTCCCCGAGGCCTGGGAGCGGTTCCGGGACGGCGCGGGGCGCGATGGTGATCTCCTCGCCGCGTACGCGGCGCTGATGGAGGACCCCGACCCGCTGGTACGGAACCGGGCCGCGGCGACCTGGCGCTGGTGGGAAGACATGGTGCTATCCCTCGAACCAGGGGCGGCGCCGCCGGTCCGCAGCGACCCGCCGGACAACGAGGTGCTCGCGTTCACCCGGATCACCGCGCACTACTACTCGCACGCGGCCTGGCTTGACGACGGAGCCGTAATCCGCGCCGCGGATCGTCTCGCCGGCATCCCCGGTGTGCTTATCCACGGTCGCCTCGACCTGAGCTGCCCGGTCCAGACCGCATGGGAACTCGCGCGTAGCTGGCCACGCTCGCAATTGCTCATCGATGATCATTCCGGCCACCGGGGAAGCCCGGTCAAGCGGGCATGGATGCTCGAGACGCTAGACAAGTTCGCCCAGTCCGAAAATCGTTAGGGCGCCGGGGGTAGCCGTGCCAGGGTGGTTTCCATGACGGAGAACTACGCCGGGCCTGACAGGTGGACCGCGGCTTCAGAAATCCCTGACATGTGGCTCGATCCGGCCGAGGATCCGCGCGATTCTGGCGCGGTCCTGGAGGGCGAGCGGGCGACGCTACTTGACTACCTGCGCGTCTACCGGATGACGCTGGAGCTGAAGTGCGCGGACCTCGATGCGGAGCAGCTCGCCCGCCGGTCAGTACCGCCGTCCACGATGTCGTTGCTCGGCCTCATCCGTCACATGACTGACGTTGAGCGGAACTGGTTCCGGCGGGTGATGGCCGGTGCCGACGTTCCCCCGCTGTACTGGTCCAAGGATGTCGAGGACGCCGACTGGCTCGGCGCGGTAGCCGATCCGGCCGTCGTGGACGCCGCCTGGAAGGACTGGCGGGATGAAGTGGCGTTCGCGGAGGAGTTCGTGGCGGGTGCTGCTGACCTGGGGATCCGCGGGACCATGCGGGACGGTAACACCATCGCGTTGCGCGAGGTGCTGCTGCACATGATCGAGGAGTACGCCCGGCACTGCGGCCATGCTGACCTGCTACGGGAGCGGATCGACGGTCGTGTTGGCCAGTGACGTCAGTCCTTGAAGACTTCTTCCTGGAACCACTTCCAGGTACGGGGGATCCCGACCTCACGGGCGACCGTTGGCGCGTAACCGAGCAGCTGGTTCGCCAGGTCGTAAGAGGCGAAGTTGCGGCCCACCTCGCCGGCCCGCTTCGGCCGGAACTCGATCGGGTGGTCGGGGACCCCCGCCGCCTGGCGGCACAGGTCGGCTAGGTCCTTGACCGGGGTCTCGACGCCTGAGGCGGCATGCAGCACCGTGCCGCCGGGGACGTCCTTCTCCAGCCCGAGCTGAAGAGCGTTGGAGATGTCATCCACGTGCACGTAGTCGCGAGACGCTGACCCGTCGCCGTAGATGACCAGCGGCACGCCGGAGTGGATCGACTCGAAGAAGACGTTGATCACGCCGCGTTTGCGGGCGCACCACGGTCCGTATACGTTGCCGAACCTGATCGCGACGGTACGAACCCCGTACGTCTTGGCAAAGGCGTGCGCGTAACCCTCGCCCGCCAGCTTGCTCGCCCCGTAGGGAGAGATCGGCTTCGGCAGCGACTTCTCGTTGACGGGCGGCGTCGCATCGCCGATCAGCGCCCCGCCGGTCGACGCCTGCACCACCCGCTCGATGCCCGCTCGCCTTGCCGCGTCGAGGACGCGGAACGTGCCCAGCACGTTGACCTCGAAGTTCATCTCCGGATCCTGCACGGAACCGATCACCGAGCCAGCGGCGGCGAGGTGGACGATTGCGCTCATGCCCTTGAGCGCGTCGTCCATAGCGGCCGGGTCGCGGATGTCGCCCTTGACCAATTCGGCGTCCACGCCGGCCAGGTGCTCAGCGTCCCCGGTGCTGAGGTTGTCGATCACCCGGACCTGGTACCCGCTCGTTACCAGCCGTCGCACCAGCGTCGCGCCTACAAATCCGGCGCCGCCGGTAACCAAGATTCCGTCAGAAACACTCACAAGACGGGGAGTCTACCCCCAGGGCGGGCAGCGGCTTCCTAGACCGCGTGACGGCCGCCGTCGACATCGAGGACGACACCCTGAACGAAGCTCGCGTCCGCACTGACCAGGTAGGTGACCGCGGCCGCGATCTCCTCGGGCGCCGCCGGCCGCCCGGCGGGAGCCAGCGACGCGAGCCGGTCGAGATTGTCGCCGAACCGCTTGGTCCCCTCGGTTCGCGTCGGTCCCGGGCTAACCGCGTTGACCCGGACGCCGCTCGGCCCGAACTCAGCCGCCCACGCCTTGGTGAGCAGTCCTAGCGCCGCCTTCGTAGAGCCGTAGAGCCCCATCCCGGGAACCCCGAAATCAGCGACCATGGACAGCACGTTGACGATGGCCCCTTGGCCACGCGCGGCCATCGCCGGAGCAAGCTCGGCAACCAGGATGAAAGGCGCCCGGACGTTGACGGCGTAGGCCGAGTCGATGTCGTCGGCGGTGGTACCGGGGGTGAGGCCGGTACCGGGAGGGTACACGGCAGCGTTGTTGACCAGGACATCCACATGGTTGCCACCGAGGTCGGCGGCCTGACGGGCCAGCGCTCGGACGGCGGCCGGGTCAGCGAGTTCGCTCGCGATGAAGTCGGCTTTGCCTCCGGCGGAACGGATCGAGGCGACGGCCGCGTCGCCGCGGGCGGAGTCGCGGCCGCTGACGATCACGTGGGCACCAAGGCTGGCGAGCGAGACCGCCACCGCGCGGCCGATGCCGCTGGTGGCTCCGGTGATCAGCGCGGTGGCGTCGGTGAGGCTTGCGTGAGTTGACATAACAGGTACGCTAAAACGAATACTGGACAGTATCCGCCCGGTATTTGTGGGTAACTTTTCCTCATGACCCGACCGACCTCCCGGGTGCTGGCCCTGCTGGAGATCCTCCAGGCGGGCGGCACCCGCACCGTCGCCGACCTAGCCGGACGGCTCGGCGTTGATGAGCGCACCGTCCGGCGCTACGTCGATCACCTGATCGACCTCGACATCCCGGTCCGGTCGGTGCGCGGCCGGTACGGCGGCTACCGGCTCGCTCCCGGATACAAGATGCCTCCGCTGATGCTCACCGACGAAGAGGCGCTGGCTGTGCTGCTCGGCCTGGTCGCCGGTCAGCGCGCTGGACTGGTGACCACGTCCGTCGCGGCGGCCGAAAGCGCGGCGGCCAAGGTCCGCCGGGTGCTGCCCGAGCCGCTCGCGCGCCGACTGGACGCGCTGCTGGCGACCGCTGATTTCACCGCCCGGGCGCGTCCCGCTGTTACCCCGGAGACCAGCGTGCTGCTCACGCTCGCCGACGCGGCGCGGCAGCGCAGGCCGGTCGCCATCACGTACACCTCCTGGGAAGGGCGGCGCAGCGAGCGCACCGTGCACCCGTACGGGATCGTCGCCCACTCCGGACGCTGGTACGTGACCGGGTCCGACTCGGCCAGCGGTGACGTGCGCACGTTCCGGCTCGACCGGATCGAGGCCGCTGCGGAGCAGCCGGGGACCTTCAACGTGCCCGCGGAATTCGACGCGGCTGGCCGGGTGCTGTCCGGGCTCGCCGAGGTCCCCCGCACGCACGAGGTGTCCGTGCGGGTCCAGGGCATGGCCGAGCAGGTCCGCTCCCGGTTTCCCGCCGGGATCGCCACTATCCACGAGCTGGCGCCGGATCTGGATAGCGGATGGGTCCGGGTCCAGCTGCACGCTGAGCAGCTGGACTGGATCGCGTCCGTGCTCGCCTGGCTGGACCGTCCGTTCGTGATCGAGTACCCGGACGCTCTTCGCGACCATGTGCATGCCCTCGCGCGACGGCTCGCCGCCTGCGCGTCCAGCCTCTAAGGCAGATTAGTACGGGCAGGTCGTGAGGCCGTACGGCGGGTTCACGACCGGGGACGAACTGCTGCTGGTCGACTTCTTGGTCTTCGCGGAGCTTGGCGAGGACTTCTTGACAGCGGGGGTCGACTTGGACGACGAGCCTGCTGCGGAAGACGCCTGCTGCGCATACGAATAGGCGGGCCCATCGGACTGCAAGCCGGCGTTGTCCGCCGCCTGGACGTTCGCCGGGACCGACTGGTCGTTCTGCTCCGCGGCGTTGACGTAATCCCCGGCGATCACGCTGTCCGCGCCAAACATCTCCAGCCCCGGTGCCTGGGCGGTGGCCTGGGAGCCGAGCAGCACCTCCACGTGGCCGGCCGGCAGCGACGACAGCGGGGTGGCGGACTGTATACCCATGAGGTTGGCGATCGTCTGCGCGTTCGTCTCGGTGGCGCTACCCGCGCCGTAGAAGACCTCGGTGTCATCGCGGACCGGCTGCGACTGGGAGGACGAGTCCTCAACGGCGCCGGCCTTGTAGCCCATCGCGACGAGATCCTGCGAGACGTCCCCGGCCAGCCCGCCGGTACCGCTGCCGTTGTAGACATCCGTGGTTACCGATGATGCCGTCGAAGGGATCATCGAGGAAGACCCGTAGAACGCCTCGTTGACCTGCTGCTGGATCTGCGGAATGTCGACGTAGTCCGCGCTCTGCGCGCCCGGGTAGCCAGGGATGGAGACGTCGTTCGTCGATATCTCGGGCAGCGTGGTGAAGCTAAGGCCGCTGCCGGACAGCGCACGCATGTCCACCGCGAAGTCGGTCAGGTCCCAGCCACTGTCGTACATGAGCCAGCTCTTCGCGTTGCCCAGCAGGGTGGTGATCTCGTTGAGGTCGCTCAGCACGTTGCTGTTCTCGAGTTTCCACAGGATGTACTCGATGGCGGCCTGCTGCCGGGCGGTGCGGCCGATGTCGATCCCCGGCAGGGTGTCACGCGACCGGACGTAGGCCAGTGACATCGCCGCCGATAGGTGCAGGTACTGCTTGCCGCCCTTCTTCGTGTTGTAGCCGGCCTCGACGGCGCTGAACCCCGAGTTGTCGCTGCCGGTGAGCGGATCGTAGTCGCTCAGATTCGCCCCGGCGGGCAGGCCGCCCTGAGCGGGGGCGGGCTGGATGCAAACCTCTAGCCCGCCGAACTGCTGGGCGAGCTCGTAGAAGCCGATGATGTCCGACTCAATGAAGTGGTCGATGTGCACGCCAGTGACCGACTCGACGGTCTGGACCTCGAACAGCTGGCCCGCTTGGTTGGCTTCCAAGTACCGCTGGGACTGGCTCATGTTGGTGTCGTCGGTCTCGCCGAGCGACTGGTCGTAGGCGTAAGCGTAGGCCGCGTCGATCTTGCCCTCGGTGAGCCCGTCGAAGGTGGCATGCGGGTAGTTGACGACGTCGTCACGGGGAATCGAGAAGCCGACCGCCTTCTGCCCGCCGGCGAAGACGTGGAGCAGAATCAGCGTGTCGGTGTCCTGTGAGCCCTCAAGGCCTTCCTCGACCTCTGACTCATTGCCCGAGTGCGTCTCCGTGAGCTGCTGAACTGACAGGTCCTGCCCCTGGAAGGTGGTCCGGCTCTCCAGCCCCATCACCAGGATGTTCATCGCACCGGTGGACGGAGCGTCGCCCAGCAAGGTCCCGTCGCCGAGGTTGTTGGTCAGGCCCACGACTTGATGGGCGTAGCCGGCCGCCACCAGGGTGACAGCAGAGGCCACGCACGCGACCGCGTAACCGAGCTTGCTTATGCTGATCGGGCCGAGCTTCAAACCGGACACGCCCAGACTCCTCAACCTTGATCTCGGCCAGAATCCCCGTTAATCGGGCAGATACTACTAGCCTCGCCGGGCGGCGGGGTAAGTACTCGTGGGTGTCAGTGAGTGATACCGGGCCGGTTGTAGACGGCGCTCAGCGTGGCCTGCATGACCGCGAACGGCGCGGTAGCACCGTCAACGGTCGCCTGGCCACGGCACACCACCAGTGTCCGTCCCGCCCGGATCACCTCTCCGGTTATGGCGAACAACTCCCCGGCGGCGGGGGCGAGAAGGTTGATCGTGTAGGTCGCCGTGAGCACGGCCGCGTCTGGCGGCATGACGCTGAAGGCCGCGTACCCGCAGGCGCTGTCCAACACCGCGGCGACGGCACCCGCGTGCATGAACCCGTGCTGCTGGGTGAACCTGTCGTCATGGTTTACGAGAATCTCGACCCGCCCGCGCTGTACCGCCGCCAGTCGCGCGCCCAAGGTGGCCATCATCGCCTGCCGCTCGAAGCTGGCCCGGACGCGAGCTTCCATCGCTTCCGTTGGCTCGGACTCCGGTTCCGGCCGTCTGCTCTCTGAATCCCGCATTCGCCGATTGTCTCAGCGGACGTCGCCGCGGACCGGTGATCCGTCCATCCTCGGCGTCAGCTGCCCGGTTCTTGGCCTGCGGGCCTTCAGGCCTGGCGGGGTGGCGACCGCCGTCGAAGACATAGATCAGTTCTGCGAATCCCTGGCTGCTGGCGGGGATCCAGTCGACGGCAAGGAGCGTGCCTACCGCGAGGTCAATACCTAGTTCTTCGCTGAGTTCTCGCCTGCATGCCTGGCGGGGGCTACCGGCGGGTTCCGCTCCGCCGCCGGGCATGAGCCAGCAGCCTGGGGCGCGGTCTTCCTCATCGCGGATCACCGCCGAGGCGGCCATCGGCCAGGTGGCTCGGAAGTAGCCGGGCCGTACCTCGATCAGCTGCGTCGTCGGGCACGCGATGAACGTACCGTGATGCGCTTGCTATGAAGCTGAGTTACCTGAACGACCGATCATGCTCGGCGCACTGCCCAACTAGTGGCACCGTCAAGCGTTTGATGAGTCAGCCTAGATCATCTACGATTTGATCCCCCCCGTTCCACGGGAGGAACGCGATGAGTAACAAGGCGCACCTGCGACCTCACAAAAGAAAACGGCAAGCGGGCCGGCTTACCAGCATCCTCGCGGTGATTCTCATCCTCGTGGTCTTCGCCTTGAGCATCGCCTTGGCGGCGAGCGGTCGGGGCGCTGCCCTCGCGAGGTTCAGGTTGTTACGGCTGAGCCTCCAGGACCGCACGCCCGGCACGGAGTATCCCGCCGTTTAAGCGGCTCGCCGAGGCGGCCAGACTGCCAGAGATCTTGGCGGGCTCGTATCCAATGAGTTCACGGACCTAGGCTTGGTCCTGGTTGTCGTCGCCGGTCTCGCGGGCTGTCTTACCTCGTCTCCTCGGTCTCGTTAGCAATTCCGTTAGCAGAACAGGCCGTTGACCAGTGCGAACGCGCTCGACTCGTTAGCGCACGCGCACATCTGACCAGGCTTTCACCGTGTGTAAGCATCCATCCTGGAACCCAAGGTTCGGGCCGGAGGCACCAAACGTAACGGCGACCCGCCTCAACGGCCCAGTACCGTGCCCGCATGGCTGTCTGGTTACATGTTGCCCGGGGACCTGACCCAGCCTTGCGGAAGGGAATGCCGATGACCATTCCTGCTGAACAGATGGCCGAGAGAGCTGCGGCATGGGCGGAATCTGACGCCACGGTGCGCGCGATGATCGTTTACGGCTCGCTCACGCCGGGAACCGCCGATGAAGACTCCGACCTCGACGTAATCATCGTCGCCGAGCCCGGGCAGCGCGACGCGCTGTGCGATCGGCGGGAGCAGATCAGCGACCTGCTCCATGGCCACCACGCCGTCTGGCATCAGGAACCGCTGTGGCAACGGCCGTACCGGTATCAAAGCTGGGACGAGAAGCTGATCGAACTGGACCTCACCCTGGACGAGGAGCACGCCATGCCGTGGGCTGCACTCACCCGGGGATTCCTCGCGGTTGTAGACAAGGCAGATGTCGCGGCGCGGCTGCGATCCGATCTCGCCACCTGGCACCCACCCGAGTTTGACGCGCCTGCATTCGACAGCGCCACCTGGGGCGGGCTGAACTACCTGCACGGCAAGCTGCGGCACGGCGAGGCATGGATGGTGCGCTACGGGGTGATGGACACGCTCAACAACCGCGTATTGCCGCTGCTGGGGACGGCGTACCACTCTGCCCATCACGACCTGGATTCCGCCGACATCGACCGCGTCCACCGTGCAGCACCCACCTCGGCGGAGCCCACGGAGCTGCGCCGTTCCCTGCGGGCAACAGCAGAGCTGTACGCCTGGGCGCTCGACCGATGGTCGCAGCGCACCGGGCAGCCAGTGCCCCGAAGCCCGCTCACCCCAGTGATCATGGACAAGCTCCAGGCAGCAACGCAGCCAACGAGCCAGAACCGGCCGCCATCGACACCGACCAGCTAGACGAGGAAATGACGCCCGCGGAAGTCGGTGCGGAAGGAGTCCAACGGTGTCTCACCGTACCGGCTCGGCCGCGAGCGGCTCCCGGCCGGTCAGGAACGACTCAGCGTCGTCCAAGGTGCGGTACCCACCCGCAGTAAACTGCGGCGGGTCGCCCACCCTTTCGACCCGGAAGCACGCGGAGAGGCGCTCGTCGATGCCTGGCTGCGCCAGAAAGGAAACTCCGATGACTGAAGACGTCAAGTTCATCCGCGGCAACGACCGCATCAGCCAACTCGCCCGGCGACCTGACCTCGCTCCCGGTATCGCCCAGGTCCGCTCCGAGATGGCAGAAGCCGACCGCACCTACGCGATGGGCCTGGCCGCCCTCCGGCAGGCCGCCCAGCTCACCCAGGTCGAGCTTGCCAGGAGGATGGGCATCACCCA
>JBEKHI010000330.1:0-9576 GCA_050012355.1 Streptosporangiaceae bacterium | reverse complement strand
ACGCGATCCGGGCCAGCCACGCGTTCATCTACGTGCGCGGCGAGGTGCTGCACGTGGTTCGCCGCCTGCAGGCCGCGGTGGCCGAGGCCTACCAGGCGGGTTACCTCGGCAAGAACATCCTGCGGTCCGGGTTCGACCTGGACATCGTGGTGCACGCCGGGGCCGGCGCCTACATCTGCGGTGAAGAGACCGCACTGCTCACCTCCCTTGAGGGGTACCGCGGCCTGCCGCGCAACCGGCCGCCGTTCCCCGCGGTGGAGGGCCTGTACGCCTGCCCCACGGTGATCAACAACGTCGAGTCGATCGCCAGCGTGCCGTCGATCATCGGCGACGGCGCCAAGTGGTTCGCCGGCCTCGGTACCGAGAAATCCAAGGGCTACGGCATCTTCTCGCTGTCCGGCCACGTGGCCACTCCCGGCCAGTTCGAGGCGCCGCTCGGCATCACGCTGCGCGAGCTGATCGATCTGTCGGGCGGTATGCGACCCGGGCACCGGCTGAAGTTCTGGACGCCCGGCGGGTCATCGACGCCGCTGCTGACCGACGCTCACCTTGACGTCCCGCTGGATTTCGAGGGCGTGGCCGCGGCCGGATCGATGCTCGGCACCCGCGCGCTGCAGATCTTCGACGAGACGACCTGCGCGGTGCGGGCCGCGCTGCGCTGGACCGAGTTCTATCAGCACGAGTCGTGCGGCAAGTGCACACCGTGCCGGGAAGGCTCCTACTGGCTGGTGCGGACTATCCAGCGGCTGGAGGACGGCAAGGGCACCGAGGAAGACCTGGAAACGGTGCTCGACGTCGGTGACAACATCATCGGCCGGGCGTTCTGCGCGCTCGGCGACGCGGTGCCGGTGCCGATCTCATCCGTCATCAAGTACTTCCGCGACGAGATCATCCAGCACCAGAAGGACGGCGGCTGTCCCTTCGACCCGGCGGCTTCGACCCTATGGGGAGGCGCGAAGTAATGACCGTGCAGTCGGCCGCGACAGTTCACTCAGAACCCGGGGTGAACGTCACAATCGACGGCTTCGAGATAAATGTACCCAAGGGCACGCTGGTGATCCGGGCCGCCGAGATGCTGGGTATCGCCATCCCGCGGTTCTGCGACCACCCGCTGCTCGACCCGATCGGGGCCTGCCGGCAGTGCCTGGTGGACATCGAGGGCCAGCGCAAGCCGCTAGCCTCCTGCACCACGGTGTGCACCGACGGCATGGTGGTGAAGACACAGCTCACGTCCCCGGTAGCGGATAAAGCCCAGCAGGGCGTGATGGAACTGCTGCTGGTGAACCACCCGCTCGACTGCCCGATGTGCGACAAGGGCGGCGAGTGCCCGCTGCAGAACCAGGCCATGTCCAACGGACGAGGCGAGAGCCGCTTCCACGAGGACAAGCGGGAGTTCCCCAAGCCGGTGCCGATCTCCACCGAGGTGCTGCTCGACCGGGAACGCTGCATCTCCTGCACCCGGTGCACCCGGACGTCGGAGGAGATCGCCGGCGACGACTTCATCGAGTTCATCGAGCGCGGCCCCAGCCAGTACATCGGCACCGCCGAGGGCCGGCCGTTCAACTCCTACTTCTCCGGCAACACGGTGCAGGTCTGCCCGGTGGGCGCGCTCACCGGCGCGGCCTACCGGTTCCGGTCCCGCCCGTTCGACCTGGTGTCCACGCCGAGCATCTGCGAGCACTGCGCGGCGGGCTGCCGCCAGCGCACCGACCACCGGCGCGGCGCCGTGCTACGGCGGATGGCTGGCGAGGACTCGCAGGTCAACGAGGAGTGGAACTGCGACAAGGGCCGCTGGGCGTTCAGCTACGCCACCCAGCCGGACCGGCTCACCAGCCCGCTGGTGCGCGGGGCGGACGGCGTGCTGCGCACCGCTTCATGGACCGAGGCGATCGAAGCCGCGGCTCGTGGCCTGCGGGCGGCTCGCGATGGCGCCATCGACCGGCCGGGCGGTGTCGGGGTGCTGACCGGCGGCCGGCTGACCCTCGAGGACTCCTACGCCTACTCGAAGTTCGCCCGGGTGGCGCTCGGCACCAACGACGTCGACATGCGAGCCCGGCAGCACAGCGCCGAGGAGGACCAGTTCCTCGCGGCCCTGGTGGCGGGCCAGGGCATCGGCGTGCGCTACGCCGACCTGGAGACCGCGCCCGCGGTGCTGCTGGTCGGCTTCGAGCCCGAGGACGAGTCGCCGATCGTGTTCCTGCGGCTGCACAAGGCCGTACGTCACCACGCTCAGCGGGTCTTCGCGGTCGCGGCGCTCGGCTCCCGTGGCCTCGCCAAGCTCAATGGCATCCTGCTTGAGACCGTGCCTGGCGACGAAGCCCAGACGCTGACCAACATCGCCGCGGGCGGCACCCCAGCCTCCGAGGCACTGAACACTCCCGGTGCGGTCATCCTCGTCGGCGAACGGCTGGCGCAGGCGCCCGGCGCGCTCGCGGCGGTGGCGCGGCTGGCCACCTCGACCGGTGCCAAGCTGGCCTGGATCCCGCGGCGAGCGGGGGAGCGCGGCGCGATCGAGGCGGGCACGCTGCCCGGACTGCTGCCGGTCGGCCGCCCGGTTACCGACCCGGCCGCCCGGGCCGAGGTCGCTCGCACCTGGGGCGTACGGACCGTGCCGGACCGGCCGGGCCGGGACACCTCCACGATGCTGCGGCTAGCGGAGTCGGGCGAGCTCGGCGCGCTGGTCATCGCCGGAGTCGATCCCGCCGACCTGCCGGACCCGGAGTTCGCGCTCCGCGCACTTGAGCGCACCCCGTTCATCGTGAGCCTGGAACTGCGGGCCAGCGCGGTCACCGATCGCGCGGACGTAGTGCTCCCGGTGGCGGCCGTCGCCGAGAAGGCCGGCACCTTCGTGAACTGGGAGGGCCGCGGCGGCACGTTCGAGGCGGCGTTGCGCGTCCCCGGCGTCCGCACCGACCTGTATGTGCTCGGCGCGATCGCCGACGAGATGGACGTGCACCTCGGTCTGCCGGATGCCGCCGCCGCCCGCGCGGAACTTGGCGCGCTGGGCACCTGGCGCGGTGCGCGCCCGGCGGCTCCGGTCACCCGGGAGGCATCTAGGCCGGCGCTGGCCAGTGGCCAGGCCTACCTGGCCACTCATCACCAGCTGCTCGACAACGGGCGGATGCAGGATGGCGAGCCATACCTGGCAGGTACGGCTCGCGAGCCGGTCGCGAGGATGTCCGAGGCCACCGCGGTAGGAGCCGGGCTGGTCGACGGCGATAAGGTAACGGTCGCGACCGATGCTGGGTCGTTTACCCTGCCCGTCGAGGTCACCAACGTGGCCACTGGCGTGGTCTGGGTGCCCGGCACGAGTGCCGCCCATGGGTCGATCGTCACGCTGAGGAGGGCGCAGTGAGCCCGTCGCTTTCCGACTTCAGCCAGCTCATCTGGTGGATGGTGCTGCTCAAGGTCGGGATCGTGTTCGCCTTCTTGCTGCTGACGACGATCTTCATGATCTGGTTCGAGCGGCGGGTTATCGGCCGGATGCAGAACCGTCCTGGCCCGAACCGGGCAGGGCCGTTTGGCCTGCTCCAGCCGATAGCCGACGCGCTCAAGCTGCCGCTGAAGGAAGACATCGTCCCCACCAAGGTGGACAAGCTGGTGTTCGTGGTCGCGCCGATTCTCGCGGCGGCCCCGGCCTTCGTCAGCTTCGCGATCATCCCGTGGGGCCCGGTGGTCTCGATCTTCCACCACCACACTCCGCTGCAGGTCACCGACTCATCGGTGGCGGTGCTGCTGGTGCTGTCGATGAGCTCGATGGGCGTCTACGGCATCGTGCTGGCGGGCTGGTCGTCCTACTCGCCGTACGCGCTGCTCGGCGCGCTGCGCTCGACCGCCCAGGTGATCAGCTACGAGATCGCGATGGGCCTGTCCTTCGTGGCGGTGTTCCTCTACGCGGGATCGCTGTCCACCTCGCAGATCGTCGCCGCCCAGCAGCACTTCTGGTATGGCTGGCTGCTGCTGCCGTCCTTCCTCATTTACCTCGTGACGATGGTCGGCGAGACCAACCGGATACCCTTCGACCTCCCCGAGGGTGAGGGCGAGATCGTCGCCGGTCACATGGTCGAGTACTCCTCGATGAAGTTCGCGATGTTCTTCCTCGCCGAGTACATCAACATGACCACGGTGTCCGCGCTCGCCACCACGCTGTTCCTCGGCGGCTGGCGGGCACCATGGCCCCTCTCGCTGTGGTCCGGAGCGAACACCGGCTGGTGGCCGGTGCTGTGGTTCCTGATCAAGGTCTTCATCCTGCTGTTCGGTTACGTCTGGCTGCGCGGCACGCTGCCCCGCGTCCGCTACGACCAGCTCATGGCCCTCGGCTGGAAGGTCCTCATCCCGCTGTCGATCGTGTGGATCCTGCTGATCGCCACCGTGCGCGCCTGGCGGAACGACACGCACTCGACCGCCGTCTACGTCACCGCGGGCATCGTGCTCGTGCTGATCGTGGTCCTGGTGACGCTGTGGGACAACGCGGCGCAACGCCACGCCCAGCAGCGGGCCGACGATCTCGCCCGGCCCGCGGCCTCAATCGAAGACGGGGAGCCCCGGGAACCTTCCTTCCCGGTGCCGCCGCTTGACTTGCCGCACTATCACGGCATAGGCGTTACCGACTCAACGAAGGAGGTGACCGGTGCTTGACTTCCTCAACCCCGTGAAGGGGTTCGGGGTCACCTTCACCGAGATGTTCCGGAAGGTTGACACCGTCCAGTACCCCGAGGTCAAGCGGCCGACGATGCCGCGGTTCCACGGGCACCACCAGCTCAACCGGTGGCCGGACGGCCTTGAGAAGTGCATCGGCTGCGAGCTGTGCGCCTGGGCATGCCCGGCCGACGCGATCTATGTCGAGGGCCGTGACAACACCGCGGACGAGCGTTTCTCCCCGGGGGAGCGGTACGGCCACGTTTACCAGATCAACTACCTGCGGTGCATTCTGTGCGGGCTGTGCATCGAGGCGTGTCCCACCCGGGCGCTCACGATGACCAACGAGTACGAGATCGCCGACGACAGCCGCGAGAAGCTGATCTGGACCAAGGAGCAGCTCCTCGTGCCGCTGGGGTCCGGCATGGAGTCGCCGCCGCACCCGATGCGGCTCGGCAAGGACGAGAAGGACTACTATCGCCTCGGTGCGGCGGGGCTGTCGAACAGCCCGCACGCGCCGGGCAACTCGGGTCCCGGCGGGCCCACTTACGGTCCGTCCCCGGAGGGCGACAGCAAATGACACACGTACTCGCCGCGGGGAACAACGCCGATCAGGTCGCTTCCCAGACCGTGTGGTGGATCCTCGCGTTCCTCGCCGTCGGCGGCGGGCTCGGGATGATCAGTGCGCGGCGCGCGGTGCACTCCGCACTGCTGCTGGGCCTCACGATGCTCTCGCTGTCGATCATGTACGCGCTGCTGGGCGCGCCGTTCCTCGCGTTCGTCCAGGTCATCGTTTACACCGGCGCGGTGCTGATGCTGTTCCTGTTCGTGCTCATGCTGGTCGGCGTCAGCTCACGTGAGGCGATCACCGAGACCATCCGCGGCCAGCGGCTGTGGGCCGGCATCGCCGGGATCGCGCTGATCGTGCTGCTTATCCTCGGCACCGGGCACGCGGCGATCGGTTCACCCGCGCCCGAGACCGCGAGCAACAGCACGGCCAACCTCACGGGCATTGCTCAGCTGATCTTCACCACCTATGTCTTCCCATTTGAAGTCACTAGCGCCCTGCTGCTGGCGGCCGCGCTCGGCGCGATGGTCCTCGCCCACCGGGAGCGGACCAGCCCGAAGCCGACCCAGCTCGATCTGTCACGGCGGCGCGTCGCGTCCGGCGCCGACGCGGTGGGCGAACCGCCGCCCGGTGTCTACGCCCTGCACGACGCCGTCGACATGCCAGCCAGGCTGCCCGACGGATCGGTCACCCAGCGTTCGGTATCCGCGGCCATTAAGCAACGCGACGTGGACCTGCACCGGAAGAGCGGCCGGGAAATGGTTGCCGAGGATCTTGAGGCCATCACGAGCGCCGAGGGAGGGGACGAGTGAACCCGGCCCACTACGTGTTCCTGTCCGTCATCTTGTTCTCGATCGGCGGCGTCGGCGTGCTGATCCGGCGGAACGCGATCGTCATCTTCATGTGCGTCGAGCTGATGCTGAATGCGTGCAACCTGGCGTTCGTTGCCTTCGCCCGGCTGCACGGCAACCTGGACGGACAGGTAGTCGCGTTTTTCGTAATGGTTGTCGCGGCCGCCGAGGTCGTCATCGGCCTCGCGATCCTGATGGCCATCTACCGGGCTCGCAAGTCGGCATCAGTCGACGACGCGAACCTGCTCAAGTACTGAGGGGTTTCCAATCGTGACGATGACCACGCTGGCGGCGACCGGGGTGCTCAAAGTGGCCTGGCTGCTGCCCGCGTTTCCGATTTTCGGCGCCGCGGTGCTGTTGCTTGGCGGACGCCGGACTAACCGCTGGGGACACCTGCTCGGCGTCACCATGTCGCTCGCCTCTTTCGTCTACGGGCTGATCGCGTTCTTCACGCTGCTCGGTTTCCCGGCGGCGGAGCGCAGCCGTGACGTGACTGTGTATACCTGGGCGGTCACCGGCTTGTTTAGGGTGCCGATCGGGTTCCTGATCGACCCGCTGTCGATTAGCTTCGTGTTGCTGATCACCGGCGTCGGCTCGCTGATCCACATTTACTCCGTTGGCTACATGGCACATGATCCGGAGCGGCGGCGGTTCTTCGCCTACCTGAACCTGTTCATCGCCGCGATGCTGCTGCTGGTGCTGGCCGATAACTACGTGCTGCTGTACGTGGGCTGGGAAGGCGTGGGCCTGGCCTCCTACCTGCTGATCGGGTTCTGGCAGTACAAGCCGACCGCGGCGGTGGCGGCCAAGAAGGCGTTTATCGTCAACCGGGTTGGTGACGCCGGGCTGTCGCTGGCGATCATGCTGATGTTCGCCGAGTTCGGCAACGTCACGTTCACCGGGGTGTTCGACGGCGCCAAGCACGGCGGGTCCGGGGTGGCGACGGCACTCGGCCTGCTGCTACTGCTCGGCGCCTGCGGCAAGTCGGCCCAGGTACCGCTGCAGTCCTGGCTGCTCGACGCGATGGAGGGCCCGACACCGGTTTCGGCGCTGATCCACGCGGCGACGATGGTCACCGCGGGTGTCTACCTGATTGTCAGGTCCAACCCGCTGTACGACATGTCGCAGACCGCCCAACTGGCCGTCACCGTGGTCGGTGCGGTTACCTTGCTGTTCGGCGCGATCATCGGTTGTGCCAAGGATGACATCAAGAAGGCGCTCGCCGGGTCCACGATGTCGCAGATCGGGTACATGATGCTCGGGGCTGGGCTCGGTCCGGTCGGGTACGTGTTCGCGATCGCGCACCTCATCGCGCACGGCTTCTTCAAGGCCGGGATGTTCCTCGGCGCCGGGTCGGTCATGCACGGCATGGACGACGAGGTCAACATGCGCCGCTATGGCGGACTGGCCAGGTTCATGCCCGCCACCTTCGTCACCTTCGGGCTGGGGTACCTCGCGATCATCGGCATCCCGCCGTTCTCCGGGTTCTTCACCAAGGACGGCATCATCGAGGTCGCCTGGTACAAGGGCGGCACCTCCGGCGCGATACTCGGCTGGTGCGCCATCATCGGCGCCGGCATCACCGCGTTTTACATGACCAGGCTCATGCTGATGACCTGGTTCGGCAAGCCCCGGTGGGAAGAGCCGGACGAGACGCCCCCCCGCCCGCCCGGCACTTTTACTGCTCATCCCCATGAATCTCCGGGCGTGATGGTCTGGCCGATGATCATCCTGGCGATCGGCTCGGTTTGCGCAGGCGGGTTCCTGATCATCGGGCACCGGTTCGCGAATTTCCTCTCCCCGGTCACCGGACCATTCACCGACAATCGCGGCCTGTGGACCGAGCCCGGCCTGATCGCGCTTGGCCTGGTCGTCGTGGGCATGGCGATCGCCTGGACCATGTACGGCCGGGTGCCGGTCCCGGCCACCGCGCCCCGCGGCCGGCCCTGGACCTGGGCCGCGCGCCGTGACCTGTACGGCGACGCGATCAACGAATCGTTGCTCATGCGGCCCGGGCAGTGGCTCACAAGGCTCTCGGTTTTCTTCGACAACCGCGGGGTGGATGGCCTGGTTAACTCCATCGCCGCGGCTATCGGCGGGTCCTCAGGGCGGCTGCGCCGCCTGCAGACCGGGTTCGTACGCTCTTACGCCCTGTCCATGTTCCTTGGCGCGGCGGTACTCATCGCCGTGCTGCTGGTGGTGAAGCTCTGATGCCCTGGTTGACTGTCATCGGGGCGCTGCCCCTGGTCGGCGCGCTGCTGCTGGTGCTGATTCCATCGGCGCCCGCTGGCGGCGTGCAGGCCGACCGCGAGGCACGCGCCACGGTGTTCAAGTGGATCGCGCTGATCTTCTCTTTGCTAACGCTGATCTTCACCGCGATCATGGCCGCGCAGTTCAACACCAGCGGGCCGACCTTCCAGTTCACTGAGACGACATCCTGGATCCCGCAGTTCGGCGTGCATTACGCGGTCGGTGTGGACGGCATCGCGCTGGTCCTGCTGCTGATGACCGTGATCCTGATGCCGGTCGTCCTGCTGGCCTCCTGGAATGACGTCACCGCCGAATCGCGTGGTTCGGTGAAGACCTACTTCGCGCTCATGCTGGTCCTCGAGACCATGATGATCGGCGTCTTCGTCGCCACCGACGTCTTCCTGTTCTACGTGTTCTTCGAGGCCATGCTGATCCCGATGTACTTCATGATCGGGTCGTTCGGCACCGGGCCCCGGCAGTACGCCGCGGTTAAGTTCCTGCTGTACAGCCTGCTCGGCGGGCTGCTCATGCTGGTCGCCGTCATCGCGCTGTACGTGTACGCGGGCAAGTCGCTCGGGCACGGCACGTTCCTGTTCACCTCGCTCGAACACGTCACGCTGTCGCCGACCGTGCAGAAGTGGCTGTTCCTTGGCTTCTTCATCGCATTCGCGATCAAGGCGCCGCTGGTTCCGTTCCACACCTGGCTGCCGGACGCCGCCGGCTCGGCGCAGCCTGGTGCGGCGGTTCTCATGCTCGGCGTGATGGACAAGGTCGGGACGTTCGGGATGATCAGGTACTGCCTGGAGCTGTTCCCGAGTGCCTTCAGGTACTTCACCCCGCTGGTGCTTACCTTGGCGGTCATCGGCATCATCTACGGCGCGATCGTGGCGATCGGGCAGACATCGATGAAGCGGCTGATCGGGTACACCTCGATCTCGCACTTCGGCTTCATCGCGCTCGGTGTATTCGCGCTCACCTCGCAAGGCCAGTCGGGCGCCACCCTTTACATGGTGAACCACGGGTTCGCCACCGGCGCGCTGCTGATCCTCGCCGGGTTCCTGATCGCCCGGCGCGGCTCGGACCGGATCGCTGACTACGGCGGCGTGCAGAAGGTCGCTCCGGTACTCGCCGGACTGTTCCTGATCTCTGGTCTCGCCGGGCTGGCGCTGCCGGGGCTGTCCACCTTCGTCTCCGAGTTCATGGTGCTGGTGGGCACGTTCTCCCGGTACAAGGTGCCCGCGACGTTCGCCGTCTCCGGCATCGTGCTCG
>JBEKHI010000329.1:0-9673 GCA_050012355.1 Streptosporangiaceae bacterium | reverse complement strand
CTCTGACGCGTCCAATTACCGGGTTCCGCCGGAGGTCGTGGTGTTCCCGCGGCATACCGAGGAGATACTCGCGACGCTCGCCGCTTGCCGCGAGCTCAAGGTCCCGCTGACCGCGCGGGGCGGCGGCACCTCGATCGCCGGCAACGCGCTGAGCACCGGAGTGGTCATCGACTACTCCCGGCACCTCAACAAGGTCCTGGCGATCGACCCGGACGCGCGGACCGCCACCGTCGAGCCCGGCACCATCCTCGATGACATCACCAAAGCCGCCAAGCCGCACGGCCTCCGCTTCGGCCCCGATCCATCCACCCACGCGCGCGCGACGATCGGCGGCGCGATCGGCAACAACTCCTGCGGCTCGAGGGCCCTCGGCTACGGCCGCACCGCCGACAACGTGCGGACCCTCGACGTCGTCACCGGCACCGGTACCCGGCTCACCGCCGGACAAGGCGACGGGCCGGAGGCGCTCCGCGACATCGTGAACGGCCGGCTGGCGATGATCCGCACCGAGTTCGGGCGGTTCACCCGCCAGGTCTCCGGCTACTCGCTTGAGCACCTGCTGCCGGAGAACGGCTTCGACCTCGCCCGGTTCCTGGTCGGCACCGAGGGAACCCTCGCGCTCACCCTCGGCGCCACCGTCCGCCTGGTGGAATCCCCCAAGGCCGCGGTCCTCGTCGTACTCGGCTATGCGGACATGGCGGCGGCCGCCACGGCCGTCCCCGGGCTGCTGCCGCACGCACCGGTCGCGCTCGAGGGTCTCGACTCACGGCTGGTCGACGTGGTCCGCACCCGGCGCGGGCCGAGCGCCGTACCGGACCTGCCGCGCGGTGGCGGCTGGATCTTCGCCGAGACCACCGGCTCAACTCTCGCCGAAGCCCAGGACCGCGCCAGCAAGCTGATCACCGACGCGGGGTGCCTGGACAGCGCGGTCGTGCACGGCGCGGAAGCCGCGACGCTGTGGCGGATCCGCGAGGACGGCGCGGGCCTGGGCAGCCGGACAGCGGCGGACGCGCCCGCGTGGCCTGGCTGGGAAGACGCGGCGGTGCCGCCGGAGAAGCTGCCGGAGTACCTGCCGCGTTTCGAGGAGCTGATGGCCGTCCACGGGCTGGACGGGCTGATCTACGGGCACTTCGGCGACGGCTGCATCCATGTCCGGATCGACTTCCCGTTCCGGGAGCGGCCGAAGGTGTTCCGCGAGTTCCTCGAGGAGGCCGCCAAGCTAGCCGCGGAGTACGGCGGCTCCATGTCGGGCGAGCACGGCGACGGCCGCGCCCGCGGCGAGCTGCTGAAGTACATGTACTCGCCGGAGGCGCTGGAAACGTTCGGGCAGGTCAAGGCACACTTCGACCCCGACGGGCTGCTGAACCCGGGAGTCATCGTCGACCCCGCGCCGGTCGACGCCGACCTGCGGGTGCCGGCCGCCAAGCCCATCCGCACCGGCCTCGGCTTCGCCTACCCGCACGACGGCGGCGACTTCAGCGCCGCAGTGCACCGCTGCGTCGGAGTGGGCAAGTGCCGCGCCGACACTGGCACCGGCGTCATGTGCCCGTCCTACCTGGCGACCCGGGACGAGAAGGACTCCACCCGGGGCCGGGCCAGGGTGCTGCAGGAGGTCGCCAACGGTTCCGTCGCCTGGGACTCGGCGGCGGTCGCCGAGTCGCTCGACCTGTGCCTGGCGTGCAAGGGCTGCTCCAGCGACTGCCCGACGGGCGTGGACATGGCCACCTACAAGTCCGAGGCGCTCTACCAGCGGTACCGGCGCAAGCTCCGGCCGGTCACGCACTACTCGCTCGGCTGGCTGCCCCGCTGGTCACGGCTCGCGTCCCGGATCCCGTGGCTGGCGAACGCAACGCTCAAGGTGCTCCCCAAGCGCGCCGCCGGAGTGGACTCGCGACGCGACCTGCCGAAGTTCGCGGCCCAGAGCTTCCGGCGCTGGTTCGCCACCCATCCGGTGGCCGACGGCTCGCCGGTGATGCTGTGGGTGGACACGTTCACCGACGCGTTCACGCCCGAGGTGGGACAGGCCGCGGTGAAGGTGCTCGAGGCCGCGGGTTACTCGGTCCGCATCCCTGACCAGCCGGCGTGCTGCGGCCTGACCTGGATCTCCACCGGTCAGCTGGACGGCGCGCGCAAGCAGTTGCGGCGCGCGCTCAGCGCGCTGGGCGGCGACCTCCCGATCGTCGGGCTCGAGCCGTCCTGCACCGCGGTGCTGCGCGGCGACGCGGCCGAGCTGCTGCCGGAGGCGGGTTCGCTGAAGTCTCGCGTCAAGACGCTCGCGGAGCTGCTGCGCGGCACCGAGGGCTGGACCCCGCCGGACCTCACGGATGTGACCGGGGTGGCGCAACCGCACTGCCACCAGCACGCCGTACTCGGCTGGACCGAGGATGCGGCACTGCTAAAACAAGCAGGAGCGACCATAACGGCGGTCAGCGGATGTTGCGGGCTCGCCGGCAACTTCGGCGTGGAGCGAGGCCACCATGAGGTGTCTGTCGCGGTGGCCGAAACCAACCTGCTGCCGGCGGTGCGTGCCGTGGGACCGGAAAGCGTCGTTATGGCCGATGGGTTTTCTTGCCGTACCCAGTTGTCGCAGCTGAGCGACGTGAACGGCGTCCACCTCGCCCAGCTGCTCGCGTCGCGACTGTTATCCCACGCTCGGCTGGGCCGTGCTGGTGACCGTGACGCCGGCCGCGAACTTGGCCAGCGCGCTCTCGTTCCAGCCGAGGGACGCGGCTGCCTCGACCGTGACCCAGACGCCCTTGCGGTCGTTCCAGATGAGTGCCTGGGTTAGTACCCCGTCCGCGTTCTGTTCCGAGTAGTAGCCGGGCCGTCCGGCGACGGTCACGGACTTCCCGTCAGCGCTGGTCGCGGGCGTCGCCTGCGAGGTCACCACGAGCTTGCCCAGGAACGAGGCGGCGTTCTTGTTGGGATCGTTGGCAGGGGCGATCGTCAGCAGGAAATTGTCGCTGCCCTGGATCACCCAGCCGACCGGGATCTCCTTGACCGTGTATCCCGCGGGCTGCGGTCCCGGGTACGCGATGAGCCGCACAGTCTTCGGCGTGACAACAACGTGGCCAGCCGTCGGCGGTCGCGCCGCGGGGCCGTGGACCACGACGGGAACCACCGCGATCGCCACCGCGGCGCAGGCGGCGGTGATCCCGGCCGCGCGCAGCGTGCGGCGGCGGCGCAGCAGGCTCCTTCCTCGGGCCAGATCGGGCCCTGGGTCGGCCACTGTCCCCGCGGGCGGCAGCTGGTCAAGTGCCTTCTCAAGTACGTCCTTCATCACACACTCCTCATTTCATGTGCGCTGCCCAGCGTTTCGCGCAGCCGGGCGATCCCCTTGGCCGCCTGGCTCTTGACCGTCCCCTCCGAGCAACCGAGAATCTGGGCGGTCTCCGCGATGCTGAAGTCCGCCCAGTAGCGCAACACCACGGTGGCTCGCATCCCGGCGGGAAGCTGTGCCAGCGCGGCCCGTACCGCGCCGCCGCCGGTCACGTCGGGGAAGTCGTCCGAGTGGGGTATGTCTGGTGGTTCCGCCACGGATCGCTCGCGCCGCCACCATGGCCGGCGCGTCTCGTCGACGTGCGCGTTGACCATGATCCGCCAGGTGTAGGCGATGTGCGAGCCGTCGCGCTTGATCCGGGGCCAGGCCAGGTACAGCTTGGCAAGAGCCGTCTGCACCAGGTCCTCTGCCCGGTGCGTATCGCCCGCTGTCAGCAGACAGGCTGAGCGCAAGAGTTCATGACGCCGGTCCCGGACGAACGCCGAGAATTCTTCGTCGCGTAGTGACAAAGCCATCAGCACCTCCGCCTCTTATACGCAACGGGCGGATGGCGAGGTTGCCCGCGGGTCAGGGTTTTCTCGCGACGCCCCCGACGAACGTGTAATGCAGCGGGTCAAGGGGCGCGCTGCCCAGGTCGGCGGCGGGGAGTTCGTTGCGCCACAGGATGAGCGGCACGAGCCCGGGATCGAGCAGCTCCCAGTCGCCGAACCACGCGAGGATGTCCGGGTCCTCGCGCCAGCGTCCGGTGCCTAGGTGCTCGGCGAAGATCTGCTCCGACACGATGGCCTTCTCGCGGGCTTCCGGTAGGTCCGGGCCAGGCTTGCGGAAACTCGAGATCGCGAGGTAGCTACCGGACGGCATCGCGTCGCGCAACGTCGTCATGATGCCCGCCGGGTCCTCATCATCGGCGAGGTGGTGCAGCAGCGCGATGAGCAGCAGGCCGACCGGGCGGCCGAAGTCGATGAGCCTGCGCACCGTCGGGTCGGCCAGGATCTTTTCCGGCTCGCGGGCGTCGGCGGTGATGACGTCGGTAGTGATGGCGTCGGCGAGCAACGCCTTCGCGTGCGTGCGCACCACCGGGTCGTTGTCGACGTACACCACATGGACGGACGGGTCGATATCGTGCGCGACCTCACTGACGTTGCCCTCGGTCGGCAGGCCCGATCCGATATCGAGCAACTGGGTAAGCCCGGCCTCGGCCACCATGAACCTGACCGCGCGATCGAGGAAGTCGCGGTTGGCCCGGGCCACCTGCGGGACTTCAGGAATGATCCGCATCGTCATCGCGAGGAGTTCTCGGTCAGCCGGGAAGTTGTCTTTCCCGCCGAGCCCGGCGTTGTACACCCGGGCGATGTTCGGCTTGGAGGTGTCGAAACCCAGCAACGGGTCTTCGTCCGCGCTCATATTCCGATCGTATCGGTCATGTGGGCGCCAGCGTCGGCGCTATGCAGTAACGTCTACAGGACTGTAGAAATCGCGTGGGCCGACTACTCTGTGCCGTGTCCGTGTGGAAGGGGAGCCCATACTCATGTCGCATCTGACCTACGCTCAGGCGATCGTCACCGGCATCGTCCAGGGCGTGACCGAGCTGTTCCCGATCTCCAGCCTGGGGCACAACGTCCTGATCCCGGCGCTGATCGGCGGCTCGTGGGCCAAGGACCTGAGCGTGACCGCGAAGAACTCGCCGTACCTGGCGTTCATCGTCGGCCTGCATGTGGCGACCGCGCTCGCGATGATCATCTACTTCCGGCGTGACTGGATCCGCATCGTTCGCGGGTTCTTCTCATCGGTGCGAGTCCGCCGGGTCGAGACCTCCGATCAGCGGCTGGCCTGGATGATCATCCTGGGCACGATCCCGGTCGGCATCGTTGGCTTGCTGCTGCAGAAGGTGTTCACCAGCGTGTTCGCGCGGCCGACGCTGACCGCGTTCTTCCTGGCGGTGAATGGCGTGGTCCTGCTGTACAGCGAGCGGCAGCGGCGACGCCGCCTCGCGGTGTCCGACGGTCAGGGCGACTACGGCGTCGGCGACGACGCGGGTTACGCGGATCAGGGTTATGGCGGTCAGGGTTACGGCGGTCAGGGATATGGTGGCGAGCCGGGTGGGGGTTCCGGGTGGGACGACCGGCGCGGCGGGCACGGCCGTGATGCTTACGGTGGCGACGCTTACGGCGGCGACGCTTACGGCCGTGATGCTTACGGCGGTGATGCTTACGGCGGTGATGCTTACGGCGGCGGGCCGGGGCGGGGCGGGGCGCCGGAACCGGGTCGCGGGCGGCGCGGACGGCCAGACGACGGGTACTCCCAGCAGCCGCAACAGCAGCAGTGGCAGGGGCCTGGCCGACAAGACCCGGATCCTCGCGGGGAACGACCGCAGCCGCGTTTCCAGCCGAACCCCGGCTACCAGGCTCCTCCTGGCTACGGACAGGCCCCTTCCGGCGGGCAGCAGCCTCCCGCTGGCGGGCAGCAGCCTCCGGGCGGCGGCCAGATCCCTGGGTACGGGCAGCAGCCCCAGGGTCCTGGGTACGGACAGCAGCCTCCCGCTGGCGGCGGCGCCGGCGGCCCGGCTCCGGCGGGCGGTCCGACGTTCACGCCGAACCCGGGGTATCAGCAGCAGTCCGATCCGCGGTACGGGCGTGACCCGCGACAGAACCCGGCCGACCCGAGGCACGGCCGAGGCGACGACGCGACCGAGGTGCGGGGGCAGCGAGGGTCGCGGCACGCCGGGCGTGCGGCCGAGCCGACGGAGACGGGCGACGCCGTGGAGGCGGACCACCGGCTGTCGACGATGACGTTCAAGCGCGCTGCCTTCATCGGCGCCGGGCAGATCCTCGCGCTGTTGCCGGGCATCAGCCGCGACGGCATCGTGACCGTGTTCGGCATGGGACGCGGGCTCAACCGTGAGGACGCGGTGCGGTTCTCGTTCCTGCTGTCCGCGCCGGTCATTCTCGCCGCGGGCGTGCTGAAGTTGAAGGACCTGTTCGGCCCGCTCGGGAACGGCATTCACGGTCCGGTTCTGGTCGGCAGCGTCCTCTCCTTCATCGGCGCGTACGTGTCCGTCCGGTTCCTCACCAGGTACTTCAGCGAGTCCAAGTCGCTCAACCCGTTCGGCATCTACTGCATCGTCGCGGGAATCCTCAGCCTGGTATACCTGACGATCCGCTGACCCCTCCGTTATCGAGGTGCTGAACGGCGCCCGCGAGTCGTAACATGTCCGGCATGTTGCCGTTTGATACGAGCAAGCCGAATATGGCGCGTGTGTACGACTACATGCTCGGCGGCAAAGACAACTTCGCGGCCGACCGAGAACTCGCGGACCGCATGCTCAAGCTGGACCCCGGACTGCGCAGGCTCGCCCAGTCCAACCGCGGCTTCCTGAGCTCGGCGGTGCGGCGGGCGGCGGAGGCCGGGGTCCAGCAGTTCCTGGATCTGGGAGCCGGCTTGCCGACCGCGCCGGCCGTTCACGAGACCGCCCGCGAGGTGAACGGCGCGGCGCGGGTCGCGTACGTCGACATCGATCCGGTCGTCGTGACTCACGCTTCCGCGCTGCTCACCGCGGGACCGGGCGTCGTCGCGGCGGGCGCTGACCTGACCAAACCGGGCGACGTGCTCGCCGACCCGAAGGTGGCCTCGGTCATCGACCTGAGCGAGCCGGTCTGCGTGCTGCTCGCCTCGGTGCTGCACTTCATCGACCCGGAAACCGCCGGCCAGCTTGTCGCGGAATACCGGGAACGGGTGCCGTCCGGGTCCTGGATCGTGGTCAGCGTGGGGACGACCGATAACAAGGAGCTCATCGAACGAGCCAGGGGTTCGTACACGATGTCCGCCTGGAACCACGGCGCGCGGGAGATCGGAAAGTGGCTGGACGGACTCGAACTGATCCCGCCGGGAATCAGTGAGGCGCGGCGGTGGGCGTCCGGGATCAGCGATGCACCGAAGGACAACGCGAGCGCGTGGTATGTGCTCGGTGCGGCCGGGGTAAAGCCCTGACTTCGGAATACTGGAGTAATTTGATGGGATGAGCCTGGAATTTCTCTGGTATGTGCCCAACACCGTCGAGGCAGGTCATCGAGGTGACGACATCGCCGGCGGGTGGGCGAACCTCGAGCTCACCACCGAACTCGCGCGAATCGCCGAGGACCACGGCTGGGAAGGCGCGCTGATCGGGACCGGCTGGGGACGGCCCGACACGTTCACGATCGCGACGGCGATCGCCGCGCGCACCACCACATTCAAACCGCTGGTGGCGACCCGGCCCGGATACTGGCAGCCAGCGCAGTTCGCCAACGCGTCGGCCACCCTTGACCACCTTTCCGGTGGACGGCTGCTGGTCAACATCGTCAGCGGGCGGGACAACCTCGGGGCGTACGGCGACTCCGAGGGCGAGCAGGCTTCGCGTTATGAGCGCACGAAGGAGTTCCTGCAGATCGTCCGGCTGCTGTGGACCCAGGAGAACGTGACATTCCGCGGGTCGCACTTCTGGGTGGAGAACTCGACGCTGCCGGTACGGCCCGTCGGGGACCGGCCCCGGCTGTATTTCGGCGGAGCGTCGGCGGCGGCCGAGCAGGTGGCGGCGACCGAGGCGGACGTGCAGCTGTTCTGGGGTGAGCCGCTAGAGGGCATCGCCGAGCGAATCACGCGACTGCGCGGGCTATCGTCGTCGCTGGGACGGACGCTTAAGCCGTTGGAGTTCGGGCTGCGGATCACGACGCTGATCAGGGACAGTTCCGACGAGGCGTGGCGCGACGCGGAGGCGAAGGTCGCCGCGATGCAGCCCGGGCGCGTCAACCTCGGATGGCGGCAAGCGACCGGCCAGCAGCGCCTCATGGAACTCGCGTCGCGGGGCGAGGTGCTGGACACCTGCCTGTACACCGAGCCAGCCAAACACGGCCAGGCGGGCGCCGCGACTACCTGGCTGGTGGGTTCGCCATCTGAGGTGGCGGCCGCGCTGCGAGCGTACGCATCGCTCGGTGTGACGCATTTCATCTTGTCCGACACCCCGTACCTCGAGGAGGCGGCGCGAGTAGGCGATCAACTGCTGCCGTTGCTGCGTTCTTAGGCCTGTTCTCGTTTTCGAACACCAGATAACTCAGCGATCACGGTTTGATATCTGACAGATATCGGCTAGCGTGGATGCCTTCTGCAGGACGAGAAACGAGAGGAAGCCACCAGCATGCTGGTCCTAACCACAGCGGCGGCCGAAGTCGTCAAGTCCGTAACAACCACGCCAGACCTGCCCGAGGGCACCGGGCTGCGGATCGTCGCCGACTCACCGAACCCGCAAGAGGCTCCTGAGCTGCGGATGACCACAGCCGCCGGACCTGCCGCCAGCGACCAGGTCCTTGAGGGCGACGGCGCGAGACTATTCGTCGAGCCCAAGGCCGCGGCGTACCTGGATGACAAGATCATCGACGCCAGCATCGACGAGCAGGGCGTCCCGCATCTCACGCTGGCGACTCAGCCGTAGTCCCTTGGTCGTACGGCCGGCGTTCCGGTGCGGTGCGGTCCCTGGCTGGCTGGCTTCGGGCACGCACATGAAGCGCTTATCCCGGGTTCGTGAATGTCCCGGTGCGCACGGGTGCTGGGTACACGAACCCGGGATAAGTACCGTTAGCCGACATCGCCGGCGGGACGCCCGTCGGCGGGACGCCCGCATCGCTGGCAGGGCGCCCGCCTGAGCTTGCCGACCGGCATCCGCGCGGGGCCTGCGTGAGCTTGCCACGCCGCAGCCGACCGGGGCCTGTTGGCTGGCGTCTACCCACTTCTCCCGGGTTCGTGTACCTTCACCACCCGTCATGTCTGGATATGTCGGGCAGCTAGGGTGCATTAACCCGGGAGAAGCGGTCCCCGACCGACGCTGCGTCCCTCTTGTGGCCGGGGCTCCCTGGGGCGGCATCACGTTGGATGGGCCAGCCTCACGGCAGCGGACCGTTTCTGGGCGGTGTGGCACTGCCCCTAAAAGAGTGCCGACAGTGCAGCACCGCCCAGAAACAACGCGCCCGGACTGACGGCTTCACCGCGCGCACAAGCACCACCCGTACCGATAGCCACACTCGTTCGCGAGACGCCCGGCACGGAGCGGCCCCAGATCGCCGCCCCCGCCATTGCCGCCATCTCCGGATAAGTCGTGCTTTACCCGTCCGTGCAGGTCAAGTCCGCTGAGCGTGCTAGCCGACGACCTGCCCAGGTCACGGCTCACCAGCGGACGGTGGGGTCCGATTCGCATCCTTGGGCTTTGCTTGCTAGCATCTGAGCGTTCAGTGACGCGCCGCTAGCTCAATTGGCAGAGCAGCGGACTCTTAATCCGCGGGTTCGGGGTTCAAGTCCCTGGCGGCGCACCCGTACTGACCTGGGGTTCTACTGCTCCAGGTCATTTTTTATGCGCCCGTTTTGTCC
>JBEKHI010000328.1:0-9697 GCA_050012355.1 Streptosporangiaceae bacterium | reverse complement strand
GGACACATGCCAAATTAAGGTGTGTTTGCGACATGTTGCGGATCCTGATCGTGGTTCACTTCGCGCCGTGAGGCCCGGGATGGGGTAACGAACCGGGCATCCGTGCCATATCACCCTGCTGTCGCGCCGGGCGTTCCTGGTGAGTGCTGCACTACCCGCACTCTTGTCTGGGCAGTGCAGCACTCACCATGATCACATCGAACAGAGGGGCGCCAGCGGGGACGGCGCAACCGGGTGATACCGCACCAAATCGCTCGGCCGCGACGACACGCCGAAACTCACGTTGTTCTGAAACGTTTCCAATGGCGCCTGCGATGGGACATCGCTGGGCCGCCGGGCGCCCCGGAGCGGAGAACACCAGCCTCGGACACACCACGAATCATGGGAGTCCCAGGCGCTGCCCGACGGCGACGCGCTGTCCTTCACCCGGCTGCAGGACATGATCGGGCTGACCCCAGGCAACTTGATCATCCACCTGCGCAAGCTCGAAGAAGCCGACTACATCAGCAGCAAGAAGTCGGTCAACGGTTCCGTCTCCATCACCACGGTCACTCTCACCGACCGCGGCCACGCGGCACTCGACAACTACATCCAGGTGTTGCGCGGTCTGCTCGGGGACGGAATAGCCAATCATGAGGAACAGCCCACTTAATCCGCCGATCCGCATGAGATGGCCAGGCAGCTAGTGCAAATTGCTAAGGCATGACTTATCAGTTATAACTTAACTATGACTGCTCCGGAGGACGCCCTGGAGATCGCGGCCGGGCTGCGGATGACCATCGGGATGCTGCTGCGGAAGCTGAGGCAGATCCAGCTCGGGGCCGATCTGAGCATGCCCGAGTCGTTGACGCTGTCCCGCCTTGACCGGGGCGGTCCGGCCACGTCAAGCGACCTCGCGCGGCTCGACAAGATCAGTCCGCAGTCGATGGGCGCCACGCTCGCCGTGCTGGAGCAGCGCGGCCTGGTGGCGCGCTCGAGAGATCCCGAGGACGGCAGGAGGATCGTGCTGTCGATCACCGAACAAGGGCGCCAGGTCACCCGTGACCGCCGCGACGCGCGCACCGAGCACATCGCCGGAGCGCTCCAGACCGGGTTCACCGAGGCGGAGCTAGGTCAACTGCGGGCAGTCACCCCGCTGCTGGAGCGGCTGGCGGAGAAGCTGTGACGACGACACACGATGACAACTACAAGTGGGTAGCCCTCGCGAACACGACGGCCGCGATGTTCATGGCCGCGCTGGACGGCTCGATCGTGATCATCGCGCTCCCGGCGATCTTCCGCGGCATCAACCTGGACCCGCTCTCGTCAGGGAACATCGCTTACCTGCTGTGGATGATCATGGGTTACCGGCTCGTGCAGGCCGTGCTCGTGGTGAACCTCGGCCGGCTGGGCGACATGTTCGGCCGGGTCAAGATGTACAACGCGGGCTTCGTGGTGTTCACCTTCGCCTCGATCATGCTGTCGTTCGATCCGTTCCAGGGCACCCACGGGGCGATGTGGCTGATCGGCTGGCGATTCCTGCAGGCGGGCGGCGGATCGATGCTGATGGCAAACTCGGCCGCCATCCTCACCGACGCGTTCCCGCCGGAACGTCGCGGCTTCGCGCTTGGCACCAACCAGATCGCCGCGCTGGCCGGCATGTTCATCGGCCTGGTGGCGGGCGGCCTGCTGTCCGCCTGGGACTGGCGCGCGATTTTCTGGGTGAACGTGCCGGTAGGCGTCTTCGGGACAATCTGGGCCTACCGGCGGCTACGCGAAGTCGGCACCCGGCACACCGCGAAGGTCGACTGGTGGGGCAATGCCACGTTCGCCCTGGGCCTTGGCTCCGTCCTGGTCGGTATCACTTACGGCATCCAGCCGTACGGGCACGACTCGATGGGCTGGACAAGCCCGGTGGTTCTCGGTGAGATCATCGGCGGCGTCGTTTTGCTCATCGTGTTTGCTGTCATCGAGACACACATCGCAGATCCGATGTTCCGGCTTGGCTTGTTCAAGATCCGTGAGTTCGCGGCGGGCAACGTGGCGGGCCTGCTGGTATCGATCGCGCGCGGCGGCATCCAGTTCATGCTGATTATCTGGCTGCAGGGCATCTGGTTGCCGTTGCACGGCTACAGCTATAGCCAGACGCCGCTGTGGGCGGGCATCTTCCTGCTGCCGATGACCGCGGGCTTCCTGGTGTCCGGGCCGACGTCGGGGATCTTGTCCGACAAGTTCGGGTCGCGCGGGATCGCCACCTCAGGGATGGCGGTGTTCGCCGCGAGCTTCGTGGCGCTGATGCTGATGCCGGTCAACTTCCCGTACTGGCTGTTCGCGCTGCTGGTCGCGCTGAACGGAATCGGCAGTGGCATGTTCGCGTCGCCGAACACCTCGTCGATCATGGGCAGTGTCCCCGCCGAGGAGCGCGGCGCGGCATCGGGTATGCGCTCGACCTTCCAGAACTCGGGGACGGCGCTTTCCATCGGCGTCGTCTTCACGCTGATGATCGCCGGCCTGTCCTCTTCGTTGCCGCAGACGCTTTTTAACGGGCTGACCAAGCTCGGTGTGCCGTCGGGGGTGGCGCACCAGGTCTCGTCTTTGCCGCCGGTATCCTCGCTGTTCGCCTCGGTGCTGGGCGTGAACCCGATCCAGCACCTGCTCGCTCCGACCGGGGTGCTGTCGCACCTGTCGGCCTCTAGCCGGGCGGCGCTGACCGGTCGGTCGTTCTTCCCGAGCCTGTTGCAAGGACCGTTCCACAGCGGGCTGATCGTGGTGTTCAGCGTGTCGGCCGGGTTGTCGGTGCTCGCTGGGCTGGCGTCGCTGCTGCGCGGCCAGCGCGCGACCGTTTCTGGGCCGGATGCCCCGGCCGGGCAGGCTGAGAAGCCAGCCGCCCGGCGAGCGGCGTAGGGCCTATGCACCGTGGTAGAGGCGATCCAGGTCGATGAGCTCCACGTCGGGACGGGCAGCGGCTTCCGAGGTGAGGTCCGGTGTGAACCCGCGCCTGGCGAAGAGGAGAAGCCGGGGATCCTCGGGAGTAACCGCCGCGGGCAGCAAGGTTCTGATGTGCTCAAGGCGGCGGAGCTGGTTCAGGCCGACCGGAGAACCGAACGCCTTGACCTCGCCGATGCCGAGGATGCGCGTGCCGTCATTCGGTGGGTCCGCGCTCACCACCACGTCCAGCTCATGATTCTTTTTGTGCTCCTGGCAGGCGACCAGCGCCGGCTCGCAACGGCTCGGCTGCCCGCCGAGAGTGTGATCGTCCGCGTAATCCATACACCATGAGCGGGCGAGATCCTCAAGGTGCGGACCGTAGATCAAGGAGTGAACGAGATCCGAAGACTCGGCCCATACCCGTCCTCGCGCCCGGCCCACCAGCCGGGCCTCATGCGGCCTGATCAGGAGCTGATTTAGCCGGAGCACGGGTTCGGTCACCTGGTAGAGCGGACGCCGGTTGCGGAGCGCGTCGTCCACCTTGCGGATGAGCTGTACTCGCTCCAGCATGGCGAGCGGGTGGCTCAGGGCGTTATCTGGACGCTGCAGTTTCTTCGCTATGTCGGAACGCTTGTGCGCACCGCCGCAGACGGCGGAAAGAACAGCGTTGTAGAGCGCGGCGTCCCCGAGTTCCAGCTCCTCGTACAACAGGGCGCTACCCTCGCGGAACATAGCCGACGCCGGGTACAGCAGCCGGCCAGTGACCCACTCGTCAAACTCGGCGATCGAGTCCGGCCGGTCGACGCTCATCTCACGGTACGCAGGGGTGCCGCCGACCAGGGCATGAACCTGGAACGCCAGTTGCGGATCGTCTAGCGCGCCCCAGAAACCGGCCGCTTCACGGAAATCAAAAGGCTGGACAATAAGCTCGAGCTTCGCCCGGCCGCGCAACGGGGCGCTCCCGGCGAGCAGCCCGCGCATGACCGTAAACGCGCTGCCGCAGAGGATGAGGCGCACGTTCCCCGAACGTCGCGCCGCCCCTCGCGGACTAAGCACACGCTGAAGTTCGGAGGGAAGCTCCGGTGCTTCCTCGACGAGGTACGGGAACTCGTCGAGGACGACGGGAACCGGACGACCGAGACGATCACCAAGGGTCAGGAGCGCGCTGACGGCCTCGGCCCAGTTCCCGAAGCTCGCGCCCGGCAACCCGGTGAACTCCGCATACGCTGCCGCCACGTCCGCGAGGTTCTGTGCGTTGGACTGCTGCAGCCCGGTGAACGCGAATCCGCCGGTCGCCTCCACGAGAAGCTCGAGCAGCAAAGTCTTTCCCTGACGCCGTCGTCCGTAGACGATGCCCAGGACAGTACCGGGATCCTCATCGGCCGCGAAGCGGGTCAGCGCTTCCCACTCCTCGGATCGGTCATGCAGCTCAGGGGGCTTGGGCATGCCCTGTGCGCTCCTCATGGAGACCAATATACAACTCAATTTATGGTAACTAGAGTTGTATATTCACATGGCGCCTCGATCAATCTAGGCAGGGCCGCCGGGAGTCATAGATTCGAGACCGAGTTCGGCGCGGAGCCAGGCGGTGTCCACTGGCCGCCCGCCGTGCTCCGCGGGCAGGGCGGACTGGTACTCGAGCTGACGCAGCAGCCCCTCCAGCCGGAGCCGGTCCGCCTGACCGCCTTCGGCGGCATGCTGCGGGGTGTGGAACTCCAGCACGGCCACCGGCTGGCCGATCCAGTTTTGCGCCCACTGCCGCGCCGTCAGCCGGTCACCTGGCACCGGACCCCACGCGAAACCCAGCGACGGCTCGGAACGCGACTCGCTGGTCACCTTCGGCACGGCGCCGATCTCCTGGAGGATCTGCAGCAGCCGCTTCAGCCTGCGCCGCGAGTTCACCTGGACCCTGAGCCAGCCCGGCCCAGGCGTCAGGCGTCCGAGCACCGTACGCTCTTCCTCGTCGTCGACTGGGTCGCCCCACCAGACGACCTGGCCGTCCTCGCCGTTTTCTTCCTCTCCGAAGTCCGGGCGCGCGAACAGACGCTCTGTCACGTCCCCGTCAACCGTGACCGCCGCATCGATGAGCACCATCGGCTCACCGTCGGTGTTCTGCATCAGCACACCGTCGGCTCGCTTCCGCCACACCCAGGACACGAGCCGGGGCGCGAGCCGCGCGATCACCGGGCTGGCCAAATTCCCGAACTGCGGTTCCGGCTCCTCGCCGGTCTCCCAGCGCACGCAGTACGGCTCAGCCTGCCCGAACCGGACCTGTTCCGGCATCGGCGGATAGTCGCCGCGCTCGTCCTTGATCGTATGCAGCATCCGCCAGACCGCGTCTTCGGCGTACTCCGCGACCGCATCGCCCTCGATCGGACTGAGCCAGATCCCGGCCCGGGTGGCGCGCCAGATGCCCTCCGCCGGCGCGAGCGTGCCCAGCCACACCGACCATGGTGGTGCGCCGTCGATCACCTCCGCTGGGAACTGGGCGTACCTGCGTGTTCCAGACACCAGGTCGGTGCACCACACACCAGGCGACGGCGATGGATCCGCGACCTGCCAGGCCCCGTGCCACACGTACTCGTCTCGCTCGGTCGCCCGGGCCGCAAGCGCTTACTCTTCAGCCCGGCTCGCTCATCGTCTATCCATTTGCGGACGATCGCGCCCCACGGCGTCCGCTCCGTGAACTCATCGATCGCACGGTCCAGCGCATTGACGCCCGAGCGGTCGCGGTACCTGCTCAGGGCGGCCGTCTCCAGCTCGCCGGGCTCGGCCTGGACCTGCGCCTTCGCCAGCGCGCCTGCGTAGATATCGATCGCCAGCTCATCGTCGGGATGCTCGCGCAGGTACGGTTCGATCAGTTCGCACGTCTCGCCCGGATGCTCCCGGCTCGTGGCCGAGCGAACCGCTTCAAGCCACTGCCCGGGAGCGCGGGAAGTGTCCGCGCAGGCGAGCAGTTCGCGCGCGTAGCCATGCTCGGCATCCTCGTCCCCGACCAGATGCGCCGCCAGCGCGGCGACGGCGAGCGCGCCGATGCCAGGCGGTTCCGGTACGGCGCGTTCCAGCAGAAGCCGCGCGGTCTCCGTAACCTCCTTAGCCGGAACGCCAAGCAACATCCGCAGGCGCAACATATCGGCGGCGATGACCCGATCCGGGAATTCCGCTGCGAGGATCTCGGCGATGTCCGCAGGGCTGGCCGACGGGTCCTTCAGTTGCTCGTAATGTTCAGCTGCCTGTTGCTGGCGTGCGGCCTTGGCCCGCCTCCGGTCCTGCTCAGCGCGGCTGGAAGCAGCCCTGGCGCGGTCCACCTTCTTGCGGCGATTGCTCTTGGGCACACCCGTCCTCCTGTCGCCATCAGAAACAGGCTACTGAAGGGGACGCTAACGTCTCGCCTGGCGGGCCAGTTCGATCGCGGTCAGCGGGGGTGCGAGGAAGTTTCCCTGGCCCAGGTCACAGCTCAGGAGGCGAAGGATGCCCAGCTGACGCTTGTTCTCGATGCCTTCGCCGGTGACGGTCATGCCGAGTGCATGCGCCATCGCGATCACGGCGGCCACGATTTGCTGGTCACGATAGCTCCGGCTGATGTGCTCAATGAATCTACGGTCAATCTTCAGAATGTCAGCGCTGAGCTGCTGCAGGTAGCCGAGCGTTGAATAACCCATTCCGAAGTCATCGAGTGCGACACGGACCCCGGTGGCCGATAGCAGTGATAGGTTTTCCTGCACATTACCGACATGCTGGGGAATTGCGGTCTCGGTAATTTCCAGGCACAACTGGGTCGGCTGCGTGCCATACCGGCGGAGCGTTGCGGCGACTCGATCGCACAGACCAGGGTCGGATAGCTCGTGTCCCGAGACGTTGACCGCCATGGAGAATTCCGCTGGCCAGTCGGCCTGGTCGGACCACCAGGCGACCTGCCGACAGGCTTCGTCCAGTACGAAAGAATCGATGCTGCCAATCAACCCGTTGTCTTCAGCGAAGGGGATAAAGCTGTCAGGCAGCAGGACACCACGTTCGGGATGACGCCAGCGGACAAGTGCTTCGGCGCCGACCAGTGCCCCCGTGTCAAGCGAGAATAGTGGCTGGTAGGCCAGGAACAGCTCATTGTTCTGAATGGCCTGGCTCAGCTCAGTGCGCAGCGTAGCAGCGGGCAGCTGACCGGGGCGATACACGCGATAGCGGTTGCGGCCAGCCTTCTTCGCCTCGAACATCGTTATGTCGGCCGCGCGAATCATCTGCTCGGGTTCGGCGCCAGGGTCACCGGTCACCGCAATGCCTGCGCTGCAGGTGACGGACAGGTTACGGCCATTGTCGATGTAGGGCGCCGCGATGGCGTGGACCATGCGGCTGCCGATGTCCTCGAGACCGGTGCGCTCGTCTAGTTCGGGGCAGAGCACGACGAACTCATCGCCTCCCATGCGGGCGACGGTATCGGACCGGCGTGCGACGCTGGTGAGCCGACGGCCGACCTCGGTCAGGACTAGGTCGCCAGCGTCATGCCCGAAGGAGTCATTTATCTCCTTGAAGTTGTCCAGGTCGATGAATAGGACCGCCAGTCGTGAGCAATGGCGTTCCATGGCCACCAGTGCCTGCGCCAGCCGGTCCATCAGCACCACCCGGTTCGCCAGTCCGGTCAGCGGATCGTGCAGTGCTTGGTAGGCGAGAGTTCGCTCGGCCTTGATCTGGGCGGTTATGTCACGGGAAATCCCGAAGGTACCGATGATCTGCCGGTTTTCGTCCCGCAACGGCATCTTCGTTGTCGAGACCCAGGTGCTGGCGCGATCGTGGAAGGTCTCCTCCTCCACCTTGGCCGCTATGGGCTCACCGGTATCGATGATTCGCTGCTCGTCGGCAAATGCGGTGCGCGCGTGTTCACTACTGAACACGTCGAAATCGGTCTTGCCGACCAGTTCGCTGGCCATGCGGCCAGGGGTGTACGCAGCGAGCCAGCCCGAACTGACCAGGAGGAACCGGCTGTCCCGATCCTTGAAGTACACCCGCTCTTCGGTAGCGGCCAGCAGATTGCTCATGCAGGTGAGCATGAGTTCGCGCCCCACCTCGCCGACCGGCAAGACCTGCGGTTCTATCCGAACCTCCGCCGCGGAATCCCCCGCGGAGCCGGGGCGCGCGGACAGTTTATCCCCCACTAAATCACTCCCCGACGCGAGTTCCCCGTGTGATCGTAATGGTTTCGTCGCTAATCTAACCTGCAGAGATATCTTTAGGTATCTCCAGTCTGGCGGCTACGTAACCCGGCGCGGGCAGCTAGCCAATAACACAGGCATATAAAACATTACGTCGACAAATATCGGTATTTCATCCAGGCATCGGGATCATGTGACCCTCGATCGTCAATGCGCGCCGCCGGCCGGACGGCGGCTGTGGGAGTCACGGATGCATCTCGACTCATGCGAAGCAATCTTGAGCATGTGCTGGACAAGCCCGGCGCATCCGCGCCCTGCTCACCGCTCGGCATCGCTACGATGTGGCGACCGCCCGCTTGCTGTACTTCAGCGGCGCAGGCTTCACGCCCGAGCCGATCCACGAGGCATCTCGCACCGGCGAGATCCGGCTGCTGTCTCCCCCGGAGCTATACGCGGGCGTCATCTGAGCGCCTCCTTCCTTCGTCTACATCTGCGGTGCGTGTGGATCTCGGGGAGCCGATGATTCGACGCTTACTATAATGGGGATATCATTACTATAGTTTTGATGTCGTTACTATAGTGGTGATGCAAAGTGGACGTATCGCGGCCCAGCTCGGCGGTCATCCCATCGCTAGACGGCCCGGTCCTTGAAGCGCTTGCCAGGACCACCATGCCGCTGACCGGCAGGCAAGTGCACCGTATCGCGGGCGGCTCCGAAGCGGGCGTACGCAAAGTACTGACCCGGCTTGCCCGCCAGGGAATCTTGCACGTACAGGAAGCCGGCCCAAGCCTGTTGTACACAGCGAACCGCGAACATCTGGCGTGGCCGGCGGTCGAGTCCCTTGCGTCGTTGCGCGCCACGCTGCTTAACAGGATCGCAGCGGAGCTCGGCGAATGGGAACCGGCACCGATCCACGCGAGCCTGTTCGGTTCGGCGGCGCGCATGGACGGCGACGAGGACAGCGACATCGACCTGTTCGTTGCGCGTCCACTAGAGATCGCCGAAGACAGCGAACCCTGGGCCACCCAGGTCGACAAGCTTCGCAGCGCTGTGGCCACCTGGACCGGAAACCACTGCCAGATCTTTCAACTAGACCAGGCACGGCTAGCCGAGCATGTGGCGGCTGGTGATCAACTTGTTGCCGAGTGGCAGCGTGACGCAGTGACCCTGTACGGTGACGATCCTGCCGCCATCCTTCGGCGCTTGTCATCCATGGAGAACCCTCATGAGCGCTCCCGTCAAACTTCGTACTCAGCCGTGCGAACTCGCTCAAGCCAAGGTCCGGCTTGAGCACGCCCGCTCCTTCGTCGCCGTAGCCGAACTGGTCGGGGCTGAGGAGGACGACGAACTAGCGACGCCCTCCGTTTCTGCCGCGCTCGCGGTCCTCGCAGGCATCGCCGCATCAGACGCCGTGTGCTGCCGTGAGCTTCGGATGCGGCCGCGTGGCCAGGACCACGGGCGAGCCTGCGAACTCCTGGAAACCATCGTCCCCGACGGCCAGGCAATGGCTCGCGAGCTCTCTCGCCTACTGGCGATCAAGGATGACGCACACTACGGTCTGCTCGATGTCAGTACTTCTCGTGCACGGCTAGCACTTCGACAAGCCCGCAACCTGGTGACAGCAGCGGAAACGCACATAAGGTAA
>JBEKHI010000327.1:0-13585 GCA_050012355.1 Streptosporangiaceae bacterium | reverse complement strand
CGAGGTACTTCTCGGCGGCAGGGAAGCCGATCAGGACCGAGGAGTCGATCTCCGGCGCCAGCGTCGCGGAGTTGAGGATGCCGGTCACGTAGAACCACATCCCGCCGACCCAGATCTTCTCCCCCGGGAACACCCGGTCGATCCCCAGCCGCTGCGCGGCCGCGTACCCCAGCACCGCGACCGGCTCGTTCTCGGTCGCGGCGTTCAGGTAGGTTCCCTGCGCAACCGAGGTGGCAACGACGGTCGGCAGGGCGAGGGTGGAGGCGTCCACGCCGATCGCGTTGGAGTCGACCGACGGGATGTACGGGCTGCGGTAGGCATTGATGCTGCTGAGCGACCCGGTGTACTGCACCGCGGTGACACCGGGCAGCTCGCGTATCATTCCTGGCGCGGCCGTGGGCAGTTCGGCGGTCTGGCCGGTGAAGGTTTGCCCATCGGTGACGGTCAGCAGGTTGGTGCCGAGCTGGCTGATCTCGGCCAGCAGCCCGGCCTGGGAGGAGCTGGCCAGGCCGAGGACGGCGACGATCGCGGCGACGCCGATCGCGATGCCCAGCGCGGACAGTGCGGCGCGCAGCTTGCGAGTGCGCAGCCCGACGCTGGCCAGGCCGGCCAGATCCACCGGATGCAGCCGGGCCCGCGGCGGCGCGGCCGGCTGTTCAGTTGTGAGGGTCATGACGGGACTCCCTGCACGAGCGCGTCGCTGATGATGTGGCCGTCGAGTACTTCGATGCGGCGCCGCATCCGGGCGGCGACGGCGTGGTCGTGGGTGATCACGATGATCGTGGTGCCCTGCGCGTTGAGCTCCTCCAGCAGCGCCAGCAGCGACGCGCCGGTGGCCGAGTCCAGGTTCCCGGTCGGCTCATCGGCCAGCACCACCGGCGGTCGGCCCACGATTGCCCGCGCAATCGCCACCCGCTGCCGCTCACCCCCGGACAGCTGGGTGGGCCGGGCACCCGTCCGGTGTGCCAGCCCGACCCGGGTCAGAGCGGCCAGCGCGCGCCGGCGCCGGGTGGCCCGCGGGACACCCGCGTACAGCAGCCCGTCGGCCACGTTGTCCAGCACCTTCTGGTGCTCGGCCAGGAAGAACTGCTGGAACACGAACCCGATCCGCGACGCCCGCACCGCCGCCAGTTCCCGGTCCCGCATCCGCGCCACGTCCAGGCCGGTCACCCGCACCGTCCCACTGGTCGGCTTGTCCAGGGTGCCCATCAGGTGCAGCAGCGTGGACTTGCCCGAGCCCGACGGGCCCACGATGCCGGTCAGTTCCCCGGCGGCCACCGTCAGGCTCACCTGATCCAGCGCCCGCACCGGCGGCGACCCGGGATATTCCCTTGTCACCTGGTCCAGCTCGATCACGTAGGTCATGTCTGCGGCACCACCACGCGCTCACCGGGGGTCAGGTTCCCGGTCACGTGGACCAGCCCGCTGGCGTCGTCGAAGATCCCGACCGTCACCGGCACAAGCCGGCGGGTATTACCCGCGCCCACCACCTCGACCGCGTAACCCCCGGACGGCTGCGCCAGCAACGCCCCGACCTCCACCACCAGCACGTCGGAGGCGCTGCCGGTAGTGATGTTCACCGTGACCGGCGCCTGATCCAGGGTGCCAGCATCGCTCGGATGGGTCAGCTTCACATACACCGGGATCGTCGCCGAGGTGCTGGACCCGGACGCCACCGTGCCCACCGAGGTGACCACCCCCGGCGTCGTCGACCCGTTCGGCAGCGTGATGGACACCGCATCGCCCGCCGTCACCTCACCCTCCATCGAGGTACTCAGGCTGATCGTCACCACATGCCGGTCCGAGGTCGCCGAGAAGACAGGCCCCGACGCCTGGCTGCCCAGGGTGCCCGTCTCGGTGCTGACCCGCAGCGCCTCGGGCTCGAACACCACCGACCCCAGCGACAGCGAACCGGACGGATTAGGCACCCCTAGATGCTCCTCTAGCTGCTGGACCGCGTACGAGGTTTGCCAGGAGTAGTAATCCCAGCCCAGGGTGCTGACAATCGACCCGCTGGCATAGCCGAGATCCACCAGGTCATGATTCAGCTGGGTGACGTCCTCACCGGTGGTCTCCTCCGACATGTTCTCCCATGCCGGGACGCTGCCGTACAGCAACACTGTCGGGGTGCCGTTATCGGTCCGGTACAGTACCTGCCCCTGCCGGATTACCTCGCCCGCCGACGGCAGCCAGGTCAGCGTTCCGCCGCCCTGGCCGGTCACCGTGTACGACCCCGCATACCCGAGCGTCGCGCTCTCCGGCGTCGTCGACGAGATGTCCTGCCGGGCCACCGTGTACGTCGCCGGAGGCGGCGCGCCCGTTGTCCCGGACGGGGATGCGGACTTAAACGCCCCCGTGTACCACGCCGACGCGAGTCCACCGGCCACCAAGATGACCAGCGAACCCGCCACCACCCAGCGGAACCGGCCACGCCGGGACACCCCAGTGGCGATCCCGCGGCTCTCGGCATCTGCGGCTACCGCCCGGCCTTGCGGAACGACCTCGCTCATGAGGAGACCGAACCTATGTTGAGGCCCTTCGGCTGGACTGACTGACAGGCTTGCTCAGCGGCCTGGACCGCGGACGAGGACAGGCTAATGCCCATGCTGGCGGTGATTTTGAACGATCCATCGCTGCTGGGATCGGGCCAGTTCGGCTCACCATGCGAACGCATGCACTTCGCGTAGTTCAGCCCCTCAGCGATATTCTGCGCCGAGCTCACGCCCGACGTACCGCCAGGCTGCAGCGCGCTACAGGCTTGCAAGGCCGCCTGCATGACGCTCTGGCTCACGCCCTCGTTGCCGCTGATCTGGACGTTGCCGTTGGCGCTGGGATCGGGGAAGTCCGGCACACCATGTGAACGGATGCACTCCGAGTAAGCGAGTGCCTTCCCCGACCCCGTTGTCGCGGACGGGGAGGCAGCGGAACCGGTGGGTGTACCGCCGCCCCCGCAGCCGGAAGCCAGCAGGGCGATGCCGGCCATGACGATCAGGATTACCCATCCCTGCGGCCATCCGCGCCATCGCGTACGACCGCCTGCGGTCTTATCGTCCATCGTCTTGTCCCTTCTGGTCTGAGTTGGCCGTCGTGCCCCATTGCCGACTGGGACCCTTTCATGTGGAGTTATACGAAAAGGAGGGTCACAGCCCCGTCACAGCCATGACCTGGCTGTGACCGTTGACCTGGCATTCTGTAAGTGAGGCGGCCCGGCGCCGGCGAGATCCTGGCGGGGCCGGCGGCCCGCGCCTGACGCTGGAGAAGATCTGGAGAAGATGATGCGAGTGCTGGTAGCGGAAGATCACGATCGCCTCGCACGGGCGGTGGCGGCCGGGCTGCGCCGGCACGGGATGACCGTCGACGTTGCCCTCGACGGAGACGAGGCCCTCGACCGGCTCGCTGTCAGTCAGTACGACGTGGTGGTGCTGGACCGGGACCTGCCTGGCGTGCACGGCGACGAGGTCTGCCGGCGCCTCGTGGCCGGGCGCTCGGAGAGCAGGATCCTGATGCTCACCGCGGCGCGCTCAGTCAGGGACCGCGTCGAGGGCCTCGGGCTGGGCGCCGATGACTACCTGCCCAAGCCGTTCGACTTCACCGAGCTGGTGGCGCGCGTCAAGGCCCTAGCCCGCCGCCCCGGCGCGCCGCCGCCCGCCGGGCTGGCCTACCGCGACCTGAGCATGGACCCGGCCCGCCGCATCGCCACCCGCGCCGGGCGGCGGCTGGCACTCACCCCGAAAGAACTCGCTGTGCTGGAATGCCTGCTCGCGGCCGACGGACGGCCGGTCCCGGCCGAGGAACTGCTCCGGCGGGCGTGGGACTCCGACGCCAACCCCTTCACCACCACGGTCAAGGCCACCATCAACCGGCTCCGGGTCAAGCTCGGCGACCCGCCAGTTATCCAGACCGTCCGCGAAAGCGGCTACTGCATCGGAGGATCGTGATGAGCATCCCCCGCCTGCGGCTGGCGTCACCATCCTGGCTGCGCCTGCCCCGCCCCACCGCCCGGCTGCGCCTGACCGCTCTGTACGGTCTCCTGTTCCTGGCGGGCGCCGCAGCCATGCTCGGCATCATCTACCTGATCATGGCGACAGCGAGCAGCCAGGCTAACGCGTCCACGGGGCAACGGGCCACGCTTGGCCTTCCCCAAGGAGGCGCGATCCACCAGTCGACCACAGCCTTCACCCTGGGGGAACTGCCGATCGCGTCCGGGATCGCCCTAGGCATCGTCAGCGTGGCCGTTGCCGCGCTGAGCTGGCTGGCCGCCGGGCGGATCTTGCGCCCGCTGGCCACGATCACCGCCACCGCCCGGCGGATCTCCGCCACCAGCCTGCACGAACGCCTCAGCCTGCCAGGCCCGGAAGACGAACTCAAAGATCTCGGCGACACCCTCGATGACCTGTTCGACCGCCTCGAAGCGTCCTTCGAGGCACAGCGGCACTTCGTCGCCAACGCCTCGCACGAACTGCGCACCCCGCTCGCCGCCGATCGCACGGTGCTGCAGGTCGCGCTCGAGGACCCGGCCCCCTCCGGCATGTGGCGGGCCGCCGGCGAGGAACTCCTCGCCTCCAACACCGAGCAGGAGCGCCTCATCGAGGCACTGCTCACCCTGGCCACCAGCCAAGGCGGCCTCGATCACCGCGAGCCCATCGACCTGTCTGTCATCACCGACGAACTGTTGCTTGCCCAGCGCCCTGAGATCGGCCGCCTCGGCCTGCGCGTCGAGGCCATCACCAAGCCTGCCACCCTGCACGGCGACCCCGTCCTCGCCGAGCGACTGGTCGCCAACCTGATCGACAACGCCGTCAAGCACAACATCCCGGGCGGATGCATCCAGGTCACCACCGGGACCAGCCATGGCCACGCCACCCTGTCGGTGGCCAGCACCGGCCCGGCCATCCCGCCAGCCGACGTGGGCCGGCTGTTCCAGCCCTTCCAGCGGCTGCATCCGCGCCGCAACGGCAACGGCCATGGCCTCGGCCTCTCCATCGTCCGGGCCATCGCCACCGCCCACGACGCCGACATCACCGCGAAGGCTCCGCCTAGCGGCGGCCTGGCCGTCACGCTTACGTTTCATCCCCCGCCCGCCCCGCGCACCGCCACCGTCCACCCGCCACAGATCCGCGCGAACCGTGATCCTGCCCGATCGTGACACAACGTGCGGCTTGGCGCACAGAGGCTGACACAGCGGACAGCCCCAGCCGGGATGCACGCAACGCTGCCCGGCCCCACCGCCAGCATCTACCGGCAGTCGGAGTGCAAAATGCCTACGGCGCTGGCAAGACGAACCCCTGACAAGGGCACTCGCGGAATCGGGCATCTCCCATCCCGACTACCAGGTGCTCCGAGCCCTAGCTTCGACGGGCCCCGTACACCCTCAACCCGAGCCGGATCGCCGAGGACTGCGGCCGCGTAAGGCGGTTCTCGCGCTCGCCGTGATCGGCGTGGCCAGCTTCGGCGCGGGCCGCGGTCCCAGCTCGGTGACGCCGCTCCCGTTCGCCGCCGCGACCGCCCTCTTGCTGGCGATCGGCCTGGTGGTAGCCCTGATCGCCGCCCGCACCACGGTCCGTCGCGACATCACCTGACGCGCAAGCGTGGCGGATCAGGCGCTACGAGATCACCTGCCAGTTGTGGTCGGGAGTGCCGTTGTCGGCGTACTGGACGACGTCGGCGGACTCGGTGGTGGACATCCCGGCCACGCCCAGGACCAGATCGGAGTTGAGGTTCTGGAGGCGCAGCACCGTGCCGGCCCCGGATGCGGACCGCCAGATCCAGTTATGGTCGAGCGTGCCGTTATCAGCGAACTGCACTATCTGCGCGGAGTCAGCGGTGGACATCCCGGCCACGCCCAGGACCAGGCCAGAGTAGAGGTTCTGGATCCGGGAACTGCCGCTGCCGTCGGAGTTGGGCAGGAACACCCACAGGTGGTCGGGAGTGCCGTTGTCGATGAACTGGACGACGTCGGCGGATTCGGCGGTCGACATCCCGGCCACGCCCATCACCATGTCTGAGTTGAGGTTCAGCAGCTTCACCGGGTCATTCGGGATGAGCTGCCACAGGTGGTCGGCCGTGCCGGTGTCGGCGTACTGCACGATCTGGGCGGAGTCAGCGGTCGACATCCCGGCCACGCCGAGCACCAGGCTGGAGTTGACGTTCTGGATCCGCAGCCACCCCGACCCGTTGTCGAGGAACTGCCACAGGTGGTCGGGAGTGCCGGTGTCGGCGGCCTGGACGATGTCGGCGGAGTCGGCGGTGGACATCCCGGACACGCCGAGCACCATGCCGCTGTTGGCGTTCTGGATCTTGATCTGGCCGTCTCCGGCGTCCACCAGCCACCACAAGTGGTCAGCGGTGCCGGTGTCGGCATACTGCACCACGTCGGCACTCTCGGCCATGGACATGCCGGCGACGCCGAGGACCAGGCCGGAGTTCTGGTTGAGGATCTTGAACGCCGCCTGCGTGGTCGGCCAGTTCGGTGAGTTGCCGGCCGCCACCACCTGCCAGTCGTGGTCGGCGGTGCCGTTGTCGGCGGCCTGGACGATGTCGGCGGAGTCAGCGGTGGACATCCCCGACACGCCCATCACCAGGCCGCTGTTGACGTTCTGGAGGCGCAGCACCGAGCCGGCCCCGGGCGCGGCCCGCCAGAACCAGTTATGGTCCGGCGTGCCGTTGTCTTCGAACTGCACGACCTGCGCGGAGTCAGCCAGGGACATGTTGGCGACGCCCAGGACTAGGCCGGAGTTGATGTTCTGGATCCGGAAAGTGCCGTCGTAGTTGGGCGCGAATATCCACAGGTGGTCGGCGGTGCCGGTGTCGGCGTACTGGACGATGTCGGCGGAGTCGGCGGTGGACATCCCGGACACGCCGAGCAGCAGACCCGAGTTGCGGTTGAACAGCTTCACCTCGCCATCGGGGATGAGCTGCCAGTTGTGGTCGGTGGTGCCGGTATCACCGAACTGTACGACCTGGGCGGAAAGGTCGGTGGACATCCCGGACACGCCGAGCACCAGGCCGCTGTTGAAGTTGCTGATCCGCAGCCACCCCGACCCGTTGTCTAGGAGCCGCCACAAGTGGTCAGCGGTGCCGTCATCGGCGTACTGGACGATGGGGGCGGAGTCGGCGGTGGACATCCCGGACACGCCGAGCAGCAGGCCGCTGTTGACGTTCTGGATCTTGAGGTTGCCGGACCCGGCGTCCACCAGCCACCACAGGTGGTCAGCCGTGCCGTTGTCAGCGAACTGCACCACGTTGGCGCTGTCCGCCGTGGACATGCCGGCGACGCCCAGGACCATGCCCGAGTTCTGGTTGAGGATCCTGAACGCCCCGAGGTTCGTCGTCGCGGGCCATACCGCCGTGCCCCCGGTCTGCGGGAACGAGGTGATCCGCAGCCGGGCGGCGCCCATCGGGATAAGGCTGACCTGCTCGACCGGGCTGTCGGAGGCGACCGGGCCAGCCACCAGCGTGGTCACGACATCCTGGGCGTCGGCCTGCCAGTTCGGGATAACCTGCCCGGAGGTGGTCAGCACGATCGGCGCATTTGCCTGGTTGAACGGGTCATCGACGTTGCCGCCGGTCGTTACGTCGATGGCGGCGCCGGGCACGAGCCCGTAGTTCCAGGCGGAACCGGGATCCACCTGCCACTGCGGCCACTGGGCGGTCCCGGAGACCATCGACCAGTTCTCGGTGATCTGCAGCGAGAACTCCAGCGGGCCGTAGCTCACCGACATGGCGTTGTCCTGGTTGCCCCAGATCTGGGTCACCGGCTCCATCGGCATGACCAGGGTGACCACGTCGCCATTGGACCAGGTCCGGTCGATGCGCGTGTAGGTGGGGCCGGCCCCGGCGGCCACGCCCGTGCCGTTGACGCTCACCGCCGGTGCGGAACACCAGCCGGGGATGCGCAGCATCAGCGGGAACGCGGTCGGGGTGGATATCGCCAGGGTGAACGTCACGGTGTCGGAGAACGGGTAGGTGGTGGCCTCGGTGATGGTCACCGACACCCCGCCGATGACCTGGGCGGTTACCGTCGACGGGCCGTATATCGCGGCGCACAGACCGCCATCCGGGGTGGCCAGCCACATCTCCTCGACCAGGTACGGCCAGCCCTGGCCGTAGTTGTGCGGGCAGCAGCGGTACTGGACGACGCCGGGCAGGTAGGCCTGCATCGGGATGGTGTCATCGAACTGCCAGATGACCTTGGTGACGTCGTTCAGGTCGATGCTGTTGGCGCTGGTGATGTAGTGGCACACCTTCCCCTGCGGGTCCAGCGCGGCCGGCAGGCTGTTGAAGGCCAGCTGCTCGACCCGGTCGGCCCAGACCGAGTTCCCCGTGATCCTGTGCAGGATCTCGTGGCTGCCCATGAACTCGACGATCCCGCAGGTCTCGAAGCCCTGCCGCGGACCGCTGTAGCCGGGTCGCGCGATCTCATCCCCGGCGAACCCGCCGCCCGGGAACTGCCCGTAGGTGCCCATGATGGTTTCGTAGTTGTTGTTGGTCGCGGTGACGTCAGCGGAGTTGCCGGAGTAGACCGAGTACAGGGCGGGCTCGCGGAACCCCTGGGCGACGTTGACATTGTGCAGGGTGGGCAGGCCGGCGACCCAGTTGGCCGAGTTGGCCTGGATGGTCGTGACCAGGTCCAGCAGGGAGGAGTTGCCGGTCCGGTCGTAGAGCCAGTACAGGACGTCGAGAGTGTCTCCCCAGCGGGTGGCGCCCCAGCCGTTGTTGTAGACCGACGTCGGCTGCTGGGCCAGGAACGCGTAGTAGTTCGTCATCAGAGTGAGGATCGAACTATCGCCGCTGTACTCATACGTCGAGCGCAGGGCGTGCATCATCGGCATGTACGGCCACGGGTCTAGCCCCCCGTTGAGCGAGGTCTGCAGTTCCGTGGGCCCGAAGAAGCCGGTGGAGGTGACGGTGTCCATGATGCCGGAGATCCACTGGTTGGCGGTGGCCTGCACCGCGGTGTCGCCGGTGACATGCGCCAGTGGCACCAGGCCGCGCAGCCAGTAAGGCACCTCCTCCCAGCCGATCCCGGACGGGGTGATCCAGCCGGTGGTGGAATAGTCGAGGTAGCTCGACACCTGAGGGAATTGGCCGTTCAGGCCGTTGACCTGGTAGTTCAGCTGCGTCGCGAGCCAGCCCGACGCCTGGACCGATCCGGGCGGCAGTCGCAGGAACGCGGCCGGCTGCAGCGGCGCCAGGTGAGTGATGTACCCGGCCGGCGAGACGTTCGACGATGCCGCGGCGGCCTTCGGGGCGAATGCCAGGGAGGTCAGCCCTTCGGTGGCGGCGACGCCGGCTGCGGCCAGGCCGATCGCTAGGACGTCTCGGCGGGATAGCGTCATGGCCGTCAGCTCCATCCGTTGGTGTCAGCTCTGCTGAATACAGGCCGATGTCCCTTATGTCCCGCCCGTATAAATGGGTGGGGTGCCATACTTCGCGGACAGGTCCCCTGAGTTAGCCATGGGGCCCATAATTCCGATCCCGTCACAGCCTTTTGCAGCCACGCGGACTCAGGGCTCGAAGGATTACGAAAGTACGTACTATTGGCGCGCCCAGTGACGACATTCGGCCCATGAACCACTGGTTAACGGGAGAAGACTGACGCTGTTCGCTTTGCACTGTTCAGACCATTTTGGAACCGTTGTCACCCTGATTAAACAGCGCCCGTGGGTATCCGCAGCCGGTGAAATCGCAGCGGCCCGTTTCTGGTTGGTGCGGCACTGCCCATCAAAGAGTGTGGTTAGTGCAGCACCAACCAGAAACGGCGCATCCGGGACAGCGGCTTTACCTTGCTCATAAGCACCACCAGCCCCGACTGCCGGACGCGGCAGCCGGACCCAGTACGCCGGCGGGCACCGCGAACGGGGAGCGCTCGGTTATGAGTCGGCGATGGTGCTGAGGAGGGCCGCTGCGCGGGCCATTACCGCCCGGTCTTCGGCGCTGAGGGACTGCAGTCGCTGGTCGAGCCAGGCGGTGCGCTGTACCCGGGCGGCGCTGGCGAGTTCGTTGCCTTCGGCGGTGGTGCTGAAGAGTACTTTGCGACGGTCGTCCCGGTCGCGGGTGCGGACGGCGTAACCGGCTGAGGTGAGGCGGTTCACGGTCTGGCTCATGGAGGCGGGGGAGACCCGGTCGAGTTCGCTGAGTTCGGTCAGGGTCTGCGGCCCGTGCTTCTGGAGGCGGCTGAGCACAGCAAGGGCCGCGTCCCCGAGGCCGCCCTCGGGGCGTTCGCTGCGGAACCGGCGGTAGAGCCGCCCGATGGCGGACCGCAACTGATTGCCCAGGTCAGCCTCGGCGGCCAGCTCGCGGTTTGCGGCGTTCTCCATAGATCGTTAGTATACCTGAAGAAGTCTTTCGTATACCTAATCAATGACGCCGCCTGGGGGCGGCCGGAGGAGTGATGAGCAACCAGCGAGGAAAGCCGCCGCGAACGGTGCGGCCGGAGGACAGCCGGTACCAGTGGGTCGCACTGACGAACACGACGATGGCCGTAACTCCGGTATCTCGCTGTCGATCGGGGTGTTCTTCTCCCTGATGATCGCGGGCCTGGCCAGTGCCCTGCCGCGTACCCTCACCAGCGGTCTCGCCCAGCACGGCGTCGCCCACCACGTCGCCGCGCAGATCGGCGGCCTCCCGCCGGTCTCGTCCCTGTTCGCGGCGAAATCCATGCCGCTGACCACTCTCGACCCCCTGACCGACCAAGGCCCCGGCTCGCACCGGCACAGCATCGAGCGCGTCTTCCCCAGGCTCGGCGAGACCGCGACCAGCGCCGAGATCATCGGCTTCCTCGACCGTCGGCCGTAACGCCACACCCACCGTAATCAGAAGGAGACGGAATCATGCCCGCAAATCCCCTTGGCGTCGCACTGCGCAACCGGCGGGCCGGCCAGCACACCCTCGTCTGGGCCCGCCCCGACCTGCGGGCCCCGGAGAACTTCACCCTGACCAGCCCCGCCTTCGGCCATGGGGCGCCCATCCCGGAAAAACACCGCGGCAGGCTGCTGGGCGCGAACATCTCACCCGCCCTCGACTGGACGCCGCCGCCGGCCGGCACCGTTGAGCTCGTGCTCATCGTGCAAGACCCCGACGTCCCGCTCGGGAAACCAGCCACTCACGCGCTCACGCTGGGCATCGACCCCTCGCTCAACGGCATCCCGGAGAACGCCCTGACCAATCCCAGCCCTATCGCGGGGATCCGGCACGGGAAAGGCGCGCTCGGGCGGCGGGGCTGGGCTGGGCCCAAGCCGCCGCGGTCACACGGACCCCATTCCTACGTTTTCCAGCTCTTCGCCCTCGACCAGGCCCCCGGGCTGGCAGCCAGCTTCACCCTCGATGATGTGATCGCCGTCCTTAAAGGCCACGTCATCGGCCGCGCCCGGCTGGACGGAACCTATGAAATCAGCTAGCACCCAGAACAACGCCCGACTCTCTTTCCGCCGGGACCCAGCACTCGCCGTTAAGTAAAAAATGCTTTTGCTTAACGGCGGTGGCTTATTCGGCCGGGAACATGCAGTCTGACCGGTAAAGTTCTTACCGGGGACCAGCTGTCGAGCGTGTGAGGCGGGCATGGCCGACGACAGTGCGCCTTTCGGGTCGCGGCTGCGGGCCTGCCGTCTGTCGGCTGGGCTGTCGCAGCAGGAACTGGCCGATGCGTCCGGGATGAGCGTGCGGGCGATCAGCTATCTGGAGCGTGGCCGGACGCTCCGGCCGTATCCGGACTCGTTGAACCGGCTCGCCACCGCCTTGGGCCTGGACGGCCAGGCGCGCACCGAGTTCATCGCTTCGGCGGGGCGTCGGCTAGGGTCCGCGCATACATCGGACACCGGACGGCCGCTCTCGCCCGCTCCGGCGGTGACCCTGCTTATCCCGCGGCAGCTGCCCGCCCCCGCCCCCCAGTTCGTGGGGCGGGAATCTGAGCTGACGAGCCTGACCCGGCTGCTGGAGCGGACCGCCGGCGGGCAGTACACCATGGTGATATCGGCGATCGGCGGCACCGCCGGGGTGGGCAAGACCGCACTGGCCATCCGGTGGGCGCACTCGGTCGCCGGATCGTTCCCGGATGGCCAGCTGTTCCTCAACCTGCGAGGTTATGACGCCGACCAGCCGGTTCCGGCGACCGACGCGCTTGCCGCGTTCCTGCGGGCGCTGGGCATGCCGGGGCAGGACATTCCCGTCGATGCCGAGGAACGCGCCGGGATATACCGGAGCCTGCTGGCAGGACGACGGATGCTGATCGTGCTGGACAACGTGAGCCGCGAGGATCAGGTCCGCCCGCTGCTGCCGGGCACCCCGTCGTGCGCGGTGCTGGTTACCAGCAGGAACGCGCTGCGCGGGCTGGTCGCCAGGGACGGCGCGACGCGCCTTGAGCTTGACTTGCTGCCGATGTCCGGCGCGGTCGACCTGCTCCGCGAGCTGATCGGCGAACGGGTGGACGCGGAGAAAGACGCCGCGGGCACCCTGGCGGCGCAGTGCTGCCGGCTGCCGCTGGCGCTGCGGGTGGCGGCCGAGCTGGCCTCCGCCCGCCCCAGCGCTCCGCTCGCGGAACTGACGGAAGAGCTGGCCGACCTGCAGCACCGGCTGGACCAGCTCGACGCGGGTGGCGATCCCAGGACCGCGGTCCGGGCCGTCTTCTCCTGGTCATACGGGACTCTGGACAGCGACGCCGGCCGTTTCTTCCGGCTGGCCGGCCTGCACCCGGGACCAGATCTCGACGATTACGCCGCCGCGGCTCTCAGCCAGGCCAGCCTGCACGACGCGCGCCGTCTGCTTGATCAGCTGACCCGCGCCAGCCTGATGCAGCGGACGGGGCCCGGCCGGTACGGCATGCACGACCTGCTGCGCGCGTACGCGCGCGAGCTTGCCGCCGACGACGAGGCAGCGCGGCAGGCGGCCCTGACAACGTTGTTTGACTACTATCTGCACACCGCCGCCACTGCGATGGACGTGCTGTACCCGGCCGAGACCGAGCAACGGCCTCGAGTCTCGTCGCCCGCGAGCCCGGTCCCGCCGCTGGCTGATGGGGCCACCGCGCTCGCGTGGCTGGATGCTGAGCGGAACAACCTGGTCATCGTCGCCGGCTACGCGGCGGACAACGAGGGCTGGCATGATTACGCGATCCGGCTCGCCGCGACGCTTTACCGGTACCTGGATGCCTTCGTCCATTACGCGGAAGCCATCGCTCTGTTGTCCAGCGCCCGCCGCGCGGCGCGCCGGGCAGGCGACGTGGCCGCCGAGGCCAGGTCGCTGATCAGCCTCGCCGCTATCGACCACCGGTTTGAGCAGTACGGGCAGGCGACTCGCTACCTGCGGCAAGCCCTGGCGCTGTGCCGCGCGGCCGGAGACCGGGCGGGCGAGGCGCGCGCCCTGGGCAACCTCGGCCTCATCGACCTCAACCAGGGACGCTACCGGCAAGCCGCCCGCAGGCTCCGGCAGGTACTCGCGTGGTTCCGTGAGACCGGAGACCGGTCCAGCGAGGCACGGGCCCTGGGCAACCTCGCGTTCATCGACGTCAATCAGGGACGCTACCGGCAAGCTGAGCGTCGCCTGCGCCAAGCACTGGCGCTGTTTCGCGCCGCGGGTGACCGGGGCGGCG
>JBEKHI010000326.1:0-9850 GCA_050012355.1 Streptosporangiaceae bacterium | reverse complement strand
GCGGCCGGCCGATGCTGGTCGGTGCTGCACTACCCGCACTCTTCTGAGGGCGGTGCTGCACCAACCAGGAACGGCCGCCGCCTAAAACTCGTCGTCGAAGGCTACGTCGCCGGTGACACCCATCTGGTAGGCGGAGACGCGGCGCTCGAAGAAGTTGGATAGCTCCTGGACATCCTGCAGGTCCATGAAGCTCAGCGGATTCGCCGAACCGTACAGCGGCTCGATGCCGAGCTGGGCGAGCCGCCGGTCGGCGACATGCTCGAGATAGGCCCGCATGTCGGCTAGCGACAGCCCGGCCACGCCCTGGCCGAGCAGGTCCGCTGCGAACTGCGCCTCGCAATCCACCGCCTCGGCGAGCATCTCGCGGACCTGCGCGGTCATCTTGTCGTCGAACAGTTCCGGTTCTTCGCGCCGGACGGTCGACACCACATCGAAGGCGAACGCCATGTGCATCGACTCGTCGCGGAACACCCAGTTGGTCCCGGAGGCAAGCCCGTTCAGCAGCCCGCGGGACCGCAGGAAGTAGACGTACGCGAACGCCCCGTAGAAGAACAGCCCCTCGATGCAGGCCGCGAAGCAGATCAGGTTCAGCAGGAAGATCCGGCGGTCGTCGGCCGTCCGCAGCTCGCGCAGCGCGAAGACCGAGTCGATCCACTTGAAGCAGAACTCTGCCTTGCGGGCGATCGACGGAATGTTCTCCACCGCGGCGAAGGCCTCCGCCCGCTCCTTATCATCCGGCACGTAGGTGTCGAGGAGCGTGAGGTAGAACTGCACGTGGACGGCTTCCTCGAATAGCTGCCGTGACAGGTACAGCCGGCCCTCGGGCGAGTTGATGTGCTGGTACAGGTTGAGCACCAGGTTGTTCGACACGATCGTGTCGCCGGTCGCGAAGAAGGCGACGAGCCGGGAGACCAGGTGCCGTTCGGCGGCCGAGAGCTTCGGCAGATCGGACAGGTCGGAGTGCAGGTCGACTTCCTCGACGGTCCAGGTGTTCTTGATGGCGTCGCGGAACCGGTCGTAGAACTCTGGGTAGCGCATCGGCCGCAGGGTCAAGTCCATGCCCGGGTCGAGCAGCAGGTGCGCGGTGGTTTCGGTGGTCACTGGCAAGCCTCGCAGGTCTCGGGGTTCTCCAGGGAGCAAGCCACGGCCGCTTCCGGCTCGGTGACCGTGACGGTGGCCTGCTGGATGCGGGTGGCGGGACGGGACCGCAGGTAATAGGTGGTCTTCAGGCCGGTCTTCCAGGCGTGCATGTACATCGACGACAGCTTGCCGATGGTCGGCGCGGCGAGGAACAGGTTCAGCGACTGGGACTGGTCGATGAACGGTGCCCGGGCGGCGGCGAGGTCGATCAGCGCCCGCTGCGGCAGTTCCCACGCGGTGCGGAACAGGTCCTTGACATCCGGCGGCAGCGCCTCGATGCCCTGCACCGAGCCCTCGGCCCGCTTGATGGCCTCCCGGTTTTCCTGCGTCCACAGGCCGCGCGTCTTCAGTTCGTTCACCAGGGCGGTGTTGACCTGGAGGAACTCGCCCGACATGGTCTCCCGCTTGAACAGGTTGGAGACCTGCGGCTCGATGCACTCGTAGCACCCGACGATCGAGGCGATGGTGGCGGTCGGCGCGATCGCGATCAGCAGCGAGTTGCGCAGCCCGGTCTGCCCGATCCGCTCCCGCAGTGCCGCCCAGCGTTCCGGCTGGAACGTCTCGGCATCCCATAGGTCGGGCTGCAGTCGGCCCACGGCGGCGTGGGTCTTGTCGAACTCCGGGTGCGCGCCGTACTCGACGGCCAGGTCAGCGGAGGTCTCGAGCGCGGTCAGGTAGATCTCCTCGGAGATCCGCGCTGACAGCTCCAGCGCCGCCGGCGAGTCGAATGGCAGCCGCAGCGCGAAGAACACGTCCTGCAGGCCCATCACGCCCAGGCCGATCGGCCGCCACTTCGGGTTCGACGCCGCGGCCTGGTCGCTCGGGTAGAAGGTCAGGTCGATGACCCGGTCCAGGAACGGCACCGCGGTGCGGACCGTGTCGCGGAGCTTTTCCCAGTCGATGTCGCCGTCGGCCAGATGCTTGGCCAGGTTGACCGAACCGAGGTTGCAGACAGCGGTCTCAGCGTCGGTGGTCACCTCGGTGATCTCGGTGCACAGATTGGAAAGGTGCACCACGTTGCCCGCCTCGGCGGTCTGGTTGCACTTGGCGTTGCAGGAGTCCTTGAAGGTCATCCAGCCGTTGCCGGTCTGCGCCAGGGTCCGCATCATCTTGCCGTACAGGTCCCGGGCCTTCACCTGCCGCACGACCCGGCCGGCGGCCTCGGCCTCGCGGTAGGCCGTCTCGAACGCCTCGCCCCACAGGTCGGGGAGTTCCGGTACCTGGTCAGGGTCGATCAGGGACCACATCGCGTCCGCCTCGACCCGGCGCATGAACTCGTCGGGGATCCAGTTGGCGAGGTTCAGGTTGTGGGTACGGCGCGCATCCTCACCGGTGTTGTCCCGTAGCTCGAGGAACTCCTCGATGTCCGGGTGCCACGGCTCCAGGTACGCACAGGCAGCGCCCTTGCGGCGACCGCCCTGGTTCACCGCCGCGACCGAGGCGTCGAGCGTCTTCAGGAACGGCACGATCCCGTTGGACGCGCCGTTGGTGCCGCGGATCAGCGCGCCGCGGGATCTGACCCGCGACCAGCCGATTCCGATTCCGCCGGAGAACTTGCTCAGCCGGGCGACCTGGGCGTAGCGGTCATAGATCGAGCCAAGGTCGTCGCGAGGAGAGTCGACGAGGAAACACGAGGACATCTGCGGGTGGCTGGTACCCGAGTTGAACAGCGTCGGCGAGCTCGGCAGGTAGGCCAGCGAGGACATCAGCTTGTAGAAGCCGATCGCCTCGGCCGCGGTACGGGACAGGCCGCAGGCCACGCGCAGCATGAAGTACTGAGGGGTCTCGAGCACCTGCCGGGTCACCGGGTGGCGCAGCAGGTACCGGTCGTACACCGTCTTGAAGCCGAAGTACTCGAACTCCCAGTCCATGCCATCGTCGACGGCGTCGTCGAGCTTCCGCGCGTTGTCCTTGACGAACGCCGCGCATCCGTCACCGATCAGCCCCTCGGCGTGCCCCAGGCTCACTGACTGGCTGAACGAGGCGATCCCCTGGCCTCGCACCTCCTTGTCGACGTAGGCGCCGAGCAGCCGGGCCGCCAGCCGCGAGTACTGCGGCTCCTCACCGGTCATTTCCGCCGACGTCTGGATCGACAGCCGGTCCAGCTCAGCCGTGGTCGCCCCGTCATATAGGCCGCTGATCGTCTTGGTCGCCACCCGCAGCGGATCGACCTCGTTCAGCCCGCCCGAACAGCGTTCCACCGCCCGCACGATCTTGTTCAAGTCAACCGGTTCGGTGTCGCCGTTCCGCTTGCGGACCTGCATGGTGGTCCTGACGCCAGTCATGGCTCTCTCCTCGCGAGCTCGTTCCTTAAAGGCCCGGAACGCGCAGGCACGCGAGCAAGAAGCGGCCCGCCGTGATGCGGCGAGTCACTCGAGCCCGTCAGCCGTCCCGCGCGGCCGGAGCCGCCGCGCACCCGATGGCGCGCGGCGTGACTGGCAGGTCTTCGGACTCGCGGGCACAGCGCCACCTAGTGGGCGCCTCCTACTGGCCGTCGCTTCCCAGGCCGATCCGGCCCAGTGCTTGTCCCGTCACGCGCTCCGTTGCACGCGCCGGGGACGGCTGTCGTTCCCGCTTACCGCTGCGGGGCAGTCCCGGATTCACACCGGGTTCCCTCTTACCTCCACGAGCCTGGCGAGCCCGCGGAACCAGCTACAGGAGACACCATATATGGGAGGCAGGAGAAAACGAAACACCACATGTCGTGCCGGCATGTCGCGTGTGGTGCGTTGACAAAACGTGCGGCTACGGCTCCAGCGCGCTGCGGGCCACGCCGCGCTCTATGGCTCATAGCTCGCATAAGCGACACGCCACCGGGTCGCAAGACCTTCTACGGGACTGTCGATGACCCATTACTGGGGCCCCAGCGCCATCGATGGGCCATCGATGGCGCTGGGGTCGCGCGAGGAGCGCTGCAGGCGGCCCGGGGGCGAGTGATTGTGGGCGGTGCCGCACCACCAGCACAAGAGTGTGGGTAATGCAGCACCGACCACAATCACTGGGTGCGGCAGCGAGGCGAACCGGGTGCGACAACCCGCGGGCAGGGGCGTCAGGAGAAGGTGAACCAGTTGAAGTTGACGAAGTCCGCGCTCTGGCCGGAGACGAACACGATGTAGACGGTGTGCGTGCCGGTTACCGTCGACATGTTGGCCGGTACTGTCTCCCAGTCCTGCCAGCCGCCGGTGTTCCCGATGGAGAAGCTGCTGACGGGGTCGTTGGACAGATCGTCGAGCACCACCTGCACTAGGCCGCTGATCCCGGCGGCGGCGCCGGAGGCGACCCGGCCGTAGAACTGCGTCAGCCCGGTGGAGCCGAAGTCGATGTTGTCGTACTGCAGCCACGACCCGTTCTGGATGTAGCAGACGTTCAGGCCGCCGCCGGTGTCGCTCGTCGCCTGGGTCTGGGTGTCGTTCTCGGCCGTGTAGTCGGAAGCCACGATCGTCGAGGTCGCGTTGGTCGTGCCGCCGCCGCCACCACCCGACCCGCTGCTGGTCGCGCCGAAGTCGCCGAACGTGATGGTGTAGCCGCTCGCGCCCAGGCAGGTGAAGGTGCTGGTCGGGTCGTCGTAGGCGTAGCTGTAGGCGCCCGGGCAGGCCGACTTGAAGTATTCGGCGTAGTCGACCGGCCAGTCGGCCGGGATGCAGGTCGACGGGGTGTCGTAGGCGCCAGCGCAGCAGTACTCGTCGGCGCCGAATTCCTGGCATGCGCTCAGGCAGGCGATGATGTTCCCGCTAGAATCCACGTCCTGCAGCGCGCTGGGGCAGTCCGGGTTGAGATTGGCCGTGCAGCCAGCCGTGGTGCACTGGTAGGCGTCGCTGGAACTGGTGGATCCGCCGGCCGGCGTTATGGTGATGGGAATGTTGAACGCGTCGACGAAGCTGACGTCGTACACGTCGTTCGAGGTGCCCCCGCCGAAGGTGAACTCGGCGAGTGACACGTTCGGTGCGCCGCCGGCCCCGTCGCACTCCAGCACGCCGCCGCAGTCGCCGGTCTCGCAGGAGCCGGCGCCTGAGCTGTCGAACGTGCAGTAAGTGCGGGCCCAGAACCGGCCCGACCAGGTGTTCGGCACCGAGATCGACATGGTGTCGCCCGCCGTGAGCTCCCAGCCGCCGTCGTTCAGTATCGGCTGGCCTGAGTTGCCCAGGGCTCCGGGCCAGATGGTCTGGCCGCTGTTGTTGACGAACGTGACGGTCAGTGTTGTCTGGGCATGCGCCTGCTGCTCGCTGAGAGCGAAGGAGCCGAGGCCGACCGCGGCCGCGGTGCCGCCGAGCCAGCCGAGGAACCTGCGCCGGTTGTGCGGGCGGGCCAGCCGCCGGGCGGCCGCTTCGGTGATGCTGTCGAATGACACGCTTGTCCTCCTTACCGTGTCGATCGTGCCCGGCTGATCAGATCGCCGAGCTGGGCCGCGGTCACGACAGGTCCCGCGGCGAGTACCGTTCCCGCCCGGTCGGCGGCGACGGCATACGGAGTACTCGGAATCTCGTTCGCCCGCAGCAGATGCGGGCCGGTGACCACCGGGAGCGTGATCCCGTGGGTGGTCAGGTACGCACGGGTCCGCGCCTCGTCGGCCGCACTCGCCAGCACGACCTGTTCCCCGGCCGGCAGCCGGGTCGCGATGTCGGCGAACGCGGGGAGCATGGCGGCGCAGCCACCGCAGTTCGGGGAGATGAAGCCGAAGAGGACTAGGTCCGGGTCCTCGATGTCGGACGGGATGTCCAGCCGGAGCCGGCTACCTTGCTGCGGGCCGCGCACGATCCGCGGCTGGGTCCCGGACGACGCGATCTTCAGATGCAGCAGGCCGATCTGCCTGGTCAGGGCGATGATGGCCACCGAGTCGACCGCCACGATGACGGACAGCGCGACGATAACCGCCCACTGCGCGCTCATCCCCGGCTCCCGGCCGGTTCTGGCCGCCAGCCAGTCAGCAGCCGCGTTGTCTCCGCGAGTAGGAAGACGAGGACCAGCATGAGAAACCCGAGGAGACACCGAACGGGGAGTGACGGTCCGGGCGGCGCCAGCAGCGCGCCGACCGCGATGGCGCACAGCAGCGCCGTCCGCACAATCGTCGGCGGTCCCACCGTGTCCAGGTCTCCGGTCCCGCCGAAGCAGCCGCAGGCCACCCGCCGCCCGCGGCTCCAGGCCAGCGACATCGCGGTGAGAAACAGCGCGAACAGCGCTACCGCCAGTACCGCCCCGGCCCGTCTGGTCCAGGGCAGGGCCAGTAGCACGGCGCAGCCGGTCTCCGTCACGGCGACGGCGGTGGCCGCCGGACGGGTCAGTTTCTCCGGGATGAGCTGGTAGTCCGCGACCTGTCCGCCGAACACGGAGAGGTGCCGGATCTTGCCGATGCCGGAGAACGCGAGAACCACGATCAGGACCAGGTAGCCAGCGGAGGCGAAAATCATCGTTACGCCTACTGTCGGAACTTATTAGATAAGTTTCTTTACCGCTCGGAACGTACCTCGCATTTAGCTCGCCGGTCAAGCAAATCCCGCCGCACTTGGACAGCTCGTCAGTCGACGCGGCGAGGCTGTAGGGTCACCCCCGTTCGCGGCGCCGGCCAGGGAACGGGGGTGACAGGGATCGTGCGGATTCTTAGTTGGTGGAGTTGGCGAGCGTGAACTCCTGGTTCCAGCCGCCGTTGTACGTCCACTGATCCATGATCGCGCCGGGCCACACGTTCGCGTTCTGGATGTCGGCGACCTCCTCGGTGCCGTTGGAGTAGAACGGGTCCCACATGACGTACGTGTACGCCGTCGAGATGCTGCCGCCCATGTACCAGAGCTGATTGATGCCGTCGTTGCACGGGTACTGGATGAGCGAGTTGCCAGGAGTCGCGGTGTTGTACTGGACCGTCAGGCACTGCCCGCTACCGCGGTTGACGACGTCGTACCAGCCCGAGTACGGGCTCTGCACGAACTCCCAGTCCTGGTTGTACCCTCCATCCACGGGATAGGTGATGACCTGCGTGCTCGGCGACTGGGAGCCGCCGCTGACATCCAGCACCTGCCCGTCGTCCGCCACGATGTCGAAGTACGTCGTGCTGAAGCCGAACGCCGATGCCAGGTCGTCGAGCCACCCGGAGCTGTAGTCTCCGATCGAGCCCAGGGCGTTGAGTATGTCGTAGTCGTTATAGCCGAGTTGCTCGAGGATGCTCACGATATCGCTCGCCGAGGTGCCCGCGTTCTGGAAGAACTGGGCGATCTGGGTGATCGAGTTGGAGTAATCGCTCCAGCTCAGTTCGCCGGGGATGGACACGGAGAAGGTCACCGGTCCCAGCGTGCTCCCGCTCGCGACGAGCGAGCCACTGCCGGACGCGCTGATGCTCCCGTCACTGTTGACCGAGCCGCTCAGGTAGGCATAGCCCTCCAGGTAGGACGGCAGGCCGCCGGTGACCACGAGGCTGACGCCGCCGCCGGCCGCGGTGGAGCCGAGCTGGAGGCTGATGCCCGCGGAGAAGGAATAGTTGCCGTCGCTGATTCCGCCGTAGAAGTAGAGGCTGTAGTAGGTCGGGGTAATAGCTAGGTAGAACGTCGTGCCGGTCACCTGGACCGGCCCGGTGCTGAAGTTGCCGACGTAGACCTGCGCGTAGATCGACGGCGCCGCGAGGTCTATATTCGCCTCGACGTCCACGGGCTTGGCCACGCCGGCGATGTTCGCGTCGAAGGTCACCGAGACGCCTGGCTGGAGCGTGTCCCCGGCGCTGGTCGTGCCGCCGAACGGCGCGAGTGCGAGTGCCGCTGTGTTCACGGTGAACGAGTTGATCTCGGTGGTCGATGCGTGAGGGTCAATGGACAGCGGGGTCAGCGCGGGCTGACCGTTCTGGCCGGTGAACGAGATGCTCAGCACCGGCTGGGACAGGCTGAGGTTGCCGTCGAACGAGATCTCGGTGCCCGGCACCACGCCGATGGCCTGCGACCACGACGCCGGGAGTACGAGGTTGTCCGCGTAGATGCCCAGCGACGGGGTGGGGACGCCGCTTTCCAGGGTCAGGCCGAAGCTGCCGCCGAAGTCCTGCACACTCAGGCCGCTGATGCCCAGGGCATCGTTGGTCCAGTTACCGACGTTGAAGGTCAGGCCCAGCGTGAGGCTGGTGATGTTGAAGTACCCGCCGACCGTCAGGGACAGCGAAGACGGATCGCCTCCCGCTGCCAGCGCGGGCAGTACCAGGTACCCGGTCCCGGACAGCGTGACCTGGTTCTGGTCGCCGAGCGCGAGCTCGACGTCCAGATGGTCCAGGTAGAAGGCCGTGCCGGTGTTGCTGTCGCTGGCGACAGGCACGCCGCCCGTACCGGTCCCGGTGCCGAGCGCCACGCCGACGTCGACGGTGAACCCAGAACTCGACAGGGTTGCCATCGACTGGACGGAGGCCTGGTCAGGGAAACCGGGGATGATCTGCTGGAAGTCGTCGATGACGGTCGTCGGCAGCGTGAAGGCAAGGCTGACGTCCAGGCCGGCCTTCAGGTCGATCGACGACGGCTGATCGGTGAACCCGAAGGTGGCATCGGGATTGAAACCATCGGCGGCGGATGTCGAGACGTACAGCACCCCGCTGCCGGAGAACTGGCTGTCGAGGGTGCTCAGATCCCCGATCTGGATGCCGGCGATGATCCCCGTGTTGCTGAGCGACAACCCCACGTTGAAGCTGGGATCGCCGCTGACACCCTGGGTGATCGTGAGGCTGGCCGAGCCCGTCAGCGAGTACGTGCCGTCGCCGCCGATCTTGGCCGTCACTTCCGCGTCGGTGACGGTGAAGGGCAGGCTGCTGCCGAACTCGCTGGTCAGGTCCCCGGTAGCGGTGATCGCGGCGGACTCGCCGGTGAGGTCGAAGCACCCGGTCGCCTGGAGGTTCACGTTGTCCGGGGCATAGCTGAAGCCGCCCGACAGCCCGATCCACAGATCGCCTGCCTTGACCTCGTCCGTGGAGCAGTCCGCGGTGCTCGATGGCGCCTGGTTCGACACCTCGAGATGGTTGACCGACACGTTGATGTTTGTGTCGGATGAAACCCAGGTAGCCGCCGGGCCGGATCCAGCCGACGCCAGGTCGAAGCCGATGGCACCGGCCGTGTCGGTGATCGAGCCGCTGAAGTCCGGCGTCACCGATAGTCCGGTGGCGGGGGACCACTGGGAGGCACCCGTGTCGTCGCTGACCGTCAGCGTCCAGTCAGTCAGGCTCGACAGCGTGCCGTCGACCGTGACCTGCACGGAGTCCGACCCCGAGTTGATGTCCGCCGTGCCGCTCAGTGACAGGCCAGACCCGGTGGCCAGGGTCAGCGTGGCGCCGGGCGGGATCGTGACGGGCTCGTTCGGGAACGCGGCGGAGGTCGTGGTGCCGGACAACGAGGCGCTCAGCGCTCCGCTGCTGTAGCCGAGGGTGAAGTCCAGCGACGCCGTTGACCCGCCGGCGAACGGCACGTTGCCGAGGACAAGGCTGCCCGTCACGTCAGTGCCGCTGCTCAGGTCCGAGGTGGACGCGCTGGCGATGGTGACGGTCAGGGTCGCCGTCTGACCGCCGCTGGTCCCGGTGGTCGCGGACAGCGTGAGGGTGTCGGTCGATTCGTCGATCGAGATCTGAGTGCTGACGTAGGACGGGTTCGGTAGCCAGGACGGAAGCGACGACGGGAGCGCGGTCGGTGCGGCCGCGGTCACCGTCAGCATCGAGCCGGACAACGTGCCGGTCAGCGTCGCGGAACCGAGCGGGATGTTCAGC
>JBEKHI010000325.1:0-16665 GCA_050012355.1 Streptosporangiaceae bacterium | reverse complement strand
GCGACACACTGCGACCAATGATGGGCCAGCACAACGAGCCGTTCCGCCAGCAGCTTGCCCCTGATCATCCGCTGTCGCCGCTCAATCCCCGTCCGCGAAACCTGGCGGAAGGCGATCTTCCGATCCGGGGCGATCTGGGATGGCACTGGCTGGTGACCTTCACCGCAAGCAAATACGCCACCACCAGGCAGGTAGTCAAGGAAACGAACTTGTTCTTCGCGCATCCGACCGTCCTGGACTTGCTGCCCGGAGCGCCGATGGTGGTGCTATCCCGGAGCCCGCTGGGTGTCGCCTCCTCGTTCATGAGAGGGAACCTGTTCACGCGCTGGGGATACCGCGCCCGCTATCAGCAGATGATCGCCCTCACCCGTCGCGGCGACAAGTATGCGCGCCGCTTCGCGGGTCTAGTGCCCGATGACGAGCCGCCGGACCTGGTTGCCTTGGCCCGGCTGCAAGTGCTCAACACGGTGTTGCTTGCCGACGCTCTCCACGACCGGAACCCCGCGTACGTCTCCTACGAGACTGCCGTACTCGCCCCCGACAAGGCTCTCGCCGTCCTCGCCTGCGCAGTGCCTGAGCTTACCGACACGGAGCTGCCCATGCCCATACAGGGGGCATCAGGTGCCGTGCCGCGGGTCTCGTCGGTGGAGGACACGTTCGCCACCACAAATAGCAAGACCAGGCTTATCGCGTACCTCGATCCGCACAGCGCTGAACTCATCCGCGCCACTACAGCAGCAAGCCTGACTGTGGCCCAGGCCGCGGTGCCTAGTCATGTCACGGCGACAGCCGCTTCCTGGTTGGCCGGCGACCACGTCTACTGCCTGCAAGCACAAGGGCCACGTCCTGCAGCACCGAAATTCCAGGCCCGACCGCAGTGGCCGGGTGCCGCGTGCTATGTCCGCCGCAGCGACCTGGACGTGCGGAACCTGCTGGTCACCAATGCTGAGTACTCAGCGTTCCTGAACGCCATGGCCGCGGCCAGGATGCCCAACATTCACGGCGGGGTCTACCTGCTGGCCTGCCAGATGCCGCACGAGCGGGGCGGCCGGTTGCACCAGGACACGGCCACCGGCCGCTGGGAGGTTAGCACCGGGTTCGAAGACCATCCCGTCTACTGGGTGACCTGGATCGGCGCCGCCACCTTCGCCGCGTGGACCGGTGCCCGGTTGCCCTCCCGGGCCGAACTCCTCCGGCTGACCGCTGAGAGCACGGCCGTGAACGCCGACTATGTATCGGGTGACGTCACCCCGGTCACCGAACCGGGCTGCGGTAGCGGCGAGATCCACCATATGCTCGGTAACCTGCAAGTCTGGTGCTGCGACGGACCATCACCAGCAGAGCGCTCTGGAGGTCCGCCTGGCCGGTGGCTGTTCGGCGTCGCGTGGAACACTCCAGGCACGGACGAGGAGGCGCAGCGGCTGCGGCACCGGCACATCCTGGGCTGTTCCCGCGGGGTGGGCATCCGGCTAGTCCGCGGCAATACCCAGGAACCAGTTCCCGCCGCCGACCTGGCCGCACGGCTGGCGGGATGGATCAGCGGCCTCGCCGACAGGCACAGGCCGCTCGCCGAACTCGATGAACGGTTGATCCGGGCGCTGAACGCCTCACAAGCCGATGTTCGCCTTGGCTCCCATGTAACTGCCCGCGCCCGGGAACGCGGCCATGGCTAGCTCACCGAACCGCGCGTTGAACCCCAGCACCGTCAGGTCCGCGTGCTTGACGAACTCCACACCACGGATCGGCCGGGTATCAGCCCCCGCTGCCACGTCGCCGATCGTCCCACCGGTCCGCCTGGCCTCGAAGGTGAGGTGCAGCACATGAGTGCCGTTGCCGGGCAGGTGATCGCACACGTACAGCAGACGGCCTGGCTCGACCTCCAAGCCGGTCTCTTCTCGCATCTCCCGCACCAGAGCAGCGGCCACCGTCTCGCATTCTTCGACTTTGCCGCCAGGCAGGCTCCACGACCGCCCGGTGTCGGTGTCCTGGTTCAGCAGCAGGATGCGATCATCTTCGATGACAACGCCGGTCACACGCACATGCACCCAGCAAACCTACCCCACCAGGGAGTGCCATGAGCGGCGGCGACATCACCAGAATCGTGGTCACCGCTGGCGGCCTGGGCACCCGGATCGCTTCCTGGACGCAGTACATTCCCAAGGAGTTCTACCCGATCGCGGGGCGCCCCGGCATCGCCCATCTGCTCGACGAGATCGCGGCGCTCAGCCCGGCCCGCGTGGCGATTGTCTGCCACCCGTACTACGAGCAGTTCACGGCTTGGGCGCGGCAGGTACTCGGCCAGCACGGCCACACCCGCTACGACCGCGCTGCCGGACGCATCCTCGCCACGCCCGTCCCGGACGGCCTGACGCTGAGTTTCGTGTCTCAGCGCGGCCCCTATGCCGATATCACGTCCGTCATCAACGGAGCCGACCACTTGGGCTCGCCCGAAGAGATCTACGTCGTGTTCGCTGATAACCTCTACCACTGCCCGGGGCCGTTGCTGGCACTCAGTGCCGCAGCTGTAGGAGAGGCCGCCGTGCTCGCCCGAAGATACCGGCCTGAGCTAGCCGCACAACGCGGCGTCATCGCCACCGCCGGGTCCCCCGGCAGTCGGCTCATGATCGACTTGGCTGAGAAACCCGGTCGACACACCGCGGACGCGATGGAACGACGCTACGGCCGAAGGAACTTGTTCCTGCTCGAGGGCCGGATGCGCCTCACCGCAGCTTTCACCGATTTCGCACGGAACCACAATCCCCCAACTTTGGGTGAACCGAAACTCGCGCTCACCCTCGCGGCCTACGCCAACTCCAACCCGGTCCACATCATCAAGACCAGCGACAACGTAACTGACCTCGGCATGCCACCGGCCGTCGCACCAATCAGCCGCACCGAAACAACCACGCGCGGAGCGGGACGTCTGATGATCTTGCCTCGATACTGGGGCAGGTCATGACGCTCAACTAACTGCCTCCGCGCTCCTGAGATTGGCCTTGGTAAGCAGCCGGGACCATTCCCGAGCGACGGCTCAACCCTCAAGCCGACGAGAAAGTGCCGCGACCGCCAACTCGCCGCGCTAACGAGCGTCGTTGTGTGGTGGTGGAGCCTGCCGAGCACGCTGTAGCCAGTCGAGGGAACCCTGGCTGAGTGCCTCAGCAGCGAGTTGCACAGCTCAGTTCCCCTGGCAGCGCGATGACGGACCTCTGCATCCTTGACAGGACATCTCGGTAATTAGCTATAGTGCTAGTCACCTAGATATATGGAGGCCTGGTGATCGAGTTCCACCTGGACGGCCGGTCCGGTGTCGCGCCGTACTTGCAGCTGATCCACCAAGTGCGCCACGCGTTGCGGCTTGGCCTGCTGCACGAGGGTGACCAGCTGCCCAAGGTCAAGGACGTGGCAGCCGGGCTGGCGATCAACCCGAACACGGTGCTCAAGGCCTACCGGGAGCTGGAATACGAGGACCTGGTCGCGGCCCGCCCCGGAGTCGGGACGTTCGTGACCGGGACGCTGGACGGCGGCTCACTGGCCGCGCACGGTCCGCTGCGCCGCGAACTGCAGCGGTGGCTGGGCAAGGCGCGTCGAGCCGGGCTGGACGACGAATCCATCGAGGCCCTGTTCGCCAGCACCTTTCGGTCCGCCCGCGAGGAGGACATAGCATGACGGCCGTCATCGAGACCGAAGCGCTTGGCAAGCGGTACCGGAAGATGTGGGCGCTGTCGGACTGCACGCTGTCCATCCCGGCCGGGCACGTGGTGGGCCTGGTCGGGCCGAACGGAGCCGGGAAAACCACCCTGCTGAACCTGGCCACCGGAATGCTGGCGCCGACCGCCGGCACGATCAAGGTACTCGGCGGCCGACCCGCGGCCGGTCCGGCGCAGCTCGCCCGGGTCGGGTACCTGGCCCAGGACGCACCGGTCTACACCGAGCTGACGATCACCGACCACCTGAAGCTGGGCGCGCACCTGAACCCGGGCTGGGACGCGGAGCTGGCCCGCGACCGGATCGACCGGCTGGACCTGGACCCTGGGCAGAAGGCCGGGACGCTGTCCGGCGGTCAGCGCGCCCAGCTCGCGCTGACCCTGGCCGTCGCGAAGCGGCCCGAGCTACTGATCCTGGACGAGCCGGTGGCCAGCCTGGACCCGCTGGCGCGCAGGGAGTTTCTGCAGGACCTGATGGAATCGGTCGCCGAGCAGGACCTGTCGGTCGTGCTGTCCTCGCATCTGGTCGCGGACCTGGAACGGGCCTGCGACTACCTGATCGTGCTGGTCCGCTCCCGGGTCCTGGTGGCCGGGCCGGTCGATGAGCTGCTGGCCACCCATCACCTGCTGTCCGGTCCGCGGCGCGATCCCAGCAGCCTCCCGGACGGCATGCAGGTCATCTCGGCTAGCCACACCGACGTGCAAACCACCTTGCTGGTACGCACGTCCGGCCAGGTCCTCGACCCGGCCTGGACAGTCTCCGACGTTGGCCTGGAAGACCTGGTACTGGCCTACATGAGCCAGGCCGCCGGTCGCGGCCGACGCCGCAACCACCTCGAGGAGGTCCCCAAATGATCTGGCTGACCTGGCGCCAGTTTCGCATCCAGGCGGTGGTCGCGGCTGCGACGCTGGTCGCGTTCGCGATCCTGTTCGCGGCTACCGGGCCGCATCTGGCCAGCCTGTACGCGGCCAGCGGGATCAGCAGCTGTCACAGCGGCAGCTGCGCGATACTCGCCAGCAGCTTCCTCAACCAGCTGAACGGCACCCGGACATATGCGGTCCTGTACAACATCAGCGTCTATGCCATCCTGCTCACGCCCGCCATTATCGGCGTCTTCTGGGGAGCCCCGCTGATCGCCCGCGAGTTCGAGACCGGGACCTACCGTCTCGCCTGGAACCAGAGCATCACCAGCACCCGGTGGCTAGCCGTCAAGCTCGCGCTGGTCGGACTGGCCGCCATCGTCGTCACCGAGGGACTCAGCCTCATGCAGGCCTGGTGGGCAGCACCCATCGGCCGGGCCGTCAGCCTCAGCGGCGGCAACAACCTCTCCATGGGCCGGTTCAGCTCACTGGTATTCGCCACCCACGGCATCACCCCGGTCGGCTACGCTGCCTTCGCCTTCACCCTCGGCGTCACGACCGGGACGCTGATCCGGCGCGCCATCCCCGCCATGGCCATCACCCTGGTCATCTTCGCCGCCGTCCAGGTCACCGTGCCGCTGTGGGTCCGCCCGAACCTCATCCCGCCGGACCGCACCATCTCCACCCTTAGCTCGGTACAGATCAACGCCTTCCAGCAGAACACCAACACGTTTATGCTCGTGGTCGGCAACCTCGCCAGCGAACCTGACGCCTGGATCCTTTCCAGCAAAGCCGTCGACGCCGCCGGGCAGCCGACCAGCGTTACCCCGGGAGTCTGCCAGTCGGCGGGCTCGCAGACCGCCTTCATGAACTGCCTAGCCAGCCACGGCATCCGGGAGGAGATCACCTACCAGCCCGTCGGCCGCTACTGGGCCTTCCAGTGGATCGAGACCGCGATCTACCTCGTCCTCAGCCTTGCCCTGGCCGGCTTCTGTTTCTGGCGGCTCACCCGGCGCCGCTCCTAACAGGTCTCAGAGAACCTGCAGGCCGTACATCTTGCCGAGCGGGTCAGCCAGCAGTTCGACGCGGGCGCCGTCCGGGTCGCGGAAGTAGATGGACGTACCGGACTCCTCGAGGTACTCCACGCCCGCGTCGTCCAGCTTCGAGCGCAGGTGCTCCCAGCTTTCCCTGGTGACCGAGATGGCGATGTGGTGCAGGCCGCCGAGGACCTCAGCGTACGGGCCAAGATCGAGTCCGGGCAGGTCGAAGAACGCGAGCAGGTTCCCGTTGCCGACATCGAAGAAGAAGTGGCTCGACCCCTCGTAGTCGCGGTTCTCGATCAGCTCCGTCAGCGGGAACTCCAGGATGCCCTGGTAGAACTGGATCGTCCGCTCCACATCCGCGGACAGCAGCGCCGTGTGGTGAATGCCGCGGGCGCTGGATGGCGGCCGCTCACCCAGCTCTACCAGGTAAGCGGCGCGGAGCCGATCGTGGTCCTGGATCACAGCACTCGGAGCTCAACGCTGATGTTGCCGCGGGTCGCCCGCGAGTACGGGCACACCTGGTGAGCCGCATCGGCGAACTCACGGACCTTGTCGCGCTCCAGTCCCGGTACGTGGATGATCAGCGTCACGACCAGGCCGAACCCCTCGCCATCCGGTCCGATCCCCACCTGAGCTGTCACGGTGGAATCACGCAGCGGTGTGTGCTGCTTGCCCGCGACCAGCCGCAGCGCGCTGTGGAAGCACGCGGCGTACCCGGCGGCGAACAACTGCTCGGGGTTGGTGCCCGCTCCGGTGCCGCCCATCTCCGGGGGCATCGCTAGGTCGAGGTCCAGTTTGCCATCCGACGAGCTGACGTGACCGTTGCGTCCGTCCCCCGTGGATACCGCTTCGGCGGTGTACAGAACGTTGTCGGGCATGACGCCACATTATCGTGGCAGCCCCGGTAGTCCAGGTACCACTCCGGACTCGATCAGGCTGGATATCGCGGCGGTGTCCAGGTACTCCCCCACCATGTCGCCCAGCATGTCCAGCCTGGCCTCGCGCAGCTCGGCGAAGCGGGTACCGGGCGCGGGGGTGAAATCCCGTCCGGCAGCGGCCGCGACCTCGGTGAGAAACGCGCGACGAAACCCGTCGTTCTCCAGCGTCCCGTGCCAGCTGGTGCCCCAGACCGCGCCGTCCCGGCAGCCATCACCGGTGAATCCGGTCGCGCCGTCTTCCCCGTACTCAGTGCCCGACGGCCTGCCGAGCCGCTTGTCGGTGCCGAAAACAACCCGCACCGGCAGCAGCCCCAGCCCCTCGACCACCCCGGCGCCGGATTCGACCGGGTCATCGATCTCGCGCCCGAGCATCTGGTAGCCGCCGCAGATGCCGAGGACCGGACGGCCAGAGCGCGCTCGCCGCGCTATCACCGAAGCCAGGCCGCGGTCCCGGAGCCAGCCCAGGTCGGCGACTGTCGCGCGGGTCCCCGGCAGCACCACCAGGTCAGCGGCTTCAATGTCCGCCGCCGTCTCCGCGAACCGCACCCGCACTCCGGGCTCGGCGGCGAGCGCGTCGACATCGGTGAAGTTGCTGATCCTCGGGTATCGCACGACCGCGACGTTCAGCGCGACTGGAGCGTTGTCTTGCGGACCGCGCCATGACTCGAGGGCGAGCGAGTCCTCGGCGTCTATCCATAGTCCATGCCGCCACGGCAGGACGCCGTAGAACGGGCGGCCGGTCAGCTCGGTCAGCATGGCGAGCCCGCTGTCTAGCAGCTCACGGGCGCCACGGAACTTGTTGATCACGAACCCGGCGATCAGCGCCTGATCGGCGGGTTCGAGCAGCGCGAGCGTGCCGTACATGGCGGCGAAGACCCCGCCCCGGTCGATGTCACCGACCAGGATGACCGGCAGCTCCGCGGCGCGAGCCAGCCCCATGTTCGCGATGTCGGTGGCCCGCAGGTTGATCTCGGCCGGGCTGCCGGCGCCCTCGCAGACGACCACGTCGTACTGCGCGCGCAACCGTTCCAGGCTCTGCAGCGCGACTTCGCGGAGCCTGGGGGTGTGCGTGCGGTACTCCAGCGCGTCCGCCTCGGCCACCGGGTGGCCCCGGACGATGACCTGGCTGCGGCGGTCACTGCCGGGCTTGAGCAGCACCGGGTTCATGTCCGCGGTGGGCTCGATCCCGGCGGCAGCGGCCTGGACCACCTGGGACCGGGCGATCTCGTCGCCATCGGCGGTGACGAAGGAGTTGAGCGACATGTTCTGCGCCTTGAAGGGCGCCACCTTCACGCCCTGGCGCACCAGCCACCGGCACAGCCCGGCCGTGAGAACGGACTTCCCGGCATCGGAATTAGTCCCCGCCACCATCACCGCACCACGCACAGCGGCAACCTTACCGTCCGCCAGATACTCAGCTAAGATTTGATATAGGATCAATTCTTATGCGAACTCCACCGCCGCAGCTGCTGCCGATTCTCCGCTCGCAGGTGGCGGGCGAGCTTCTCGCGTTGCTCTATCTTCACCCCGATGCCGAGTACAGCCTCACTGATGTGGCGAATGCCCTCCACTCAAGTGTCCAGGCAGTTCAACACGAAGCATCCAGGCTCACCAAAGCCGGCCTCATCCAAGATCGCCGCCACGGGAACCTGCGGTTGATCCGGTCCGGGCCTGAAACGCTGCTTACCCGCCCCTTGACCGATCTCCTGGCTGTTACCTACGGCCCGCTCCCCGTCCTGCAAGAACTACTCAAGGCGACACCCGGGGTCGAAAGCGCCTATATTTATGGATCATGGGCGGCTCGTTATCACGGCGAGCCGGGCCCTATCCCTGCGGATATCGACGTACTGGTAATAGGAACACCCTCGCTTGACGATCTCGATGAAGTAGCCGAACAGGCTCAAGGCCAGCTGCGCCGACCGGTAGATATCAGGCGAATAAGATCAGCTACCTGGAATTCACCCCAGCCAACCGACCCGTTCATGGAATCGGTCAGGTCTCGGCCGCTCGTGCGGATAGTGGGCGACCGCGATGACAAGGAGACGCACGCGCAACATGAGGTGGGAACAAGGCCGGGCGATGATCGAGCGGATGCTCGCTGACGGTGACCTCCAGCGGATCCCCGCGAGCCGGGAGCAGGCAGACCGACTGCTCGCACAGGCCCGCAGCCACGCCAATTCCGCCGCAAAAGTGTGTGACGACGACCCAGAGGGCGGATATGCACTCGCGTACGACGCCGCACGTAAGGCTCTCACCGCGATCCTGGAGAACCAAGGCCTGCGGGCAACTTCCAAAGGTGGCCATATCGCTGTCTTCGCGGCGGTCCAGGCACAACTCGACCCACCCATGGGAAAAATCGTCCGCCGATTCAACCGGATGCGTTCCCGGCGAAATGTTGCCGAGTATCCCCCAACTGATGCGCCCCGACTTACCTCCGACGACGTCCGGGAAGACCTTGCGAGCAGCAACGAGATTATGCAACTCACATCGCGCATATTGGACGAGATGTCACCTTTCTGACATTTTGCCATGCGGCCGTGGGCAAGCCATCGCCAAGACAGCGGCGAGCACCGCCGCTGACCAGGTGACCGCCCGGGAGAGCCGGACGGCGCGATGGATGTCGGCCGTCGCCGGCGGAGGGCCGTCGCCTAGCGACGGACGGGTCTCGGTGACGCCGTGGTAGACGTTGGTACCGCCGAGCGTCACCCCGAGCGCGCCGGCGAACGCGGACTCGCAACGACCCGCGTTCGGCGAGGGGTGACGGGAACCGTAGATCCGCCAGGCGCGCAGCGCGGCGCCCGGCGAGCCCCCGACGGCCGGCGCGCACGCCACGGCCAGCAGCGCGGTCACCCGGGCCGGCGCCAGGTTCGCCAGGTCGTCCAGCCGCGCCGCGGCCCAGCCGAACCGCCGGTACCGCGCGGACCGGTAGCCGACCATCGCGTCCAGGGTGTTGATCGCGCGATAGGCGACCAGGCCCGGAACCCCGGCCACCGCGCCCCACAGCAGCGGCGCGACCACCGCGTCGGAGGTGTTCTCCGCGACCGATTCGACCACCGCCCGGGCGATCGCGTCCGCATCGAGGTCACGAGGATCCCGGGCGCACAAGGCAGGGAGTGCCTCGCGCGCGGCGGAAAGGTCGCCGGCCTGTAGCCGCGCCCGCAGTCGTTCTGCCTCCAAAGTCAATGAACGCGCGCCGGTGACGGCCCAAGTGGCGAGCGCGGCCGTGGTACCGGCCGCGAGCGCGCTGCGGCGGGTCAGCCGCGCGACGGCGGCGGCCGGGACGGCGGCGGCGAGCACGCAGCCGACGGTGTAAACGGCGCCCCGCACCCTGGAGTCGGCGTACAGCGCACGTTCAGCGGCGGCGGCGGAGTTGCCAAACGCGGCGACCGGGTGGCCGCGCCGCGGATCGCCGAGCACCGCGTCCATTGCGACACCCGCGAGCAGCCCGATAGCCAGGGAATACCGGCGGGTAACAACTGGCTTTCGCACCGAAGCAGTCTAGGGCGTGTCCGGTATACTGAAAATAGTCATATCCGCCGGTCGCAGCAGTGGGCGAATTCTAGACTCGCCAAGGGTCTTAGGTCGAACTAAGACACTCTTGTAACCTATGCTTAACCTCTTAGCGCGGCACACTGCGACTCACGCGTAGCCGACGCGTGACCTTTCCCGTGCACAATGGTCTGCGCGAGCGCCCGTAGCTCAGTTGGATAGAGCGTCCGCCTTCTAAGCGGAGGGTCGCGGGTTCGAATCCTGCCGGGCGCGCATCTGGAGCTTCCAGCGTTAGCCTCCTTACCTGCGAAAATGCAGGAAAAGCGAGTATTTCGACAATGTGTTCAGGTCGGGGACTGGTCGCCGGGAACGACCCGCATGCCGAGGCCGGCCACGTGGTAGATGCGCCGGCCATCCACCCACAGCCAGCCGTCGGCGAGTGCATACCCGCCGCCCGCCACGGTGATCTCAAGTTCGACGGTGAGCTGGCCGTCGGTGGGCTGGACTTGGCCGCGGTACTTCCAGGTCAGCGGCTGGCCGGTCATGATCGGCTCGAATCGCGGGCTGGGCAGGCCCGCCATCGCGCCGCGCTCCAGCAGATACCACTGGAGCAACTGGCACATCGCCTCGACGCCAAGTGAGCCGGGCATGACCGGGTCCTGGAAGAAGTGGGCGCGGAAGAACCACTCGCCGGGGTCGATGTCCTTCTCGGCGCGCAGCCGTCCAAGACCGGCGGCCCCGCCTTCGGGCCAGTAGCCGGTGATCCGGTCGAGCATCATCAGCATGGGTCCGGCTTGGTGCGCGCGGCGCGCGGGGTCGGGGTGGTAGAGCGCCGGGGCGTGTTCGCACGGTTCGGTCAGGCGCTCGCGTTCGGCAGCCGACGTGGGCAGGCCGGGCTGCTGCTCGAAGGCGGTGGTGAGGAAGTACCCGAATACGGCGGTGCCCGCTAGCAGCGGCTCGCCGTCAGCGTGGCACTCGATCCGGAAGGTCTCGATGATCATTCCGGCGGCTCGGGACACGTCGGCCAGCTCGGCCCGGGTGCGCACGACGCGCGTGCCCGGCCGCACTTCGCGCAGGACCCGCACGTCGCCGTCGAGGTTGCGGAACAGCAGCTCCGCGTCGATCTGCACGGGACTCCCGACGTAGCACCCCAGCCATCCGCAGGGCTGCAGGGCGATCTCCATCAGGGCGGCGGCGGGCATGGTGCGCTCGGAGTTGTCCGCGAAGTACCAGGCCTCGTCGGGCACGTCGTACTCCGCGGCGACCGCGCTGCCGACCGCCATACCCTGGTATGGGCCCTCGACCGCGATGATCCTGCTCATGAAGTGGTACGGCGGCCCGGGCAGGCGTGGTCCGCGGCGCGCGCCGACGAACGCCTCGGCCATCGGTCCGAGCCCGTCGGTGGGCTTGCCCCAGGCACACGCCAGCAGCGAGGCGTAGCCAAGAGGCACCGCCTCGACCTCGGCGATTGGCTCGGCGTCACGGTGTCCGGCGAGGCCGCCAAGCTGCTGGAGCGGTACGGCCTGCGCCGTACGCTGGACAGCCGGCGGACCGAGATGCCGCCAGTGCTCGAGAGGCCAGTCCGGCACCAGCCGCACGGCGCAGTCCGCGACGTGCAGGGCCTTAACGCCGTCGACGGTGACCAGTACATCGGCGATGACGGTCGGGAACGGACCGGCCGATACCTCGGAGACGAAGACCTCGTACGTCAGCTGCTTGCTGTCCGGGGTTACCTGACCGCGGCAGCGCATGCGCGCGGTGCGCCCCGGCACCGGTTCGAATCGCCAGCCGTCACGGGTGATGGTGTATCCGCGGGCGGCGAGGTAGAACGAGACGGCCTGCATACAGCCCTCGGACATGAGCGTGCCGGGCATGCACGGGTCGTTGTGGAAGTGGCCGTCGAAGTACCAGTCGTCCGGGCTGATGGCTGTCTCGGCCCTGAGATAGCCACGGCCCCACGGTCCGCCGGACGGATCGAAGACGGGGATCTCGTTGAGCAGACGCAGCCGCCCCGATCCGATGCGCGGGGTACGCACATGGGCGCGGGTCGCCTCCCACCCGGGACCGAAGCACTCGTCGGGACGGCCTTGGGCGAGGGCGTGGAGCGCGTCGGAGCCGAAGGCAGAGCGCGTGCACCGGACGGCGGGCGGATCCTGCGGCGCGTCCGGAGGTGGGCTGACGGCAGACGGGTCCCAGAGGACGCCGCCGGTACTGGCGAGTTCGTCGTCGTTGAAAAACCCTGCTTGGCCGTCCCGCACGGTGAGCAGCAGCTCATCCCCGGCGCGGCAGTCGTACTCGAAGAAGAACAGCCGGACCGGACCGTGCACGACGTGCCCGATGACGCGGATCTCGAAGGAGAGCGTCTGGCCGGGTCCGGGTGGCGCGGCGTGGAAGGTCACATCGCTGCCGAGCAGGCGGTAGACCCGCTCGCCCCGGTTGCGCAGGTCGGCCCCCAGCCAGCTGATCAGCAGCAGGTCGGCTTGGCCCGCTTCGACGACCAGGCCGGCGGGCATGCGGCCCGCGGGGTCGAGGTACCAGGCGTCGGCGTGCACGTCGGTTTCGGTCCAGATTTTGCCCTTGCCAAGCGAGCCCTGCGCGGCGTCGATCCCGAGCACCCGGTCGGCGAGCAGCAAGGGCGGTCCTGGCATCCGGGTCTGGCGCACGTCGGCGTCCTGGACGGCGAACATCGGCCCGAACAGATCGGAGATCCGGCCGGAAGCGAGGTGCTGGAGCTGGGCGCGGTCGAAGTGAGGGCCAGGGTGGCCCGGTGTGATTACTGGTGACGGGGTGACCGCACGGCCGGACGCCGCGGCGACAAGCTTCGCGGCCGAGGCGCGTCCAGCTAGGAAGCGGGTGTGCGCGGCGGCCTGGAGGTCCAGGTACTGCTGGTGGGCGGCGCTGATGGATGCCTGCCAGGCCGACGCCGCCGCCAGCGGGGAAGCCGGTTGCGGTTGCGGCACCGGACGGTCGGCCACGATCGGCTGGTGGCCGCTCGGCATCGCGGCGAGGTCCGGGGCGCGCTCCATCAGCGTGTATTCGGAAGCTGCCGCTGGTTCGAGCACCGGCGCGGGGAGGCGCTTCGGCAGGCTGAGCATCGCTCCCCCGCTCGGCTTCGGCCGGGCAGGAGACCTCGCGAGATAGGCCGCCAGCGCGTCGTGCCGTACCGCGACGCCCGCGGCGGCCAGCTCCGCGACCGCTGCCGACAACGACCACAAGCCATCGTCGCGCACCGTATCCAGGGCGACCGCGACATGCTCCCGGTCGCCCAGGATGCGGTGAATCCAATTCGTGCACTGCGCGGCCGGTCCGTGCTCGATGAACACCCGGACGCCGTCATGCCAGGCGCGCTCGATCACGTTGGGGAAGTCAACGGGTGAAAGCATCTGCTCGGTGATCGCGTCCGCGGCTGTCTGCTCGGTCGGGTAGTAGTAGTCGCCGGTCGCACCGCGGTAGAACCGGATTCCAGGCACGCTCGTCGTCGGGCGGCGGTGCAGGGCGTGCCAGCGGTCGCGCACATCGACCAGTTCGGGAGCGTGGGCCACCAGGTCGTACTGGATCTGGATGCGGGAGGCAGGGTCGAAACGTTCGGCAAAGGCCGCGCAGGCCCGCTCCTCCCCGGCGACCACGCAGACTCCGGGGGCGCAGACCGCCGTCAGGTGCACGGCCCGTTCGCCGGAGACCATGGCCCGAACCTGCTCAGGATCGGCCGAAAGGATGTAGCCGGCCCACCGCTCGCCCACGATGCCATTGCGTGCCCAGAAGCGACGCACGGCGCGCAGTTCGCCGCCCAGGTCGCGGGTGAACAGCCCGCTGGCCCGCGCGTCGACAGACATCGCCGTTACGTCGTTCCAGACTCCGAGCGCTACTAGGGCCGCCGATTCCCCGGATGAGTACCCGATCGCGGCCTGCGGCTCGATGCCGAGCACTTCGCGGGTGATCCGGGTGTGCAGGCGCGCGATGAAGCCCACGGCGAGGATCTGGTCGAGCGAGTCGTTTGGCTTCTCGCGGCCCTCGTAGATCCAGGAGACCAGGGCGGCCTCGTCCATGCCGTCGGCCAGCGGGGCGAAGGTGAGCGCGAGGTCGGAGCCCATGCCCGGGTAGAAGGCCGAGCCTTTGGTGTAGACGAACGCTGTCTCACCGCTGATCGGGATCTCGCGGAAGGCCACGCCGGGTGGACGCAGTGCCTCGCCGCCGAGCCAGGCGCGGGCGGCGACGAGCCGGTCGGCCAGGTGCTCGGGGTCGCGTGCGAGGACGGCGAGGCGGGCCGGGCCGGTGTCGCTCTCGCGGCCGGAGGTGGCGGCGGCCAGAACGTCGGATCGCGTCGCACCCGAGTAGATGTGCAGCCGGGGCACTGGACCGGCTGTCCAGGGGGCGGCGTCCGCGGCGCGTAGCCGGACGCGGGCGGGTGGAGCGCCGAGCACCGAGGTGACGACGTCGGCGGTGGTCGCGGCGAGGCGGGGCTGCGCGCGCTGTCCCGCGACCGGCCGGGCGCGGTGCCGGAGCGCCAGTGCCGCGGCTGCCACGTTGAGCAGGCCGGCGGCGGCGTGCGGGACGCCGAACAGGCCGACGGGGAAGCATTCAGCGGAGCTGCCTGGCTCCCGGTCGATTAGCGCGATGACTCGGTCGCCGTCGCGTCGCGCGTCGTCAAGGCGTTTGAGCACGAGGACGACGGCCGCGTCAGCTGGGTCGGTGGTGAGGCCGAGTTCGGTGACGGCGGCCCGGTGCACGGGCTCGTCGGAGAGGTCGACCGCGCCGACGAGCGCGGCATCGACTTCTCCGGCCCGCAGTGCCCGGGCGGCCAGTTCCAGTGCGGCGATCCCGGAGGCTTCCTCGGCGCACACGGCGAAGCCTGGGCCCGCCAGACCCAGCTGTCCGCCGATGCGGTTGGCCGCGATGTTCGCCATGGCGCCCAGGACGCGGGCGGCGGTCAAGGGCGGGCTGAACCCCTGTGATTCACACTGTGACCGCCAGGCGTTCAGGCGTCGGCCGGCGTTGACCCGAGCGGTCTCCGGGTCACAGCCCATGCCAATGAGGACGGCCGTGCGCTGCGGGGGTAGTTCGATCCCGAGTGCGGCTTCGCGGGCGGCTTCCAGCACGAGCACCTGCTGGCCCAGCGTCTCGCCGAGATCGCGCGGCGGGTAGCGCAGGCCGTCGAGCGCGACCTCGATGTCGGGCACGGATTGGTCAGGCGCCTGTCCGCTAAGCAGAGCGTCCCGGAGCGCGTCGGCTCCCAGGCCGCCGGCTCGGGCACCGATAGCGACGATCGCGATCTCCGCGGGTGCCGGGTACCTGGGGGCCGCGACGCTGAACGTTCCCGGTGTGCCGTCGAAAGCCTCGATGATGAGATGGGCGTTATTGCCGCCGAACCCGAAGGCGCTGATCGCCGCGCGTCGCCGCCGTCCCGACCACGATTCGTTCGCCGTCAGTAGGCGTAGCGGGCCGTCGCGGAGCTCGTCGATGGGCTCGGCGACGTCGGCCGTCGCGGGGAACGTTCCGTCGTGGATCGCGGCGAGGAGTTTGAGCAGGCCGGCCGCGCCCGAGGCGGTCAGCAGGTGGCCCACGTTTGACTTCGCCGAGCCGATGGGCAGTGGCTCCTGTCGTCCGCCGAAGAGGCGGGCGGTCGACCGAGCCTCGACCGCATCGCCGAGCGGTGTACCGGTGGCGTGGCATTCCAGCAGTTCCACCGTCTCCGGGCCGAATCCCGCCTGTTCGTACGCCGACCGCATGGCGCGGATCTGGCCTTCTTCAGCGGGGAGGAGAAACCCGCCGGTCCGCCCGTCGTTCGATAGCCCGACCCCGCGCACGACGCCGAGGACCGGGACGTCCGCGGCCACCACGTCGCGGAGGCGCATGAGCGCGAGAAGGGCCACGCCCTCGGCGGGGACGAGTCCGTCGGCCCCGCGCTGGAACGGCCTGCTGCGGCCGGACGGGCTCAGCGCACCCAGCACCTCGAATCCGGAATTGATGATCAGCCCGTCACAACCGCTCACGGCGCCAGCGAGCATGAGGTCCGCCGTACCGTCGTGCAGCCGGTCACATGCGATCTTGGCGGCGTACAGCGCGGACGCGCACGCCGCATCGAGGGCGAGCGATCCCCCTTGCAGGCCCAGGGCGTTCGCTGCCGTGTGCGCCCACATTCCCGAGCAGAAGCGGGCGCGGGCGTCAGCCGCGCTGGGTACTTCGGGCAAGGCGGCATACAGGTCCGGGTGGTCGGCAAGCCAGATCCGTTCGGCGTACGCGGCCAGGCTCCGGCTCGGATACCCGAGGTTGCCGAGGATGAGGCCGGTCCGGGCCGGGCGCGCGTGGTCTCCCGCCTCGCGCAGCGCGGCCCGGCCCGCGTGCAGCACCCACTGCAGCGCCGGGTCGTACGCCGCGACCTGGTCGGCGCCGGCGGCGAAGCCTGCGGGGTCGAAGACCTCGGCGAAGCCTCTGACGAGGCCGGCCGTCGCCATTCTGCCTGGTCCTGAATCTGGGCCTGGTCCTGAATCTGGGCCTGGTCCTGAACCTGAACCTGCGTCTGGTCCTGAACCTGAACCTGCGTCTGGTCCTGAACCTGGGCCGGCGCCGAGCCCGGTCGGCGGCAGACGCCAGTCCTCGGGCCGCACCGCGTCCAGGCTGACTCGGCCGGCC
>JBEKHI010000324.1:0-9897 GCA_050012355.1 Streptosporangiaceae bacterium | reverse complement strand
CCCGTGCCCCGGTCCCGGATCGTGCCGCACGACATCAGATCACCTGGGCCTCCACCGACAGCACCGGCGGCAGGTCCCGCACGATCGGCGCCCACGAATCGCCCGAGTCGCTGGAGACGTACACCTGTCCGCCGGTGGTGCCGAAGTAGATGCCGCCCAGCGAGTCGACCGACATCGCGTCCCGGTAGACGTCGACGTAGCAGTTGGCCGGTGGCAGCCCGTTGGTCAGCGGTTCCCATTCGTCGCCGCCGGTCCGGGACCGGTAGACGCGCAGCCGCCCCTCGGGCGGGAAGTGCAGTTCGTCGCTGGTCATCGGGACCACGTAAATGGTCTCTGGCTCGTGCGGATGCACCGTGATCGGGAACCCGAAGTCGCTGGGCAGGTTCCCGCTGATCTCGCGCCAGGTCTCGCCGGCGTCGTCGCTGCGCATCACGTCCCAGTGCTTCTGCATGTACAGCGTGTCCGGCTGGCCGGGCGCCGCCTCCACATGATGCACGCAGAAGCCGGTCTCCGGCTCCTCTTGAGGCATTGTCCCCAGCGACCGGAGGCCGCGGTTGACCGGCTGCCAGGTCTCGCCGTAGTCGTCGGACCGGAACGTCCCGGCCGCCGAGATCGCCGCGTAAAGCCGCGGGCCTTGCAAGATAATGGTGTGCAGGCACATGCCGTCCGTGCCCGGCTGCCACTGCGGCGCCGAGGGGTGAGTGCGCAGCCCGGTGAGCTCGCGCCAGCTCTTGCCGCCGTCCGTCGACCGGAAGATCGCCGCGTCCTCGGCGCCCGCGTAAACCAGGTCGGGATCGTCGGGTGACGGCTCCAGATGCCAGATCCGCTTGAACTCGAACGGCCGCTGCGTGCCGTCGTACCACAGGTGCGTCCCGGGCTCGGTCGCGTAGGTGAAGTCGTTCCCGACCGGCTCCCAGGTCTTTCCGCCGTCGCTGGAACGCTGCAAGAGCTGCCCGAACCACCCAGACGACTGCGATACATAGATGCGATCCGGATCGGCGGGGGAGCCTTTCAGGTGGTAGATCTCCCAGCCGGCGAAGTGCGGTCCGCTCACATCCCAGCTGTCGCGGCTGGCGTCCGAGGTGAGCAGGAACGCGCCCTTGGACGTCCCCGCGAGCACCCGTACCTGCGTCATGCGCACGCCTTCCTGGTCAGAATTCGCCCTACCAGGATTGAGACGATCCACGCACTGCGGAATCATCGGGGCGCGCCGACATTATCCGGCTTGCCCAGCTGAACACCCCATATGTGGGAGCATTGCTTCCGCAACCGACGTGAAGGGAGAAACGGATCATGACCGGTCAGCCTCCTGAGGGGACCGAGCGGATCTACACCGGCCAGTACGGCGGTTACGCGGAACAGGGACAGCAGTACCAGGCGGACCCGTTCGCAGCCGACCAGTACACGAGCGCCAGCCCGTTCGGCGAACAGCAGTACCGTGAGGCGCCCCAGGACTTCACGCTCCCCGGCGGCCCCGTCAGCTACGACACGACCGCCTACGACGGCAATGCCGCGCCGCCCGACCCCAGCTACGTCGCTTTCGGCGCTACGCCCGGCTACCCTGGTCAGCCCGGGCCCGGCAACCCGCCCGGAGTCGACCAGTCAGGATTCGGCCAGCAGAATATGGGCCAGCCGGGAATGGGCCAGCAGGGTATGCCTCAGCCCGAGGCGGGTCAGCGGCATCAGGGTCACGCCCCCCGGTCGCGCCCGAACCTCGGTGGCGGCGCCCTCAGGCACCTGTTCAGCGCACTGTCCGACACCGGCTTCAACGCATTCGTCACGCCGTCGATCGTGTCCATCCTTTACAAGATCACCATCGTCGCCTTCGCGCTGGCCGGCTTGGGGCTGGCCCTGTTCGCGTTCATGGCGAGCCTGATGTTCGGGGTGATCACGCTGTTCATCATCGCGCCGGCGCTTTTCATCGTCGGTGTCGCGTTCGCCCGGGTGGTCCTGGAATTCTGCCTGGTGGCCTTCCGGATGGCCGATGACCTGCGAACGATCAGCGGCCGGGACAACGCATAGCCGGACATGGAACGTTACGGAGCGTAATTAGGCGTCTTTTTTCCGCCGCCCATCCTCCACAACCCCCGAGGTGACCTCCACACCGCGCAACCCTTACCGCACAAGGCAAACGGCTCGTGAACTCCACAGCATCGCGCGGGTCTTGACCGCACCGTCCACAGCTAACCCCCGTTTGTTCACATGGCGATCCACAGCCAGCCGGGGGTACGTTACCTACCCGGGCAGCGCGCTAGGCGCGCTCGGGGCGGGGAAACGACGGCGAGCGGACCAGGACAGTCAGCTATGACACGAGCCCGAACGCAAGCACCACCCACGCACCAGGTACAACTGATCGTCGATGTATACCTGCTGCTGGTGAACGAGGAACGGATACTGCTCGGCAGGAGGACGAATACCGGCTATGGGGATGGGGCCTACGAACCCGTCTCCGGGCGGCTGGCCGAACGGGAGACAATCGTCGAGGCCGCGCAGCGAATCGCCCACTCGCAGGCGGACATCCGGGTGACTCCGGCGGCGGTCTCACTGGCACACGTGATGCACGATGTCTCCGGGTCAGGGCGGATCGCGTTCTTCCTGGCTGTGGATAACTGGCGCGGGGAGCCGCGCGAGACCACGAAGGACTACACCGACCTGTGCTGGTTCCCGCTCGACGGGCTGCCAGCCAACATGATCGACCGGTCTCGGGTGGCCATCAGGAACTACGCTCAGGGGGCGAGGATGTCCACCTATCCGGCGTTCGCCGTCTTAGCGGGTAGGCTTGTGGAGCTATGTTGCTCCTGAAGTCTCACGGTTCGCGGAACGAGATTTTCGTCGTCGCCGCGCGCCCCCCGGCCACCCCGGGCGATTTCGTCCGGTCGGTGTGCGACGCCGCCTCGTGGACCGGTGGTGGCGACGGTGTCTACTTCTACGACGCGAACGAGGCGTGGTTCTTCAACCCGGACGGCTCGGCGGCTGAGTTCTGCGGTAACGGGATGCGCTGCCTCGGCAGGCACCTGCTCGACCTGCGCGGCACCGACACCGAGACGATCACCAGCGGCCCGGCCACCTACACGGTTCGCCGTACACCGTCCGTCTCAGGCGTGCGTCAGGTAGCGCTGGAGTCACCAGCCCTTTCGTTCAAAACGGCGGTGCCCCATCACTTCGAGGACTTCACCTGGGTCGAGGCGCCGAACCCGCACGCCATCACCCTCGTGGAAAAGTACTCCGAGGAGGATTTGATCGGTTACGGCGAGCTGGCCCCGTCGGCCTTCCCCGAGGGCGCCAACGTGTCGTTCCTGCTGCCGCTGTCGGAGGATGAGGTCTTCGTCCGCACCTACGAGCGCGGCGCGGGCCTGACCCCGGCCTGCGGCTCGGGCGCCGTTGCCTCCCGCGCCGTTTACTCCAAGGTCGCGGGCATCGATCCGGGGCTGCCGGTGCTAATCCGCAACGCCGGGGGAGTGGCCAGGTCCTGGATTTCGGTGCGTGACGGAGACTGGTACCCGGTCATCGAGGGCAACGCGACGGAGATCTTCCGCGCCTCGGTTGGGCCGTCTGGCGAGATGATGTCGGCTCCGGTCTTTGCCCCGGCGGAGGAAGAGGCTTACGCCGCCCTGGAATCCGAGAACGACTCCCGCCTCCGCGCTGTGCTCGCGTAGCCGCGCGTCAGCTGGGCCAGGTCCGCGCGAAGACTTCCCGTCTGGTGTCGCCTTGTTATCGTCGACCGCTCCAATCCGGCCCAGGATCGTCCACCCGTCCGGTGCCGTTCCCACCGGGTGATGGGGCTGCCGTCGTCCATCTGCCAGCGAAGCTTTGCCAGCATCCTGGCGGCGAAGTCAAGCGGACTCTCCTCCAGCCTGCCAGCGATCGCCGCGAGCGCGGCCCGGCATGCCGGATATATCGGGTATGTCGCGCCCGATGCGCCCCAGGCGACCCCATGGATGTCCCATCGATGGCGTGATAGCCCCCTCGATGGGCCATCGACGGCGCTGTAGAAGAGCCCGCCGCCTGGGGATATGCCGGGTATTTCGGCATCCGCGAATCTGCTCGCGGAGGCGCTCGCCGCGGCGGAGTTCCTAGCGGACTTCGAGCCGCTGTGGGCCGAACACTGGTATGACGATCTCCTGGCCAACCGGAGCGATCGCGGAACAACAAGTGCGGTTCCAGGCCCAATTCGTCGCGGATCTGTGACCAGGCTGAACAAATCGTCAATACGTCGAGAATAGTCGACTATACTCACCCGCATGCCAGTCCCGGAGGAGCCGGAAGAATCCCGGCAGTACATGCGTCTAGCAAACCTGCTTCGCTCCCAGATCAACGACGGCACCTTGCGGGTAGGCATGCCAGCACCTTCCCTGACGTGGCTCTCGGAGCAGTACGGCATCGCGCGAGGCACGGCCCGCAAGGCCATTCGTCTCCTCGAGAGCGAAGGGCTACTGCGCCGGATGCCCGGCCTCTCGTACTGCGTCACGAAACAGGCGCAAATGCGGCTTAGCTCGCCTGATGCTGAAACCATGTCTTACGCCGCATGCCGGATCTGGTGTATGGGCACCAAGCGGAACATCGAAGACGATGCCGTCCTGCTAGCTGACGTTCCCTCCCACGTCTTGCGGCGCGTGCGGCACGTCGTGTCTAACGATCTGATCGAGGATCCGTTCCGCGGCATGCTGGGGGAACCACTCGCCACCCTGCTCTGTTGCCTCCATGCGACGGTGGATGGTGAACTGACCCGTCGCGATTTCGCGGCCAAACGGGCGGCGAAGTAGCGGAGCGTTGTTGGGGATCTAGGGCGCCTCTGGGAAGTACCAGCCGACGAGGTGGTGTCGACGCTCGCCTTGATAAGGCAAGGTCGCTTCAATGCCCACCCGGACTTGGCAGGCACGCGCCCTCGAGCGTGTTGCCGCCGATATCCAGCACTACCGTTTTCGGCGTCACATCGCCGTAGGCGCAGACAGCTGGCCGGGTATTAAACGGTTCGTATCCGCCGAAAAGTACGCCGTCCTGACCGGGATCGACAACCAAGTCGCTACTCCACATGCCTGCCGCGAGTAGTGCCGACTTCACAGCCGCGACCTGCAGTCGCTGCGCGGGACCGAGCCGCTGCAGCGATTGCCGGATTCGCGCGGTGACCGGGGCGGCCTCGGCGGCTAGCCAGCCGGGCAGCGTTTCGCGCTCGTTGAACATCTGATTGGACTGCTGATACTGCTGAACTCCAGCCGAAACGCACGGGGTTGGCGGCGCGACGTTCGCGGCGGCCTGCGGGCACAGGGGAGGCAAGGCCTTGCTGTTAGCAGTAGCAGCAGACGCAGACGCAGCGGGAGCATCACGGATCGCGCACCCCGGTAGCAGGGCGATAAGAGTGATGCCGCACCCCGCCAGCAGCAGGCTGCGTTGCCCGTTCAACTTGCCGTCTCCCCGCTCATGGCACAAACGGTACATCGCGCCGAAGTGGTGGCGCCCGGACTGGGGCAAGCGCGGAAATGGCGTGGCCGCTGGCCGATCGAACCAGGCCAGGTTCTCGGCCGAGTCGTCGGCTTGCTCAGAGGCTCGCCGAAGCCGGTCAAGGAGGTAGCCGTACACCCGGATGCACCGCCCGCCGCGGGGGACCGGGTCGTCGGCGCGCTGCGTTGGGCCTAATATCTGTATAGTGGTCGACAGCGGTCGATGACATGCGAAGAGCGGCGTTTTGAAAAATTTGTTGGCAGCGTTTCGCCAAGATGTGTCCCAGCGAGGTGTCGGGGGATCTTCATGAGCCAGTTACTAGCGAGGAACGCCTTGCCCAGGCTCCGAGAATTGCTGACCGCGTTCAGGATCGTCATCCTGGGAGGCGCACGCCAGACCGGTAAAACGACAGTGGTCGCGGAGCTGCTCCCGGCGCGGGCGCAGTTCAGCTTCGCGGGACGAACTCGTCCAGCTGGTACTCCAAGGCGGTTATCCGAAAGTCGTCGCCGAGGGGCTCGACGGCCGTGGGCGCAGGGAATGGTTCGAGGCTTACGTAACCGACGTGGTGTCACGCGAGGCGCTCCGGCCGATGGTGGAGGTGCGCTTCGAGTCCGAGTTGCGCAAGGTGTTGCGCCTGCTGGCGGCCCGGACGACCTGCGAGCTGGTTATCTCCGATGTCGCCTCCGACGCGAAGATGGGCAGGGGAACCGCGGCGAAGTATGTTCAGCGGTACGCCGCAGGCTCGTTATCTGGCTAGCTTGCGCGACCGGCTCGGCGAGCGGTTCACGGTAGGGGTGCTCGTCCACGCGGGAATGCAGACCCTTCCGCTTGGTGATCGGCTGTGGGCTGTGCCGGTCACATCGCTGCCGACTACGGTCGGCCCCTGAAAGTGATGCTCTGTGTCAGCAGGAGCCCGGTAATCGTCACCGTGTACGTACCAGCAGCCATCCCAGCCGTGTCGATGGTGGCCGTGACGGTGCCGTTGCCATCGGGGCCCGTCACCGCCAACGATGAGTCTGTCCCGGGTCCGGCGATGGTGGCCGTCACGTCGTCCCAGGTCTGTCCGGGCACCGTCGAGTTCGGGTTGGCATACGGGCCGCTCGTCACCCCGTACTGGCCGGGAAGCGGCGGGTACACGCCGAATCCGTCCAGAATCGTCGTTCCGTTCGGGGTCCGGCCGGGGATGAACCCGTTCCCGGTGATCGTGACGGTCTGACCGCTAGCGGTCGCGTGGATGTTGGATTCCAGCCGGTTCAGCGCCTGCTGCGCTATTCGGCGAGGCTGGGACGGCCCGCGCTGCCTGTCGATCTGCCTGACCAGTGCGGGCACGAAAGCCGGCGCGTAGATCGTGCCCCACCCAGACGCGATGTCGTAGCCAGGCCCGGTCGAATAACCGGTGACGCCGTAGGCGCTGTCCGTGTAGCCGGCTGGCACATCGATGATGCCGGCCGCCGAGCCCCGCGGTCCGATCGCCGCCAGAGCAGGGTTTATGGTGCCCAGATCGGCACCACGTAGCTGGGTGGCCAGCGCGAGGATGCCCGCGAAGGTGGGCGACGCCTGTGAGGTGCCGTCGGAAGCATCCATCGAGATGTCGGGGTAGGTGCGGCCGGTGATACCACGCAGTGCCGGGATGCCATCCTGCCAGTACGGCTTCGGGTAGATGGTAGAGATGCCGGCGCTCGCCGCGTCGGAGTCGTCGTTCGCGGCGGTCCACAGCCCGTCAGGGGCAGTACGCCCGGACGTCGTCGCGAGGCCTGCGTTGGGGATGGTGCCGCCGACGGCGGTCACCCAAGGGCTGTCGACCGGATGGCCCGCGGAGAGACCGACCGTCGGGGTGCACTGGCCCGTGTCATTGAGGACCGTTGGATCGGTCGGCCCGCAGTCGCCGGACCCGAACATCACCGGAACATTGTGCGCGGCGGCGTCGAGGAACGCGGGGTCCAGCGAGTGGATGGCCGCCCGCTGGGTGGCGGCCGGATTCGTCGGGTCGCCGATGAAGTCGTTCTCGCTGTCATTCAGGCTCACCGTGATGACGTTCGCCAGGTGCTTGTTCGCGATCATCTCGATTGCCTGGGCCACCTGGGGCCAGCCCTGCATGCCAACGGTCTCGGGCACCGGCGGAGAGACGAAGAGAATGTTCGCGTAGGGCGCCATCGAGTGGATCGCCTCCGCGTCGAGCCGGTCTTCGCCGGTGCTGCACTCGACCTGGCACGTCGCGGACGGGTCGGCCGGCGCCGGGTACGCCATTTGGGTGATGTTCGCCGGCGGCAGGTCCATCGCCGTGTCGTAAGCCGTCATCGACTCGGCGAGGTCAGGGTCCGGGTTGGTGACAATGTAAGCCACGGTCACGCCAGCGCCGTCGATTCCCTTCTTCCATAGGTCGTTAACGCCGTAGTCGATGATGTCTTCCTGCGCCGTTGGATCGGGATAGCGCAGCCTGAGCGACTGTCCGGCCGCGATTTTCGCCTCGATCGCGTCGTACGTCGCCGTTGTTGCCGCGATGCGTTGCGCGGGAGGCGGGACGGCTTGGCCCTGGCTGGATGACGTCATGGCTGACGCTGGACTTATGAACAGGAGGCTGGCCGCGCCAGCGACGAGAACGGGCCTAAGGACCATGCGACGGCCTCCAGGAGTCTTGCCTTGTCCATCTAGCAAATCACTACATTCGGCAAATGAACACCTACGGGGGCATTGGGGTGTACCGGACGGTTAGGCTTCGCGGGTGGAAGGCATCGACACGAGCGTTCCCAATATCGCGAGGGTCTACGACTGCCTGCTGGGGACTTTCCGGTTGACCGGGCGCAGGCCGCCAAGTTGATCGAGTTCGATCCGTCGCTGCCGGTCCTGGTCCGGTAGGACCGTGAGTTCGTCAGAGACCCCGCCCAAATCGACCGACAGTGCTCAGCCCGTGTCAGCTTAAGGCGGCGTCGAGATAGGAGGCCTTGGGGAGCACATTTGTTGCGGCGATGCTGATCACGTCGACGGTGATCCCGCGGTTGTTCAGCAGGTCGATGGTGTCCAGGAGCGCGATCTCTGCGAAAGTGAACAATGTGTCCGCAGTGAGCTGGACGCCGTCCTTTAGCAGGATGCCGAACACGACCTTCCTTGGTCGGAAACCGGCGGATAGCACCCGGCCATCTCCACGTTCGGAAACCGCTTCGGCCAACGCCTTCACCGCGCCGGGCTCGTTCTCCAGAGCCATCGCGGCGACCTCGCCCTGCTTGAACAAGTGGCTCAGTGGCGACGATCCCTTCTCGGCGTGCTTGATGTGGACCAGCACGTTGTCCTGATCCTGCGGCAGCAGGTCGCATATCTCGATGCCCTTGAACCAGTGGATCCTGGTCTTGACGAGCCGCCGGTCGAGGTTTACAAAACCGACCTTGGCGGCCTCGTTGTTATAGGTCTTCTCGTCCCAGGGTTGGGGGCCGCGATACCACAGTGGCAGCGTCACCTCGCTCCCGCGGGCGAGGATCTCCGTGATCTGGCGACGCACCGCCTCTAGGTAGCGCTGGCCGAACTCGTACCACTCACCGTCTATAAGGAAGTACCGCGTCCCGCCGTATCGAAAGCTGGCCTCCACCCAATTGGCGGCGGGTTCCCGCCCGAGTTGCACGGCACAGTCTTCGTCTTCGTACATGGTGACGCGGCCACGCCGCAGCGCCTCGATCCGTTTCCCCGCGGGCAGCCCAGAGACCGGCTTCAGGATGCAGGCCAGGTCGAGCGTGTCCGCGACGGACTCCTGCCTGCCGAACTTGTAGCCCAAGTACACGGCGGCGAAATAGCGCTCCAGACAAGACTCGGGGATCGTCGGCACGAACTCGTCGTCCTGGAAGGCGTCGGGCTGGCCAAGCCTCGCGTCGAGCTCGAGATCCAGGATCTCCTTCGTCTCCTTGTCATCGATGGCCGTGATGTCGTCCGCGAATTCCAGGCCAGGGATTGGAGCCGGTGACGCCCAGATGCTTGCGATGACCCGGATGTCAGCGACGAGGTCAGCGGGCTTGAGGCCCAGACGTAGAGTCAGGCCGGCGGCGCCGACGACGATGGCCTTCCGGCTCGATGTACGGCCATAGGTGGTCGGAATCTTGATGGCCTTGCCGCTGATCCGTCGAACGATCTCGGCGTGCCGTGAGACACTGCCGAACCGCCACACCGGACCAGCGGCGGCGATGTGCGTGTCATCGACGCGACCACGCTCGCCAGGCCGGTGGCGGGTCAGGTTCTGGATCTGATCGGCGTCCAGGCAGCGGATCGCGAACTTAATGCCAAAGCGCCGGTCCTTAAGCCCAGGAGGGATGAGCCGCCAGCCCTCGCCATACCCGTAGGCGTACACCTGGCCGGACCCGGATCAGCGTCCCGTCCAGCGAGCACACCGCCAGGCCGCCCGCGGCGGCCGCCCGCCAGCCCCGGGCCTCGTGCTCCCGGCGGGAGGCCTCCAGCACGGTGGCCTGCAGTTCCTCC
>JBEKHI010000323.1:0-9906 GCA_050012355.1 Streptosporangiaceae bacterium | reverse complement strand
GACCGGGTCGTCGGCAAGTGCTGCATGAGGCTGATATTACGGCGGTGAGTGCCACGGTTGTCTTTTGCTTTACGGTGAGGCGGGGCGGGATCTCTCCTTTCCGACTGGACTGAATGTGGCACAGATGGTGGCGAGGTCACGGTCGATGTCGGCGAGCGCACCGAGGAACTCGCCGCGCCGGTCAGGCTTTCCGATGACGCCACGACATGCCGCCGCGGTAGCTGCCTGGTAGTCGGCGCCCGGCCGTCGGCCGATGGCCCGCCGCGCGGCGATGATATTGGCGGCGACGGCTTGGTTCAGCTGCTGGACGCACGGGTCGGCCACGGCCGTGTGGTCGGCTGTCGCGGCGCTGACGAGGGTACCCACCGAGCGCGCGGAGTGCTCGATCGCGTCGACTGCGTCAGCCAGCTCAGGGGTGCCGGGTTTGCTGGCATGCAGCCGCGACAGCAGGAGCCGATGCGCCCGTAGCGCCGGGGCGATCTGCGCGAGTCCGGCGACGGCGCGCTGGAACGCGACCTGATCCCGCCGCAGCGCGGCCGGATCGTGCCAGTCGGCCGACAGCACATCGCCAAGCGCCACGAGCGCGTCAGCGGTGCGGCGGCGAGCCACGTCGCTGGTGCGGATCGGGAGAATCAGCCAGGAGACGGCGATGCCGAGGGCCGCGCCGAGGGCGATGCCCTCCAGCCGGGTGTCAAGCAGCCCGCCGACGGACTGACCGAACCAGCCGTAGAGCAGAGACAAGACGGCGGTGACACACGCGGCCCACCAGACGTAGCTGAACTCGCGCAGCCAGGTCGCGATCGCCAGCGCGGCGAACATCACGGCGACCGACGCGTCAGCGTGCGGGCCGAACGTCCCCGCGATCGCGGTGGCTACCACTGTCCCGGCGGCCGCGCCCGCGCCGCGTAGCACGCCCTTGAGAACGACGTCACCGCGACTTCGGGTACCGCTGCACACGATGAAGGCGGTCAGCACCGTCCATGTCCAGTGACCGGGCCATATGGTCCGGCCGATGGCGAACGCGGCGGCCAGGGCCACGCCAAGCTGCAGCGCCATGCGCGTACTGGCTAGGACACGTCTGCGCGCCGCGGCGCCGGCCCGGGGCCCAGCCGCGGGCACCCCGCGAGACGGCGGTGCGAAGCCGGTAGCGGTGGCTAGCAACTGGAAGACCGTGACCCAGCACCAGGCAATGAGCGCGATGACGACCACCCACAGCGTTCCGGGGCCCGGTAGCGCTGACGAGGGCATGATGAGCACCGCGATCAGCGGAGCCACGATAAGCATTCCCGCCCTTGCGGCGCGGCGACCGAAGCGACGGACCCAGATCGAAGCGAACATCGCGGCCACGAACAGCGCGTCACCAGCATCGGGGTGCATCGACATCAGCCGGCTGATCCCGGATGCCGCCAGCGCGGCGGCGGGCAGCACCACCAGGCCGGCGATCCGGTCAACCGGATCGCCGGCCCGCTGAATGCGGCCGGCGATCATCGACAGAACGATCGCCAGGATCACGATGTCCACGTGCAGGCCCGCCAGATGCTCCAGCAGCAGAGCGGACCCGTAGGTGGCGAGCACCGCGGCCATCGCGGCCGCTGTCCGCCGCAGTTCGCTGAGCTCGGGATCGAAGTGCGTCATACGGCGCCACTTGCTAAAGATGTCAGACATTACTTACTATCACCGTGCTCTCAGTCCCAGGCAAGACAGGATTTTGCCCGTACTTATAGTAAGCATTATCTTAGTAATATGTCAGATGCAGAGTCGGATCAGACGGGCGCGACGCGGCTGCCCCAGGCGGCTGCGGAGATCCGGCAGGGTGTCACCCGCCTTTCCCGTCGGCTGCGCAGCGAGCGCCCGCCCGGGGGTTTCAGCAGCAGCAAGCTCAGCGTGCTCAGCTACCTGCTGCGAAACGGCCCGGCCGCCGCCAGCGAGGTCGCCGCCGCCGATCACCAGCAGCCGCAATCGCTCACCCGGGTGTTCGCCTCACTGGAGCGAGAACATCTGATCGCCAGGACCCGCGATGACCGTGACCGGCGCCAGTCGCTGCTGTCGATCACCGAAGCTGGACACCAGTCGCTCCGCCGGGACATGATCCAGCGCGACGACTGGCTAGCCAGCGCGCTGACCGGGCTAACCGAGACCGAATGTGAGTTGCTGCGGCTCGCGGCGCGGCTGATGGATCGCATCGCCGACGCAACGCCCGGCGATTCCGAGCTGACGGGCAGCGATGGCGCAAGGGTGGCATAACGTAGGCAACAGTCGCTAAATCGGCAGGTCAGAAGCGATTTTTCGCAAATCTGGGTGGCGGATCTGTGGCGATATTTTGCCTTTCCGGCCGGACATGTAGCCTGCTCACATGCCCGCCTTGACCAACGAAGCCGACACACCCGGCAAGCCATCCGCGCTCGCGGCACTGGTCGACGAGGGCCTGGTCAACCGGGGTCCAGGGCGCTGTCCCGGCTATCTGGCCTAGCCGAAGAACTGCGTGAGTATGGCACCGTCGTCAACGAGGTACGTGCGGTTGGGCTCGTCACCACCCCGCCGTTGATCGCCACCCGCCTCGGGCAGGCCGAGGTTATCTACATCGAAAGACTTCGTCGGCTGAACGGCGCGCCGCTATCCCTTACTGACCGCGGCGGCGCGCGAGAACGGCGCGGGCGCGGTGCTCACCGACGGCGCGGGCCGCGCGCAGTGGCTGCTGAGCTGCTGGCGCACCGCCACACTGCGCATCGCCTCGGAGTCCTACGCGGGCAACTCGCTGGGCGGCCTGCTAGACCCGCTAGCCCTGGCCAGGATCCGCCCCGCCGACGAAGCCTGGCTTGACTGCGACACCCCCGCCGACGTCGACCGAGCCTGCCAGTCCAGCTAGCCCGAGAGGGCTGTGAAGGCTTAACCGAGGGTGCGGCCACGGTGGATGAGTCGGCAGTGGGTCAAAAATGTCCTTCGTGTGGCGCGTTTGCGCGGCCGACTGGGGAAAGGTATGCGTTTTATGTTTCCCACGGAGGTGCAGCGCTCGTGCGGACGGGCGGTGTGGTGTCCGGCAGGTATCCGGCCGCTGTATGACTGAGATGCTCGCTTGAGGCGAAATTGGTGGAGCGGGTGGAGGCGGGCTCTAGGTAGGGAGCGGCGTGGATGTTCTGGCTGTCAGAGATGCGGGGGTCTGGCTGGTCGCGCTTGCCCTTTCGGAACCGTCGCCATAGCGCCGCCGACCCGCATATAAGTACGGCCAACATGCCGAGAGTGATGAACGCGCCAGCGGTAGCGCTGAGGGCGCCATGGGAATTTTTGCCCGCGATGCTAGCGAGGATAACGCCGATAAGAACAACAGCACAGGAAATGACAAGGCCGGAAATCGGCCAGCCTCGTGGTCCCCGCTGGCGTGCTCGTTCAGAGGGTCGCCGGTGGACACCGTCCAACCGTTCGCCGTTTCGCTGGAGGGAACCAGTCCGCTGTTCAGTTCGCTCTTGTGCTGCTTGCTCTCGGAGTTCTGCTTGCTTTAGTGCTGCTTGCGTCCGCCACTCGTGTTGCTCGGCCGAGTACCGCTGTCGCTGCAGGGCGCGTGTTCTCTTTTGCTCGGCGCGCTGCTGGGCTGCTGATTGGCGACGCAGGGCTACTTCCGCGTGTTCGGCGGCCTTAGACTCGCGACGTGCCTGCTGCTGTTCTGTTCGCTGTCGCGCTGCCCGGGCGCGCTGGGCGTCTTTGGCTTGGCGCTCCGTTTCCTTCTGCAGTGCCCGTTGGCGTGTGGCTTCGCGGGAGGCAGGGGTGGAGCGGACACGCGTGACCATGTGGAGGCTCTGGCCGCGATTAATCTGCTTGCGGATGGTGTCGGCGCAGGTGACGGCTGCGGATTTGGTGCGGTGGTTGTGATGACAGCGGAAGTCGACTTCTCTCCCATCGGGTGTCATAGTGTGTCCGGTGGCGTGCCAACTGGGCTGGCTCCTGCGTTTGCTGCTGGTTGAAGTTGAAACCCAGACCGGACCAACTCGTACGCCAATTCGCATGGCTCTCCCATGGTTTGCTTCGCCCGTTGAGACCTCACTTGCCGCTCTACTGATCTATTGACGCGCTGGTCGGCGCGGGAGTTTACGTTTACTCAGGCAGTTCTGTCTCCGTGGCTATATGTCCGAGTTGTCTGAAGTCTCTTCCCTTAACTATCGTCGCGAGTATGTGCCGTTCGCGCGGTCCCAACCGTGTGAACGGCGCATACTCTCGGTCCGGGACGCCGCTCGTGTTAGCTATGCGTTAGATGTCACTGAATGCGCCATACGGGCAAATTCGAACCACATCCTGGCACGGACGCCACGCGCCTAATCGGGCAATCGTCACCAAATCCACAGCGCGTCCTAGCGGAAGAAGGCACCGGAGCGTGCTCCCAGTCCGCGCAGGCCGGATCCGGGCCCCAGCGATGGACCACCGCGGCCGGGGATCGCTAGCGGCCATCGCTAGCAGGGATGGCGGGCGAGATAGGGAGCTGGCGCAAGGGTGGCGTAACGGTTGTAGCGGTTGATGAACCCACAGGTCAGAAGCGATTTTTCGCAAATCTGGGTGGCGGATCTGTGGCGATATTTTGCCTTTCCGATCGGACATGTAGCCTGCTCACATGCCCGCCTTGACCAACGAAGCCGACACACCCGGCGAGCCAGACGCACCGGGGGAGCAGCCGAACGTGCTGGCCGACGGCCGCCGGCTGCGTGCCGACCGTGCTAGGCAGGTCGCCGACGTGCTGCGCCGCCAGGTGCTGTCCGGCACGTACAGCACGCTGCCGAACGAGGACGCGCTCGGCCGGGAGTTCGGCGTATCCCGCAACACCGTCCGCGACGCGCTCGCGGCACTGGTCGCCGAGGGACTGGTCACCCGCGTCCAGGGCATCGGGACGGTCGTGACGGGGGAGCGGCGCTACCCGCACGCGCTGTCCCGGCTATCCGGCCTCGCGGAGGAACTCCGCGAGCACGGCACCGTCGTCAACGAGGTACGCGCCGTCGGCCTCGTCACCGCCCCGCCGTTGATCGCGACCCGCCTCGGACAGGCCGAGGTGATCTACATCGAAAGGCTCCGCCGGCTGAACGGCACGCCACTCTCCCTCGACCTCACCTATCTCACCCGGGAGGTCGGCGAGGCGGTGCGGGCCGATGACCTGGCGGGCACCGACATCTTCACGCTCATCGAGCGGCACGCGGGCCAGCCGCTATCTGGTGGCTCGCTGACCGTCGAGGCGGTAAACGCCGACCCGCACACCGCCGCGCTGCTCGGCGTCGCTCCCAGCAGCGCCCTGCTGGCCGTCGAGCGGCTCGCCTGCCTGGCCGACGGGACACCCGTCGACTACGAGTACATCCGGATCCGGGGTGACCGGCTCATGCTGAGCGGCGAACTCCGGCGACACTCGGAGGACTGATCTATGCCCCTGGTACCCAACCGGGCCGACGTGCCGGTGACCATCGACGAGTCGCTGTGCATCGATGGCTGCACCCTGTGCGTCGATATCTGCCCGCTGGACTCGCTCGCGATCCACCCGGAGAGCGGCAAGGCGTACATGCACGTCGACGAGTGCTGGTACTGCGGTCCGTGCGCGGCCCGCTGCCCGTCAGGCGCGGTCACGGTCAACATGCCTTACCTGCTGCGATGACCCCCGATCTGACCTGCGACGTCGCCGTGATCGGGGGCGGCACCGCGGGCACCATGGCGGCCATCACCGCGGCCGAACACGGCGCCGACGTCCTGCTGCTCGACAAGGCGCACGTCCGGCACTCCGGCGCGCTGGCGATGGGCATGGACGGGGTGAACAACGCGGTCATCCCGGGCCGCGCCACCCCCGAGGACTACGTCGCGGAGATCACCCGCGCCAACGACGGGATCGTCAACCAGGAGACGATCTGGCAGACCGCTAGCCGCGGCTTCGACATGGTGCAGCGCCTGGAACGGTACGGAGTGAAGTTCGCCAAGGACGCGTTCGGCGACTACGACGTGCGCCGGGTGCACAGGTCCGGCTCCTATGTGCTGCCGATGCCCGAGGGCAAGGACGTCAAGAAGGTGCTGTACCGCGTGCTCCGGCAGCGGTCGATCAGGGAGCGGGTGCGGATCGAGAACCGGGTCATGCCGGTCCGGGTGCTCACCGACACGGCCGGGCGCGCCTGCGGGATCGCCGGGTTCAACACCCGCACCGGTGAGTTCGTGACCGTGGCCGCCGGGTCGGTGATCCTGGCGACCGGCGCGTGCGGCAGGCTCGGGCTGCCCGCCAGCGGGTACCTGTACGGCACCTATGAGAACCCGACCAACGCCGGCGACGGGCACGCGATGGCCTACCACGCGGGCGCCGAGCTGTCCGGGCTCGAATGCTTCCAGATCAACCCGCTGATCAAGGACTACAACGGCCCCGCCTGCGCATACGTGGCCAACCCGTTCGGCGGCTACCAGGTGAACCACGAGGGAAGCCGGTTCGTCGACTGCGACTACTGGTCCGGTCAGATGATGGCCGAGGTCGCCCAGGAGATCGCGTCGGCCCGCGGGCCCATCTACCTGAAGCTCACCCACCTGCCGACGGAAACGCTGTCCGAGCTCGAAGGCATCCTGCACACCACGGAACGGCCGACCCGAGGCACCTTCCACGCGGGCCGGGGCCACGACTACCGCACGCACGACGTGGAGATGCACATCTCCGAGATCGGGTTCTGCGGCGGCCATTCCTCCTCGGGCGTATGGGTCGACGAGAACGCGCGCACCAGCGTGCCCGGCCTGTATGCGGCGGGTGACCTCGCCTGTGTGCCGCACAACTACATGATCGGCGCGTTCGTGTTCGGCGACCTGGCGGGCGCCGACGCCGCCGATGCCCGCCGCGGGGCGCCGACGGAACTGCCGGCCGACCAGATCGAAGCGGCGCGGGAACTGATCTACCGCCCGCTGAACAATCCCGATGGGCCGCCACAGCAACAGGTGGAATTCAAGCTCCGTCGTTTTGTCAATGATTACGTCGCACCGCCCAAGACGGCGGCGAAGCTGCGGATCGCCCTCGAGACCTTCGAACGGATGAAGGGCGACATCGCGGCGATGGGCGCGCGGACGCCGCACGAGCTGATGCGCTGCGCGGAGGTGACGTTCATCAGGGACTGCGCGGAGCTGGCGGCTAGGGCGTCGCTGGTGCGCGCCGAGTCCCGCTGGGGTTTGTACCACGACCGCGCCGACCTCCCAGACCGCGACGACGACGAATGGTTCTGGCACCTGAACGTCCGGCGCGGTCCCGATGGCACCGCGGAATTCGTCAAGCGCGCCGTCGCCCCGTACCGGGTCCCCGTCCCCGAGTTCACCGTCCCCGTCCGCGAGCATGCGTCGGTGACGATCGGTGACCCGATCGGCCCGGCGGGTCCGTCGCTCACCGCGCGGGGTGACGCGGCCGCGAGCATGTCTCGTTCTGGCGGTCCCGACCACGTGAATGGCACATCCTCGCGATCGGACCGCGTGGTGGAGGCACTGCGGCTCAGCGAGACCGAGACCGAGGTGGAGGCCGCGGCGTTCGAGCCGTACCTGAACGATCCCGACGCCCGGGTGCGGCGGGCGGCCGTCGCGTCGCTAGCCGAGGCCGTGCCGGCCGGAACCGGAACGCTGCTGGTACGCGCCTGCGGCGACGAGCACGGCACGGTCCGGCACGCCGCGGCCGCCGCGCTCCGCGAGCTGACCGAGATCCTGCCGTTCGAGGAGCCGGAGTTCCGCGGCTCGCTGGCCGAGGCGGCCGTCGGCACCGATCCGGTCGTCCGCTCGGCGCTGCTGGACGTGACCCGGCGAGGCCGGGCCGGTGACGCGGACCTGTACGCCGCGGCGCTCGCCGACCCCGACCGCCGGGTCCGGGTCAGCGCGGTCCGCGGCCTAGTCTCCGTCGGCGCGGCCGGGCCGCTGGCGGGCGCCGCCGCCGACCCGTCCCGCGACGTCCGCATCGCCATAGCCGAGGGCATCTCCGCGCTAACCAGCACCAACTCAGCCGATGTGCTCGTCGGCCTCGCCGCGGACGGCGACCCGCTGGTTCGAGCGGCGGCGCTCAAGGCGGCCGGCGCGCTCGGCTGCCCGCCGCCGCTGGACGCCCTCGCTATCGCGGCGCTAGCCGACACCGCCTGGCAGGTCCGCGCCGGTGCGGCCGAGGGACTAGGCGGCGCCGCCACCGCGGAAGCCATCGCCGCCCTAGCCAGCGCCGCCGCCGATCCGCACGCGGACGTACGCAAGGCCGCGATCATCGCGCTCGCCCGCCGGTCAGCCGCCCCGGAAGCCGCCAGTGCGCTAGCCGCCGCGGCTGACGACACCGACGCCGACGTGCGGGCCTACGCCCGGCACGCCGCTGCCCCCTCCTGAGGCAAAGCAAAGGATAGGTGCCCCCCAGCAGACGAAACCGGAGGCTGAGCCCCATCGGTGGCCCATCGCTGGCGGGATCGCCCCAGCGATGGGCCACCGACAGGCGGCCGCAGCAACCCTCAGAGCTGCACGTTCTCCAGGACGCCGAGCGCGTCGGGGACCAGCACCGCGACCGAGTAATACGCGGAGACCAGGTAGGACATGATCGCCTGCTCATCGATCCCGGTCAGCCGTACTGACAGACCGGGCTCGTACTCGTCGGGGAGGCCGGTCTGGTGCAGCCCGACAACTCCCTGGTCGTCGTCCCCGGTGCGCAGCACCAGGATCGAGGTGATGCCCTCAGACGACACCGGGATCTTGTCGCACGGCAGGATCGGCACGCCGCGCCACGCCGGTACCGTGCGGCCCTCAAACACCAAAGGCTCCGGGTACAGCGAACGCGCCGTACACGCGCGCCCGAACGCCGCGATCGCCCGAGGATGCGCGAGGAAGAACCGTGACTTGCGCCGCCTCGTGAGCAGCTCGTCCAGGTCATCCGGGGTCGGCGGCCCGGACGACGTATGGATCCGCTGGCCAGGGTCGGCGCTGGCCAGCAGCCCGATGTCCGGGTTGTTGATTAGTTCATCCTCCTCTCGCTCGCGCAGCGCCTCGATGGTGAGCCGCAGCTGCTGATCGACCTGGTTCATCGGTGAGCTGTACAGGTCAGCGACCCGGGAGTGCACCCGGAGCACGGTCTGCGCGACGTGCAGCTCGTACTCGGCGGGCGCGGGATCGTAGTCCGCGAACGTGCCGGCCAGCCCGGCTTCGCCCGAGTGCCCGGAAGCCACGTCGATCGCCGCCTCGCCCTTGCCGTTCACCGCCCCCAGCTCCGGCGGCGGCGGAAGCCGCCCCAGTGGCAGCTCGAGCGTGGTCACCGGGGTAAGGGCGGTGGCCGGCCCGGCCACCGCCGCGCCCTCGGCGACCACGGCGACCGTGACGGCGTGGCCGTACTTACCGGACTTGGTCCTGGCCGCCTTGCCGGCAACGATCAGCACCAAGGAATCGTCGCCGATCGGCGAGCCCGCCGCGTATTCATGCTGCGAGAACGAGGTGGCCAGCGTCGATAGCTCATCTTCGCCGACCAGGGAGAACGCGCCCAGCGACCGCAACGATGACGGAACGACGCGGGCCCGACCACTCTCCAACGTGAAGAGCACGGTGCCGTCCGCGGCCCGGTCCACCCGCCGCCGGTTCACCCGGTACGCGCCGCCGGACACCTCGACCCAGGGCAGCGACCGCAGCAGCCAGCGCGGCGTGATGCCCTGAGCGTGCGGGACGGTCTTGTGGGTGGTGGCCAGGTTGCGCGCGGCGGCGGTGCCGAGCGACCGCCGCCGTTCCTCCGTGACCTGGGCCATCAGTGCCCGATCTCGACGTTCTCCAGTACACCGATGGCGTCGGGTACCAGGATCGCGGCCGAGTAGTAGGCGGAGACCAGGTAGGAGATGATGGCCTGCTCGTCGATCCCCATGAACCGCACCGACAGGCCAGGCTGGTACTCGTCGGGGATGCCCGTCTGGTGCAGCCCGACCACGCCGCGGT
>JBEKHI010000322.1:0-9914 GCA_050012355.1 Streptosporangiaceae bacterium | reverse complement strand
ATCACCCAGGATCACACCACCCTGGAGATCACCCTGGGCGAGGTCGCCGCGATCCTGGACGGGAGGGGCGCGGAACTGCCCGAGCCGCTGCCGTACCGCGAGTTCGTCGGCAACGCGCTGCTAGGAACGCCTGAGGCTGAGCATGAAGCGTATTTCGGTTCCCTGCTGGGGGATGTGACAGAGCCGACCGCTCCGTTCGGGATCCTTGAGGCCCGGGGTGCCGGGCGTGATGTCGGTGAGCAGCGCAGCCTGCTGGACGCGGACCTCGCTGGCCGGGTGCGTGAGCTCGCGCGGACAGCCGGGGTGAGTCCGGCGACGTTCTTTCATCTGGTCTGGGGCCGGGTGCTCGCTGGCTTGACCGGTCGCGGTGATGTCGTGTTCGGCACCGTGCTGTTCGGCCGGATGCAGTCGATGGCGGACGCGGACCGGCTCCCCGGGCTGCTGATGAACACGCTGCCGGTGCGGGTGCGCACCAGCAGGAGCAGCGTGGCCGTCGCCCTGCGCGCGATGCAGGGTCAGCTGGCGGAGTTGATGGTGCACGAGCACGCGTCGCTGGCCACCGCGCAGCGCGCCAGCGGCGTGCGGGCCCCGGCGCCGCTGTTCACCACCTTGCTCAACTACCGGCACAACACATCCGGCGCCGAGGGTCCCATGGACCGGCTGTCCGGGATCAGCATCCTGGCCGGGCGGGAGCGCACGAACTATCCCCTGGCGGTGTCGGTCGAGGACTTCGGCAACCGGTTCGGGTTCACCGTCCAGGCCGCCGCTGCGATCGACCCCGGGCAGGTCACCCGTCTGCTGCACACCACCACGGCTCACCTAGCGGCCGCCTTGTCAGCTGATCCAGGCCTGTCCTTGGGGCAGGTCGAGGTGCTTGATCCTGGCGAGCGCGAGCAGACGCTGGCCGGGTGGAATGACACGGCCCGCCCGTCGCCGGCGGTTACCGTGCCGGACCTGTTCGCAGCCCAGGCCGCCCGGACGCCCCAGGCTGTCGCGGTGGTGGGCGGGGACGTTGAGATGTCGTATGCGGAGCTGGACGCGCGGTCGAGCCGGCTGGCCCGGTACCTGATTGGTCTGGGGGCTGGCCCTGAGGACCTGGTCGCGGTGCTGATGGACCGCGGGGTGGACCTGATCGTGGCGCTGCTGGGGATCTTGAAGTCAGGGGCGGCATATCTGCCGGTCGACCCCGACCAGCCCGCGGCCCGGATCGGGCACATCCTGAACACCGCCCGTCCTCGTCTGCTGGTTACCGAGGGCGCGGGTGCGGGGCCGGGCCGGGTGGCGCTCGATGATCCCGGAGTTCAGGCTGTGCTGGCCGGGCTGGACTCGTCCCCGGTGCTCGATGCGGACCGCGTCGCTGCCCTGCGGCCGCAGCATCCGGCCTATGCGATATTCACCTCGGGCTCCACCGGAGAGCCCAAGGGAGTGGCCGTACCGCATAGCGGGGCGGTGAACCTAGCGGCCGCGCAGGCCGAGTCGCTGGGGGTTGACGCTTCCAGCCGCGTCCTGCAGTTCGCTTCGGCGGGGTTTGATGCCGCGGTCTGGGAGCTGCTGATGGCGGTGTGCTCGGGTGCGTCGCTGGTGCTAGCTCCGGCCGCTGACCGGCTGGGGGCGCAGTTGCCCCGGCTGGTGGCAGACCGCAGGGTGACCCATGCGACTTTGCCGCCGGCGGTCGTGTCGGTGCTGGAACCGCGGGACTTCACCGGGCTCTCGACGTTGATCTGTGCCGGTGAGGCCCTCAGCGGTGAGCTGGTGTCCCGATGGGCTCCGGGACGGCAACTGATCAACGCCTACGGGCCCACCGAGACGACAGTCTGCGCGACCATGTCGCGGCCGCTGATCCCCGGCCAGGGCGCTGACATCGGAGCTCCCATCCGCAACACGCGGGTGTTCGTGCTGGACGAGGGGCTGCGGCCCGTTCCGGTGGGGGTGGCCGGTGAGCTGTACGTGGCGGGTGCCGGGCTGGCCCGCGGCTACCTCGGGCGGGCTGGGCTGACGGGGCAGCGGTTCGTGGCGTGCCCGTTCCCGCTGGCCCTGGGTGAGCGGATGTACCGGACCGGGGACGTGGCCCGCTGGACCCGGGACGGTGTGCTGGAATTCGTCGGCCGGGCCGACGAGCAGGTGAAGGTGCGGGGGTTCCGGATCGAGCCCGGAGAGGTCGAGGCTGTCTTGACCGCGCACCCGCTGGTCGCCCAGGCGGTGGTGGTCGCGCGGGAGGATGTGCCGGGGGATAAGCGGCTGACCGCTTACGTCACCACGACCGGCGCTGGTGCGGACTCGGCGTTGCGGGAGTGGGCCGCGCAGCGGCTGCCGGAGTACATGGTGCCGTCGGCGGTGGTGGTGCTGGAGGAGCTGCCGGTCACCCGCAACGGCAAGCTAGACCGGGCTGCACTGCCCGCCCCGGACTACAGCGCCGCCACCGGTACCGGGCGCGGGCCCGCCTCAGCCCGCGAGGAGATCCTGTGCGCGGTCTTCGCCGAAGTCCTCAGCGTGCCGCAGGTGGGCGTGGATGACGACTTCTTCGTGCTCGGCGGGCATTCACTGCTCGCGGTGCGGCTAGTGGAGCAGTTGCGGGTGCGGGGGGTGCGGGTGGATGTCCGCACCCTGTTCACCGCGGCGACCCCAGCCCGGCTGGCCGCCGTCGCCGGACGCGAGCCGGTTATGGTCCCGCTGCGGGCGGCCGTTCCTGACGGCGGCCAGCTGACCGCGGGGATGCTGCCACTGGCCGGGCTAGATGCTGGCGAGCTGGCGACGGTGCTCGCGCAGGTGCCCGGGGGGGCACGCGAGGTCGTGGACATCTACCGGCTAGGCCCGCTGCAGGCCGGGCTGTTTTTCCACCACCGCCTCCACCAGGGTGAGGGGAGCGACCCGTACGTGCTGCGGCAAGTACTGCGGTTCGACACCCGGGGGCGGCTCGACGCGTTCCTGGCAGCATGGCAGCAGGTGATTGACCGGCACGAGGTCTTGCGCACCACGATCAGGTGGGAGGGACTGCCGCACCCGGTCCAGGTCGTACACCGGCACGCTGTCCTGCCGGTCACCGAGATCACCGTTGACGACAGCGGCGAGGGGCAGCTGGCCCAGCAGCTCTTGGCGCTGGAACTGGAACCAATGGACCTGCGGTACGCGCCGCTGGCCGACGCGCGGATCGCGCCGGAGCCGGGCGGGGAGGGCTGGCTGCTGATCTGGCGGATGCATCACATCACCCAGGACCACACCACCCTGGAGATCATCCTGGGCGAGGTCGCCGCGATCCTGGACGGGCGAGGCGCGGAGCTGGCTGAGCCGGTGCCGTACCGGGAGTTCGTCGGCAGCGCGCTGCTGGGAATGCCTGAGGCCGAGCATGAAGCGTATTTCGCTTCGCTGCTGGGGGATGTGACCGAGCCGACCGCCCCGTTCGAGATCCTCCAGGCCCGAAGCGACGGGCGTGATGTCGGTGAGCAGCGCAGCCTGCTGGATACCGATCTCGCCGGCCGGGTGCGTGAGCTGGCGCGAGCGGCCGGGGTGACTCCGGCGACATTCTTCCACCTGCTGTGGAGCCGGCTGCTGGCTGCCCTGACCGGTCGCGATGATGTCGTGTTCGGCACCGTGCTGCTTGGCCGGATGCAGTCCGGAGCAGGCGCGGACCGGCTCCCCGGACTGCTGATGAACACCCTGCCGGTGCGGGCCCGCACCGGCAGGACCAGCGTGGCAGCCGCCCTGCGGGCGATGCGGGGCCAGCTGGCCGAGCTGATGGTGCACGAGCACGCGTCGCTGGCCACCGCACAGCGGGCTAGCGGCGTGACGGCCCCGGCGCCGTTGTTCACCACGCTGTTGAACTACCGCTACAACACCCTGAACCCGCGGGCCGCCATCCCGCCAGGCATCGAGCCGCTGGCCGTCCGGGAGCGTACGAACTATCCCCTGGCGGTATCAGTGGAGGACTTCGGTCCCGGGTTCGGGTTCACCGTGCAGGCCGCCGACCCGATCGCCCCCGAGCGCATCACCCGCCTGCTGCACACCACCGCGGCTCACCTGGCGGCCGCCTTGCAGCATGATCCTGACCTGCCACTGGGGGAGGTCGAGGTGCTCAGCCCCGCTGAACGCGAGCAGGTGCTGGCCGGGTGGAACGACACTGCCCGGCCGCGACCGGCGGTCACGGTGGTGGACTTGTTCGCCGCTCAGGTCGCGTGCGCGCCGGGTGCTGTCGCGGTGGTGGGCGGGGATGTTGAGGTCTCGTATGCGGAGCTGGATGCGCGGTCGGGCCGGCTGGCCCGGTACCTGACCGAGCTGGGTGCCGGTCCCGAAGATCTGGTCGCGGTGCTGATGGACCGGGGTGTGGACTTGGTCGTGGCGTTGCTGGGGGTCTTGAAGTCGGGGGCGGCGTATCTGCCGGTCGATCCCGACCAGCCTCCAGCCCGGGTCCGGCAGCTGCTGGATACTGCTCGTCCCCGGCTGGTGGTGGCCGATGGTGCGCATGCGGGGGCGGGCCGGGTGGTGCTCGATGATCCCGCGGTTCAGGCAGCGCTGGCCGGGCTGGATTCGTCCCTGGTGGTTACTGGCTTGCGTCCGCAGCATCCGGCGTACGTGATGTTCACGTCGGGCTCTACCGGTGAGCCTAAGGGGATCGTGGTTGAGCACCGGGATGTGGCCGATCTGGTGCGGGACCGGTGCTGGGATGCGGCTGGCGTGATCCGGGGACTGCTGCACTCGCCGCATGCTTTCGACGCGTCGCTCTATGAGCTGTGGGTGCCGTTGCTGGCGGGTGGCCGGGTGGTGCTCGCTCCGCGGGAGCGATTGGACGCGGTGGGCCTGGGTGCGCTGATCGCTGGTCATCGGCTGACGCATGTGCATCTGACGGCGGGGTTGTTCCGGGTGATCGCCGAGCAGCACCCGGCCGTGTTCACCGGGGTCACCGAGGTGCTGTGCGGCGGTGACGTGGTGCCGGCCGGGGCGGTACGGGCGGTGCTGGAGGCGGTGCCCGGTATCCGGGTGCGCAGCCTGTACGGGCCGACCGAGACGACGTTGTGTGTCACCCAGATCCCGTTCGGGGACCCGGAGCAGGTCGGTGCGGTGCTGCCGATCGGCCGCCCGCTGGATAACACCCGGGTACTCGTGCTGGATGACGGGCTGCGGCCGGTGCCGGCGGGGGTGGCCGGTGAGCTGTACGTGGCGGGTGCCGGGCTGGCCCGCGGCTACCTGGGGCGGCCGGGGCTGACCGGGGAGCGGTTCGTCGCGTGCCCGTTCGGGCCGCCCGGGGTGCGGATGTACCGGACCGGGGACGTGGCCCGCTGGACCCAGGACGGCGTGCTGGAGTTCGTGGGCCGGGCCGATGAGCAGGTGAAGATCCGGGGGTTCCGGATCGAGCCCGGCGAGGTCGAAGCCGCCCTGACCGCGCACCCGGAGGTCGTGTCGGCGGTGGTGATCGCGCGGGAGGACACCCCGGGGGATAAGCGGCTGACTGCCTACGTCACCACGACGGGTGCTGGTGCGGACTCGGCGTTGCGGGAATGGGTGGCGGATCGGTTGCCGGAGTACATGGTGCCCTCGGCAGTCGTGATCCTCGGCCAGCTGCCGGTCACCGGCAACGGCAAGCTGGATCGGGCCGCACTGCCCGCCCCGGACTACAGCGCCGCCGGTACCGGCCGCAGGCCCGCCTCAGCCCGCGAGGAGATCCTGTGCGCGGTGTTCGCCGAGGTCCTCGGCATACCAAGGGTGAGCGTCGACGACGACTTCTTCGCCCTCGGCGGCCACTCCCTGCTCGCGGTACGGCTGGTCTCGCGGATCCGCGCCGTACTGGGAATAGAGCTGCCGATCCGGGCGGCGCTCAGCGCGCCAAGCCCGGCCGGACTCGCCGCGAGCCTGGAAGAGGCCGTCGGCCACCAGAACAGCGGAGTCCTGGTGCCGATTCGCCCAGCTGGTGATGGGCCACCGCTCTTCTGCGTGCACGGCGGGTTCGGCGTGGGGTTCGAGTACACGCACTTGTCGCGGTGCATGCCGGGCCAGCCGCTCTACGGAATCGGGCCGCGTGGGCTGCGGGGAGAGGAACTGCCCGGCTCGCTGCCGGATATGGCCGCCGACTATGTGGAGCAGATCCGCACGGTTCAGGCTACGGGGCCGTACTACCTGCTTGGCTGGTCCTTCGGCGGCGTGGTCGCCCAGGAGATGGCCGTCCAGTTGCGGGAGGCCGGTGATCAGGTGGCTGGTCTGATTCTGGTGGACAGCTATCCGATAAGGGACCTTCCGAATGGCCTTTCCGACGCACCGGAGCTGACCGAGCTCTTCACCGGTAAGGGACGCGATGCCTATCAGAAGGTCGTCAAGAACAACGCAAGGATCCTCTCTGAACACAAGGTCCGGGTAAGCGATGGCGACCTGCTTCTGATCTCCGGCGTCAACGTCGAGGATTCTGTCGCGCAGCAGTGGAGCTCTTACGTCTCTGGTGAGATCCGAAGGTTCACGATCGACTGCCCGCACAACCAGATGATGATCAATGCGGATGCCGTCCAGAGGATCAGCGAAGAGGTGCTGGAGTTCCTCGCGTCGGCGCCGCGAAAGGCGGAGGAGCGACTGTGGAGATAGACGCCGATGTCGTGGTCGTGGGTGGCGGTCCGGGTGGCTCGGCTGTCTCCACCCTGATCGCCGGGCAGGGCCACCGTGTACTGCTGCTGGAGAAGGAGCACTTTCCGCGGTACCAGATCGGCGAATCCTTGCTTCCGGCCACCGTGCACGGGATCGGGCGGCTGCTCGGCGTGTCGCAAACGCTCGCCGAGGCCGGCTTCATGCCCAAGCGTGGCGGCACCTTTCAGTGGGGCGAAAAACCCGAACCGTGGACCTTTGCCTTCGCGGCATCCGACGTCTTCTCCGGCCCCACGTCCACCGCTTACCAGGTCGAGCGGATGAAGTTCGACCAGATCCTGCTCGACAACGCGCGGGACAAGGGCGTCGAGGTGCGTGAGGGCGCCCGGGTCGAGGACGTGCTGGACTCCGGCGGCCGGATCGGTGGCGTGGTCTACACCGACGAGGACGGTGTGCGCACCACCGTGCGAAGCCGCTTCGTCATCGACGCCTCCGGCAGCACCAGCGCTATCCGCGACCGGGTTGGCGGCTCGCGACGCTATTCGGAGTTCTTCAGGAACCTGGCCCTCTTCGGCTACTTCGAGGGTGGCGCCCGGCTGCCCGAGCCCAACTCCGGCAACATCCTGTGCGCCGCCTTCGATGCCGGCTGGTTCTGGTACATCCCGCTGACCGCGACGCTCACCAGCGTTGGGGCGGTTCTCCGGCCCGACGCGCTGGACCTAGCCCGAGGCGACAAGGAACGGGCGCTGACCGGGCTCATCGATCGCTGCCCGTTGATCGCCCAGCACCTGGCCCACGCTCGGCGGGTGGACAGCGGGCCCTACGGCGAGATCCGCGTCCGGAAGGACTACTCGTATGACCGGGACCGCTTCTGGCGACACGGCATGGTGCTGATCGGCGACGCGGCCTGCTTCATCGACCCGGTCTTCTCCTCCGGCGTGCATCTGGCTACCTACAGTGCCCTGCTGGCCGCACGGTCGATCAACACCGTGCTGTCCGGCGAGGATCCGGACGAGGATAGCTGCTTCGCGGAGTTCGCGGCCAGATACCGTCGGGAGTACTCGGTCTTCCACGACTTCCTGGTCTCCTTCTACGACCTGCACCAGGATCACGAGTCCTACTTCTGGAAGGCCAAGAAGGTCACCAGCAACAACGCTTCCCCGCTGCAGTCCTTCGCCGAGCTTGTCGGCGGGGGAGCCTCCCGCGAGACGGGCCTGGTCGACGCCGGCGGCTATGCCGACGCTCCGCTATTCGGGTCCGAAGCTGTCGAGACGCTGCTCGAAGAGGGCGCGAAGATCCAGGTGCAGGCGGTGCTCGGGAACATCGCCGACGAGGAGCCGATCAGAGACGGCGGCTTGGTGCCCTCGACCGATGGAATGCACTGGACGTGGCCCTCGTGACCCCGGCGCCAGTTAGCCTGCAGGCGGCGTTCGCACGCCAGGCCGCGCTGACTCCCGACGCGGTCGCCCTGCGGGATGAAGGGTCGTCGTTGACCTACCGGGAGCTCGACCAGGCGACTAACCGGATCGCCCGCCGGCTCATCGTCCTCGGGGTCCGCCCGCAGACTCCGGTCGCGGTGACGATGCGGCGCAGCGCCCTTCTGGTGCAGGCGCTGCTCGCCGTGGCGAAGACGGGAGCGTTCCAGCTGCCGCTGCCACCGACCCTCCCGCCGGAGCGAATCCGGTGCATCACGGCCGAGACGAACACTCGCGTCCTGGTGACGGACCGGGCCACCCGCGCGCACGGCCTGGTGGATCTCCCAACGGTGTACGTCATCGATGACGACAGCGACGCGACGGCCGGCCAACTGACCGACGACCCCGCGATCCCCGGGTGCCCGGAGCACGTGGCGCACGTGATGTACACCTCGGGATCCACCGGCGTTCCCAAAGGCATCGCGGTCACCCACCGCAACGTGCTCGACCTCGCCGCGGACGGCATGTTCGGGCGAGAGGAACACCGACGCGTACTGATGATCGCCCCGTACTCGTTCGATCCCGCAACGTACGAGGTCTGGGTACCGCTGCTCAACGGCGGACGTACCGTTGTCGCACCGGAAGGACTTGAACACGACCTAGCCGGCTTGGCCCGGCTCATCACCGCCGAAGACATCACTGCCCTGCAAGTCACGGCCGGGCTGTTCCAGGTGGTGGCCGACGAGCATCCGGAGTGCTTCGCCGGCCTGCGCGAGGTGATCACCGGCGGGGACGTTGTGTCGCCCGCGGCGGTCCGCCGGGCACTCCGCCACGCCCCAGGCCTCGTCGTGCGTACCGCCTACGGGCCGACGGAGACGACCCTGTTCGCGACCCAGGCACGGTGGACGGCCGGTACCACCGTCCCCGCGCCGGTGCCGATCGGTGAACCGCTCGACTGCATGCGGGCCTATGTCCTGGACGATAAGCTGCGGCCGGTACCGGACGGGGTGCCAGGCGAACTGTACCTGTCAGGCTCCGGGCTGACCCGCGGTTACGTCGGCCGCCCCGCACTCACCGCCGACCGGTTCGTCGCCGGGATAGGCAGCACGCCTGGCGCCCGGATGTACCGCACCGGCGACCTAGTACGTCGCACGCCCTCGGGCCTGCTTGAGTTCATCGGCCGCCGCGATGACCAGGTCAAGATCAGAGGGTTCCGGGTGGAACCGGGCGAAGTCGAGGCAGCGCTCGACCGCGTCGCCGGGCTGGGGCGGTCCGTCGTGATCGGCCAGACCGATCGGACCGGCGCCAAGCGACTGGTGGCCTACTTCACGCCCGATCTCGACGGAGGCACCGCACACCCGCCAGACGAGACGACGCTACGCCGCGCGCTCGCTACGCACCTGCCCGATTACATGATCCCCAGCGCCTTCGTCCGGCTGGAAACCCTGCCTCTCACTCCGTCCGGCAAGATCGATCGCGCGGCGCTGCCCGAACCTCTCATCCAGCCAGACCCGTCGCAGACCCCACGCTCCCCGGTCGAGGACCTGCTCTGTGAGCTGTTCGCTGAGGTCCTCGAGCGCAGCTCAGTAGGCGTGCACGATAGCTTCTTCGAGCTTGGCGGGAACTCGCTGCTCGCGATCCGGTTGGGGAGCCGGGTGCACTCGGTGCTCGGCGTCAAGGCCCCGCTGCGCACGCTGTTCGAGGCGCCGACAGCGGCCCAGCTATGCGCGGCCCTCCTGGGAACGCAACACGGGGCCAGCGCGCTGGAGCCGGTGCTCACATTTCGCGCCTCCGGAAGCTTGCCGCCGCTCTTCTGCGTGCACCCCAGCAGCGGGCTGGCCTGGAGTTACGCCGGCCTGCTGCGGTTCGTCCCGCGCGATCACCCGGTCTACGGCCTGCAGGCGGACGGGCTCATGCCGGGTGCCGCACGGCCGGTCAGCA
>JBEKHI010000321.1:0-11410 GCA_050012355.1 Streptosporangiaceae bacterium | reverse complement strand
CCCAATCCCCCGGACGGCAGGAGACATGACAAGGGACCCGCGCTGGACACGAGCCGACCGGCCCTGAAGGCGGACCGGTCCGCCGCGACGGGCCCGGGAGTAGGGCTGGGTGCGGCCCTGGGTGCGGGACGGGCGGCCGTTGAAGCGGGACAGGCGTGCCGCGGCCACCGGACGCAGCGGAGCGCTCAGGGCGGGGGTAGTGATGCCGCTACCGCGGGCGACCGCGGTTTGCAGGAAGGGGATGAGCTGACGGATGGTGTTCTCTGCGCGGACCAGGGCGCTGCGCGCGGCCGGGGTGGCAACCGGGGTGTCAGCCTTCGCGCGGGCCGTGTTGTAGCGCGTCACGACCTGTGGAACGAAGGGGATGTGGGACCGGCTGAACAGGTCGTCGTCGAGGGAGGGGTAGAAAACGGCGTCAGCTTCGTCGCCGCTGCGGCCGCCGCGGGCCCGGGCCTGGATGTCGACCGCGGGCGAGATCTCCGAGTGGGCGGTGACGCGGATGATCGGGCCGCCCCGGGCTTTGGCCAGGGCGGACATGATGTAGTCGGCGCCCCGGGCGCCCTGCATGTTGATGACCAGCACTTCCCCGGGCCGGTATTCCCGGCCGAGGACCCTCTGGAGGGCTTCTTCCACTCCGGGGCCCTGGCGCAGCATCCAGTGGGCGTCGATGACGGTTGGCCGCAAGCCGCTCTCGCGCAGTCCGCGCGCGATCGTGCTGACCAGGTCGTTACGGTGCGCGAGAATGATCTGCGGCCTGCCCACACCACCCGCCCAGGCCTGGGTGGTGTGCGCGGCGATCGTCGCGACTTTCTCTTCCTGGTCTCGGGTGACCACGTCCGGCTGGACGTTCAGCCGGTTGACGTAATAGCGCTGAATAGCGGAGACCTGCGACGGCAAATTGTGCTCAGCGAACACGCCCTCATGGCCAATGGCGGTGCCGGAGGCGCCCGTGACACTGCTGTAGACATCCATGTGGAATAGGTCCTTGGCCGTGACGCTGTTGTCAGGGCCTATGGCTTTGGAGTCTGTGCGGATCGTCAGGTTGTGCTTTGCTTCCAGGGCCTGGGCCACACCGTCGTACCACCTGCTTGACCGGCCGGTCTTCTTGTTCGTCCCCAGCGCATGGGTGGCCTGGTTGATGATGGCGATTTCCCCGCCGTACACCGCGTAGTGAATGTTCTCGATATATTCCCAGCGAGCGGAGGCTGCCCGGTTCAGCGCGCGTTCTCGCTCGGGCGATAGCGGCCCGATCTTCGCCAGGCCCTCCGGGGTAAGTTTCGCGGGGCCACCCCGGCCTTTCTCAAGGCCGAAGTCGGCCTCGGTCAGCCCGCCCTCTTTCTTGCTCACCTCGTCCTGCAGTGTGTCGCGTGCCCATTCCACTAGGCGGGTCGTATCGTCGTCCGCGCGGCCGGTCGGCCCGTCGCTGTATATGTAGTGGGAATTGTCGTACTTGAGCAGGTCAACCTCGTCCACCCGGGCAACGATGTTCGTTTTGCCCTCCGCTCTTTGCCCGGGCAGCAGCTTCGTCTTCAGATAGGTGAAGGCGAGGTCCTCAAGAGTGCCGATATAGATCGTGGGCTGTCCGGCGACCGGCTCTGACGGCGGCTTGTCGGGGTTCATCCGGTGTATGGCGAACCCGAGTGAGCCGAGCACCTGCACGTACCGCTCGTACTCCCGGTTGGCCAGGTGGGTGATCGAGGTCGACGGCATGAACTGGACCGCGTCCACGCCCGGCCGCAGCGCCTGCCGGGCGACTTCGACGAGGAACATGAGCGACTTGCCCTCTCCCGCGTCTACGTTCACGACCTTGCCGTCAGCCATGTCATGCGCGGCCGCCACCTGCGTCCACCGCAGCGTTTTCTTCTCGACCCTCCTGATCGCCTCGTAGGTGGCCGCGAACTTGTCGTCGTCGCTGCCGTTCAGCAGCTCTGCCAACTGTTTCGTGGTGAGTTCCGCCAGATCGGGGCGGCTGGCGATGTTCCATAGCGTCCGCGCTGCCTTGATGTGCTGGTTTCCCGCTGCCTGCCACGCCTGGTACGACGGCCCGTCCACCGGGTCTTCCGTCTTCTTCCAGGTGCCGTCGCCGTCCCGGACGTAGGTGACCGGCTCCTTCAGCCTCCTGCCCTTGGCGTCGACCTCCTGCCGGTAGGCCACCGGGCGGCCGCCGGCCGCCTTGTCGGTCACCATCTCGCTGCCCGCCGGCAGCCGGGCCACGCGCCCTCTCCCCGGCAGCCGCAACACGCGCTTCCCGTCGGACGGCTTCTCGGCCAGCTTCAGCAGAACCCGTTTGCTCAGCTTCTCCGCCGCCAGGTCGCCCTGGGCCGCAGCGGGATCATTGAGATCGCGGTACTCACGGGGCCCCGACCACACCCCTTCCAGATCCTGGTTGTAGGTCACCCCGTCGGGTCGGACCACGAGGGCGATTTCCCCAGACCCGTCGAGGCTCGCAAGCGAACCGGCCGGTATCTCGAACGGCTCTCGCGTCCCGGGGCCCGGCCTCGATACGAGCAGGGCTGGGTGCTCGGCCACATACTGGCCGTTAGCGTTACGCGTCCAGTCCGTGCCGGCCTTGGATATCACCTCCTGGACCGTTCGCGGCGCCGCTCCACCGGGCTTGACAGATGGCTCAACCGGACGCCCATGCACCGGCGGGACCTGCCGATCGCTCGCGTGCCCGCCCGGCGGTATCGTCTGGTGCTGATCGATAGCGCTCTTGGCCGGGGGCCGAGCCGGAGTGACGGGCGGCACCGACGAGTCCGGTTGCTTACCCGGACGATCCGACGTCCCATCCAGATGATCAGAATCCGCTCCCGGATGGTCCGGAACCTTAGGCGTGGTCGGACGGTCAGGCAGTGTCCCGCCATTCGGATCTAGCGGCGTCTTTGGCAGGGAACCGGCATCGCCCTTGCCACCCGCGGCCAGGTCCAGCAAAGCCGACTGGCTATCAGGCAGGGAAGCCGACGGATCCGCGTCCCCCACCGGCGGTAGGGAGGTGGCATCGCCCTTACCGCCCGCGGCCAGGTCCAGCAAAGCCGACTGGCTGTCAGGCAGAGCAGCCGGTTGCTCCTTAACCTCCGGGTCGGCCGGCGGCAGTTCCAGCGACTGCGCGGCGGGCACTGCCCTGGTCCCCGATCCCACGGGGAGGCCGCGCATCACCGCCTTTATGTCACCGGGAGCGAAGGACCCATCCGGCCGGACCATCCCGAACGTCCCCTTGCGGATGGCGACCATGATGGGATTGCTAATGGCGTCCTTATTGTCTGGATGATCCGCCGGGCTGCCGGTATACGGGATCAGGGGGGAGGGTTCCTTAGAGCCGGGCGGGGTGTATCTCCAGGCCAGCTTGATCGCTGTAGCCTGCCCGAGCGGCACACCGTTCATCCGCAACGCCAGCACCAGTGGGTCGGTAGCTGGCTCCGGCCCGTTCGTCTCAGGGGCCGGGGACTTCTCCACCACCGAAGTGAGCACCTGGGGGGTGGCGGAGGGGACGTCCTCCGTGGTCAAGGGCTCCGTCACCCGCGAGGCAGGCGTCTCCACATTCAGGGGCGGCGTCTCCGCCTCCCGGGAGGGCGTCTGAACCACCGCGGGCATGTTGACGTCCCGCGCTGGCGTTTCGACATCCAAAGCAGACGTCTCGACGTCCCGCGCAGGCGTCTGAACATCCAGCGCAGGCATTTTGACGTTCAGCGCGGGCGTCTCGACATCCAGCGCGGGCGTCTCCACGCTCAGCGCAGGCGTCTCATCATCCAAAGCAGACGTCTCGACGTTCAGCGCAGGCGTCGTCACGTTCAGGGCGGCCGACTCATCATCCGCGGAGGGCACCTTGACGTTCAGCACCGGCGTGTCCACGTGCGTGGAAGGCACATTCACGGTGGGCACGGTGACGTTCACCTTGCCCGTTCCGTCGTCCGGTGCGAGTTCCCCGTCGGCCGGCGGGGTCGTCTCCGCCTCGGTATCGTCGTCCAGCGCCTTGGTTTCCGGTCCGGACGTGTCCAGGCCGGACTGCGTGACGGCGTTGAGACCCGCCGTGGTCAGCAAACCCGAGTCGTTCAGCACTCCGGTCAGATCGATGGGCTTCGTGTCGTTGATGGACGGCTTCAGGGCCAGGCCGACCCCCCTGCCTCCCATCCCCACCAGGGCCTGCGCCATCCCGTTCGTGAAGGTACCCAGGTCCCAGCCGTTGGTTGCCCCGGTGGTCATCAGGGTGTACAGGAACAGGTGCAGGTCGTTGTGTACTCCCGCCCCGATCAGCTCGGCGAACTTCTCCCCCGCCCCGGCCCCCAGCTTGGCCAGGTCCGGGGCGCCCACCCCGTCCAGCAACTTCGTGAACAAGCCGCCGAACGCGCCGCCCAGGTAATGATCCAGCTTGGCGATCGCCGGGGCCAGCGCACCGCCCAGCGCGCCGATCGCGAACGCGCTCCCGAACGAGGACCAGCTCCAGCCCGGCTGGATTCCCATTTTGATCAGCACCAGCTGCGTCATCGCGTTCATGATCACTTGCTGGAGCGTGTTCGCCACCGTGGGCTCGATGATGGCTTTGAACAGGTCGCTTCTCAGGATTCTGAGCAGGAACCGGCCGATGGCATACAGCTCGAGCGTGTCCTCAATGGCCTGTATCGGATCAAAGATCGCCACCACTGCCTGCTGGAGCAGCTCTTCCATGAGCTGCACCATGATGATCATCGCTTGTACCCGCATGGCCACGGCTTCTTTGCCGGTGTCCGCCGCGTAATCGCCCAGCGCGCGAAGCTGCGCCTCCATCGTCGGCAGCAGGTACGGCGGCTCATATGTATATGCCGCCAGTGACTTGATGAGCGCGGGGGACACCTGGGTGTCCATCTGGGACAGAGCCCTGTCAATCGCGGAGTTAAGTGTCTCGACAAGCTGGGCAACACGGTCCGCTACGTTGTAGGCCGACGTCTGGGCGTTATTCGCCCCCAGAGCGTTCAGCAACGGCGGCTTCGTACCTGAAACAACTTGGAAGAAGCTGTTCCACCCCGGCGTGAACCCGGTCTCAAGGGATGTCGGCATGGCTCAACCGCCACCAGGATGACCGCTGGCTGAGCGGTCGCGATGTACCGGCCTTCCTCAAGTCGTATCCTCCGAGCTGCCGTTGACTGCTCAGTTGATTGCTACGTAGCGGGCAACAAGCATGGTTCGACATAACGACGAATTTCATCGGCGGGGACCCACGATCCCCAGCGGGTGAAGGCACGCTGGAACCCTGGCGTATTAATGAGCAGGCGCCGCACCCGGGCGGCGTCTGCGAACGGCAGGCGGTACCGGTGGAGCGAGTGGTAGACGGCGCTGGCGCCAAACCGAACACGATCACCGTGGCACTGGACGGGCAGGCCAGTCATAGATCGATCGGGGCGGCGCTCATCGCCGCCCCGGACGGGGCAATTATCCTGGTGCACCCAGGGCTGTACGCGGAGAGCCTCAGCCCGGCCGGGGACGTGACAATCACCAGCGCGGACGCCACCGAGAAAGTGATCGTGGAGTCGCCAGCCGGGCCGGCCCTGCATCTCGGCGAGGGTGCGGTCAAGCTGGAAGGGCTGACGCTGCGTAGCCGGGACGGTGCGACCGCGGTGGTGAACGTCACCGGTGGCACGCTGCTGCTGGGAGAGTGCGAGGTCGCGGCGTCGGGGCAGGCCGCGATCCGGGTACTCGGCGAGACCGCGGCGGTCGTCGTACACGGCGGGCGGGTCGGCAACTCGGCGGGGCTTGGCATAGCGATATCCGATGGTGCCCAGGGCATGTTCGAGCGGGTCCTGATCACGCGAGTCGGGTCTGACGGAGTGACGATCGCTAGTGGTGCGGATCCGACTTTTCGCGAGTGCACGATCAGCGACATCCAGGGAACCGGGGTCGCCGCGCGCGGCGCGCGCGGCGACCTGGACGGCTGCGAGCTGACCCGGATCACTGGTCCAGCGGTGGCCGTTATGGAGGCTAGTTCCACCCGGCTGAGGTCCACCTCGATCCACGACACCAGCGGGGTGGGCATCCTGGTGGCCGAGGCGGCCCGCCCGGTCGTGGAGGACTGCGAACTGCGCGACATCGGCTCGCACGGCATGGTGCTTACCGAGGACGCCGACCCGGTCGTGCGCCGCTGCTCGATCAGCCGGGTTCAGGGCGAGGGCATCACCCTGGACAGCAGGTCCGGCGGTACCTTCACCGATTGCATGGTGTCCGATACCCGCTCATCCGGCGTCCGGGTCGGCGGGGGCGGCGATCCGGTGTTCACCAAATGCCGGATCCGCGGCACCGCCAAGACCGCCCTGAGCGTGACTGACGCCGCCGCCGGCACGTTCGACCGCTTCGATATCCGGGGTACCGGCCAGCACGGGATCGAGGTCCGTACGGCGGCCAACCCGCTGGTCCGCCAGGCCGCGGTGGCCGAATGCGCCGGCGACGGGCTGATCGTGCTCGACGAGGGCCGCGGCCGGGTCGAGGATTCGGTGTTCGAGGGAATCGGGGGATCCGGGATGCGGACCGCGAGCGGCGGTTACCCCGATGTGCGTGGCTCCCGGTTCGTGGGCGCGGCTCAGGCGGGCGTGCTGGTGGCCGGCCGGGGCCGGGGAGTGCTGCGCGAATGCGAGGTGATCGGCGCTGGCACCTGCGGTGTGGTGGTCGAGGAGGGCGGGGACGTTTCGTTGAGCCGCAGCCTGGTCCGCGATACCCAGGGTCCCGGCGTTCTGCTCACCGAGGGTGCCCAGGCTCGGCTGACCAGCTGCGAGGTCGCTGCCAACCAGGGCGATGGGGTGGTCGTCGGCAGCAGTCAGTCCGTCGTTTTGCGAGACTGTACGGTGCGGGACAACGCAGGGGCGGGACTGCGGCGTACGGTGGCCAGCGAACTGCTGGTCGTTGAGGACTTGATCTCCAAAGGGAATGCCGCGCCTAACTCGTATGAACAGTCCACCGCGGTCGCCCAGGCCAGTGCCGCCGAGGCGACGAGCATGATCACCGTCGGCGCGGCCGAGGGCAATCGCGCGGTGGAGCCGCTGTTGCGGGAACTGAATTCGCTGGTGGGCCTGGCCGGGGTCAAGCAGGAAGTGTCGCGGCTCGTTCACTTGCATGCGCTGGGCAAGCGGCGGGAAGAAGCTGGCCTGTCGGCCCCGCCGATGGCGCGGCATCTGGTGTTCGCGGGGTCGCCGGGCACCGGCAAGACCACGGTGGCCCGGCTATACGGCAAGATCCTGACCGCGCTGGGCGTGCTGCGCACCGGCCAGATGGTGGAAGTGGCCCGGGCTGACCTGGTGGCCCAGTACGTCGGCGCGACCGCGCTCAAGACCACCGAGAAGTTCGAGGAAGCGCTCGGCGGGGTGCTGTTCATCGACGAGGCGTACACGCTGGCGGCCGGCAGCACCGGCACCGGCCCTGATTTCGGTCGCGAGGCCATCGACACCCTGGTCAAACTCATGGAAGACCACCGGGACGACGTCGTGGTGGTCGTGGCGGGTTATACGCACGAGATGCGCCAGTTCATCGGGGCGAACCCGGGACTGGCCTCGCGTTTTTCTCGCACCGTGGAATTCGAGAATTACTCCCCGGCCGAGCTGGTAGAGATCATGGAGCTGATGTGCCAGGCGCACAGCTACACCCTCGAGCATGAGACCCGGGCGGCGATGGCCACCTTCTTCGAACGGATGCCGCGGGACGAGACGTTCGGCAACGGCCGGACGGTCCGGAAGATATTCGAGGAGATGGTGGGCCGCCAGGCCGGGCGGCTGTCCATGATGCCGGACGCGTCGACCGCGGAGCTGACCCGCTTCCTGCCTGAAGACCTTGGCCTGCCAGGCCCGGGCGCGACCACCGGCCGGGGGGCCGAGCCGCAGGTCATCGAGGGCCTGCTCGGCCAGTTGTACGAGATGGTCGGCCTGGCCCAGGTCAAACAGGAAGTGGCCGGCATGGTGGACCTGATCGCGTCGGCCCGGCAGCGTGAGCAGGCCGGACTGCCGGTGCCCCAGCTGAGCAGGCATTTGATCTTCGCGGGCGCGCCCGGCACCGGCAAGACAACCGTGGCGCGGCTCTACAAGGACATTCTCACCGCGCTCGGCGTGCTTGATGGCGGCGAGCTGGTCGAAGTGGCCCGCGCCGACCTCGTGGGCGAGTACGTCGGGCAGACCGCGCAGCGCACCAAGAACGCCTTCGACCGGGCCCGCGGCGGCGTGCTCTTCATCGACGAGGCCTACACGCTGGCGCCGCGCGGCACCGGCAACGACTTCGGCCGCGAGGCCATCGACACCCTGGTCAAGCTCATGGAGGACCACCGGGACGAGGTGGTGGTCATCGCCGCTGGGTACACCGACGAGATGGCCAGGTTCGTGGCAAGCAACCCGGGTCTATCGTCGCGGTTCTCGCGATACGTGCTTTTCGAGAACTACTCCTCCGATGAGCTGATCACCATTTTCTGCCAGCATGCGGCGGCGGCCGGCTACGAATGCCCGGACGAGACCCTGACCCTGCTGCGCGCGCACTTCGACCAGGTGCCACGAGACAAGGCGTTCGGCAACGGCCGGTATGCCCGCAAGGTGCTGGAGGAAATGATCACCAGGCAGGCCGGGCGGATGCGCGGCATGCGTTCCCCCACCGATACCGATCTGCGCTCGCTCACGCCGGAAGACGCGGCTCCATTCGCCGCCGCCCCTGGCAAGCGGACACGCTCATCGAGGGACGGTTCCGCCCCGCCCAGCAACCGTTATCTCTGACCGGTCGATTTACCGGAGCGTTCCAGGTGCCATTCCCAACTGGCGACTCTATTGAATCTTTACCAGGTGAGCAGCGCCCAGCAGATGTGGACCCGGGTATCGCCGACCTCGTGACCGTACTCGTCAGCGAGTGCGGTCACCATTCGCAGCCCGCGGCCGCCTTCGGCGGAGCTCGCGACCGGTGCGCCAGTGGCCCGCAGGCCATAACCAAGCGAGCCGTCGCATCTGGCGCCCCCTAGGTCCAGGACCTCGATCCGGGCCCGGTCAGACCCGAGTTGAATGGTGATGGTGAAGGTACCACCGTCGTCGCCGCTGGGGGTGTGGCGGATGGCATTGCTCATAAACTCGGCGGCGACTAGCTCCGCATCATATGCCCGGGGCGAGTTACGGAGAATGTCGCGCAGCCAGTGCCTGGCCTCTGATACATTGGACGCAGTTCCTGGATAGGTCATCGTGGTGACGAGTAGATCGACGGGACCCCGCGCCGGGATCGCAACGGGCGCGTTTCGCTTAGGCATGCTTCGACCATTTCGTTCGACGCCTTCTCATATTTAACTACGGCGATTCGCCCACTTTGGTTCGTTTGTCCGTCCTGGAAACAGCCTGTCCTCCCAAAGATTTTCACATCGAACGGCCCCGTGAAGCGGCGCGGCAGAAGCCGCGTATTAAAGAGTGGGGACTCAGATGCCAGGAGGCCGCGATCGAACCCCGGCTTTTTCTCAGACCCTGATCAGATGGCCTTTATCCAGCCGGTAGGTGCCCCTGGCCGGTACCGGGTGGGGCTGCTGATCGAGGAGCATCCCGTCCGTTCCGGACCCGGCACCGGAACGGACGGGATCTAATACGAACGTCAGGGGAAGGACTCCTGGTGCAGAATCTCGCTGCCGCGCTGAGCACCGCCCGCTCCAGCACTCAGGACCAGGAGGACCAGCTCGCTGAGCACGGTCCGGACGCAACGATCGCCGCGCCCGAGCGGGAGCTGGCGCAGGAGCTGCGGGAGTTGATGGCGGTGGGGCGGCGGGTGATACCGCCGCCGCTGCCGCCGCTGGACCCGGACGTGACTGCCTGGATCCGGCAGCTGACCGGGGCGCCGGTGCGTACTCCCGCCTTCGAGGCCGAGCTGGCCCGGCGCACCATCGTGGACCTGTTCGACCATCGTGGACCTGTTCGGCCTGCTCGACCTGCCACCCGCGCCGGCGTTCCTGGACGGCTGCGACCCCGGTGCGCTGCCGCCCGAACTCGCCGCCCCGTTCCTGCGCCGCCTGTCGATGACCCGCCCCGCACCCACCCCCGCCGCCGATCTCATCCCCGCCGCCCTGGCCGCCGACCCCGGCCTCGTCACCCGGGTGGCCCGCGATCCCCATAGCCGCCACTGGGACCAGGCCCCCGCCGCCGGCGCCCCCCTGCTGCCAGCCGAGGTGAGCATCCCGCACCTGGTGCACGTCATCTGGCTCGGCGGTCCGGTTCCGGAAAACACCCGACTCCGCCGGATTTTCGGCTACGCGGCCGACCGCTTTCACGACGAGGCTGATTTTGTCGTCTGGACGGATGTGCCGCGGGCGGCGTTCACCGCCGCCGAGACCGTTCCCCCGCCGGGTGCCCCGGACCCGCACGCCGCCGTCCGCTCCATGCTCACCTGGGCCCGCGACCACGGGATCCACCTCATCAACGTGCACGAGGTCTTCCACGCCAGCCACCCCATGACCCTGCACGCCCCGTTCACCGCCGAAATGGCCAAACAACTCCCCCGCGGCTACGCCGGCGCCAGCGACCACCTGCGCCTAGACATCATCCACACCTTCGGCGGCGCCTACACCGACGGCGACAACTACCTCGGCACCACCCCCGACGGCACCCCCCTCCCCGCCTCCCTGACCAGCCTGTTCCACAACGTCGCCAGCTCCCCCCACGCCTTCGCCCTGCACGTGATCCCCGAAGGCATCAACAACGACATCGTCATCGCACCGCCCCGCCACCCGGTCATCACCCTCTGGCGCGAACTCGCCCGCGCCAACTACTGGGATACCCAGCCAGAGCTGTACAGCGGCCTGCCCGACATGCAGCGGCGCTACGCGCGGCGGCCGGTCGTGGGGCTGCTGCGCTACTCGGTGGTGTTCCGGTCGGGACGCGTTCATCACCGGGTGCGGAAACTGCTCGACATCAACACGCTGGATGACCCGCGGCTAGTCCGGGTCTCCTCCGTCATCAGGCACGGCAGCGAGCTTAGCTGGACCAGCGACAAGCCCCCCGTTCCCGTGACTCCTGCTCGGGCCCGTGACACCACCGCCCGTGTCATCACCACCCTGGCCCGCCAGCTCTTCACCCGCGAGGGCGATCTCCACCTGACTGGCGTCGCCCCCGTCATCGCCGCTCTCCCCGATCCCGACGCCGTCTGGACCGCCACCCTCACGATCCTCGCCGAGCTCATCGCCGCCGGTGCCGTTCCCCCCGTCACCTCTGTCACCCGATTCCGCTGGTCCGACAACGGCGCCCCGCAGCACGCCTTCCTCCCCCCCGAGGCCGAAGCCCTCCTGGACCGCGACCCAGCACCCGGACCCTGGCTCGGCCGCACCATCGCCGCCCCCGGCGACCCCGCCTGGATCCTCGACGAGGCCGTCACCCCCGGCCGCCTGCTTACGCACCCCGCGCCCCCGCCACCGCTGTCCAGCACGACCACTCATCATCACAACGCCACCGCCGTC
>JBEKHI010000320.1:0-10961 GCA_050012355.1 Streptosporangiaceae bacterium | reverse complement strand
TCGTGCCGGTCGATCACCTGCTGCAGCGCGCCCAGGAACCCCTCCAGCCGGGCCCGGGAATCAAACCCCAGCACCACCGGCCGCAGGTACACATCCCCGCCATCGGGCTCCTCCATCAGGTGATGGAAGAACATCCCCTGCTGCAACGGGCCCAGCGGGTACACATCCGCCACATTCCCCGCCCCGCCATCCACCCCCGCGATGATCTGCCCGATCTGCCCCCCGGTCAGCTCCACCAGCGGCAGCATCTCCGGCGTGATCACCCCCGCCCCCGCCGGGATCAGCCGCGGCGGCACCACCACCTCCGCCAAACCAGCCACCACCGCCAAACCAGCCGGCGTCGGCGCCTCGAACAATGCGAACACCGGCACCGGCATCCCCCGCTGCCGCAGCCGCTGCTCCAGCCGCATCGCCAGCAGCGAATGACCGCCCAGCTCGAAGAAGTTATCCTCCGCTCCTACCCGGTCCAGGCCCAGCACCTCCGCGAACGCCCCGCACACAATCTCCTCCCTGATCGTGGCCGGGCCCCGCCCCGGCGAGCCGCCCGCCGGGTAACCCGGGACCGGCAGCGCGGCCCGGTCCACCTTCCCGTTTGCGGTCAGCGGCAGTGACTCCAGCACGGTGATGGCCGCGGGCAGCATGTATTCCGGGAGCCGTCCGGCCGCGAACTCCCGCACCGCCCCGGCCAGCCCGTCAGCCTCACCACTCGCCGCGCCGTCCCCCGCCGCTGCGGGCACCAGGTAGGCGGCCAGCCGCTTGTCACCGGGGACATCCTCACGGGCAACCACGACTGCCTGCCCCACCTGCGGATGGGCGGCCAGCACGGCTTCGACCTCGCCTAGTTCGACCCGGAACCCGCGGATCTTCACCTGGTCATCCGCCCGGCCGCAGAACACCAACTCCCCCTCTGCGGTCCACCGCACCACATCCCCGGTCCGGTACATCCGCTCCCCGGCCACCCCGAACGGGCACGCCACAAACCGCTCCCCGGTCAGCGGTCCACCGCACCACATCCCCGGTCCGGTACATCCGCTCCCCGGCCACCCCGAACGGGCACGCCACAAACCGCTCCCCGGTCAGCCCCGCCCGCCCCGCATACCCCCGCGCCAGCCCCGCCCCCGCCACATACAGCTCCCCCGCCACCCCCGCCGGCACCGGGCACAGCCAGCCATCCAGCACATAGGCACGGGCATTCACGATCGGCGACCCCATCGGGACCATCCCCCCCGGTGCTTCCTGCGCCGGGGGGACCAGGTAATCGATGCAGCCCACCGTCGCCTCAGTCGGCCCGTAGTGATTGACCACCGCCACGCCCGGATGCCGCCGCCGCCACTCCTGCACCTGCACGCCGCTGACTGCCTCCCCGCCCACTAGCAGCCGCCCTGCCGGAGCACACTGCTCCGGCAGGCCATCTAGCACCGCCAGATGACCGGGCGTGACTTTCAAGAACGTCAGCCGTTCCTGCCCGAGCAGTGTCGGCAGATCTTCATCCAGCGCGGCCACATACACGCTGCCACCGCTGGTCAGCCCCCCAAACAGGCCGGTGATACTAAAATCAAATGACACCGGCGCATGCAGCAGGCTGCTGCCGCCTACCTCCGGATAGGCCTCACGGCACCAAGCCAGGTAGTTGGCCAGGCTGCGGTGGGTAACGATGACCCCCTTTGGCTGCCCAGTCGACCCCGAGGTATAGATCACATACGCCGGATGCCCCGGCAGCAGTGCCATCCCGCGGTCGTCATCCGTCACGTCAGCATCAGCCAAATCACCCCCCGCCAGGCCCCCCGGACGCCATGCCACCCCCTGCTCGGTGGCCCTCAGTCCCAGCTCACCTGCCCCCAGGCCCAGGTCGTCGAGTGCCAGCACCGGCACGGTGACCCGCTGCGGCACAGCCTCGGCCGCCGAGCTAATGATGACTGTCGGGCGTGCATCATCGATCATGAACACGATCCGCCCGGCCGGGTAGCCCGGGTCGACCGGCAGGTAGGCCGCCCCGGCCTTTAGTACAGCCAGCAGCGCGGCCACCAGTGCGGCAGAGCGTTCCATCACCACCGCGACCACCTGTTCCGGCCCCGCACCCAGCTGTATCAGGCGGCGGGCCAACCGATTGGCTACCGCGTTCAGCTCCGCGTACGTCAGCCGCACAGCGTTATCGGCGACCGCCAGCGCATCCGGGGTACGCGCCGCCTGCGCTTCGAACAGGGCCGGCAATGTGGCCGACGGCGCCTGGGCGGCGCGTACGCGCCCAGCCATAATTTTTGATCGACTAACATACTCGGCGGGGGAAGCAGTTACCGCCCAGTTCAGGATTTTCCGGAACTGGCGGGTGATATTCCTGCATGCTGCTAGGCTGTAAATATCGGGGTTTACATCACAGACGATCTGAATGCTGCCATCTGCGGACCTGTCATAAACGGAGATTGCCAGGTCGTTTACAGGCCCGTTACTAAGGTTATGCACGATGGTCGCGCAATCGCCGAACCGTATCGGGCGCGCGGAAGACGTTACGTTGATGACTAGGCCGGGCAACGCGCTGCCGTCAGCCAGTCCGAGGTCCTGGAGAATGTCCTCATACCGGTACCGCTGGTGCCTCAGTACGTCCCTGACCATCGTCGAGGTCTGCCGTACGAGCTTCTCAATGGACGTCTTCGGACCTACCGTGAGGCGGACAGGCAGGACATTTCCCGTCATACCTACGATCCGACGCTGATCTTTCCCCGCTCCGCCGGGAACAGCCAAGCCGATGACAACATCCTCGGCGCCGGTACTGCGATGGAGATATATAGCCGCGGCAGTGATTATCAGTCCGGAGAAACTCGTACTCAGCCGTCGGGCAGCAGCTCTCAGATCTGCCGCGTCGGCGGAACCGATATTCTCCGTATGTCGCTGCGGCATATGCCACCCTCGCCGCACTTGCTGACCGCTTGTGCTAGCTACACCGGGGAACTCCGTTAGGGTATTTAGCCAGAACTCCCGGTCCCGGACGAAGTCAGCCGAGGCCCGGTAGGAAGACTCACCGTCGATGAGCGCAGACAATGGCTTGAGGGGCCCATCCTTGGGCAAGTTGCCCTCCAGCAATGAGGTATAAATTCGAGCCAGGCGGCCAGCGATCATCGGGCCGCTGAAAGCGTCGACCGCAATATGGTGACTGCGGTAATACCAGAAGAGCCGGGTCCGGGAAACCTTGAACACAGCCTGCGTGAAGAGTGGGCCCTCCCTCAGATCGGCCGCCCGGCGCATATCCGCCCACATCCAGTCCTCGGCCGCAGCCCGTGGATCCGTCGAAGAGGTGACATCAATGATATGAAGCGGCCAGGCAAGCGATTTATCAACATACTGCCGCAGCGCGCCGTCATCCTCGCGGAAACGGAGATACAAAGCCTCGGCCTCGCTAACGGTACGCCGCAGGGCCTCCTCGAAGAGACCCACATCCAAGTCACCATGGATCTCAAGGTATTCGCCTACGTTATAGCCCGGATCATCAAGCCTGAGCTGCTGAGCGCGCCAGATGCCAAGCTGGCGTGGCATCAGCTCATGATATTCACCGTCAGATCCGGACATCCGCATACCCCAATCGCTCACATAATTCCGAATGAGTAGCGGCCCGTGCCGTGTCGGCTACGTGCGCGCAGGCTGGCCAAGCCCATGACTACGGGCTAGCTTTCCGACGAGAAAGGGCATCTATCACGCCACATGGTAGATCCGGTAGGTCTCGCCCGGCTAGCGCTAATAGTCCGGCTAGCCGCTTGAGGGTCTCCGATCGGCAAAATGTTGTCTATGCGGTCGGGGATGCCTGGATGGCCAGATCACAAAACAGGGCCTGCATGCCAATCCGGAGAGTCTCGTAGTCACGGTCGACGTCGGTCTAGTGCGCGGGCTCACGGCCCCGGCAGGGGCTGCGGACTCCGGCCAGGATGGGCCCGATGACGTGATCGCGGAGGCTGAGCAGGGCGGTGATGGTGCGGGCCGCGTCCGGGGGATCTGGTAGCAGCGTGACTTGCCGGGCTTGGCGGCCAGCGTTCTTGCGCGGAGCTTGCGCAGGTCGTAGGCGCCTTGCCGGATGGGGTAGGTTCCCTGCCCGGTCATCGCCCGGATCCGGGCGCCAAGAGAGGTAGAGCCTCACCGGTGGGCAGCGGCTGCGCGGCGCGGCGTTGACTCGCTTGTCCGGATCAAGCGGAAACCGATTGCGGAAAATTCAGAGGCTTCACTCACGGACCAAGAACATCATTAGATGGTTCAAGACTCGTCTTCTAAGGCACGGGGATTTTGACGTTTGTCTTGAGTTTTGATCGCGCCGGGGAGTGCGTGGGCGCTGCCGCAGGCATGGGGTCAGGCCGCGCGTTCGAGCCGGGCGGCGGCGATGGTCCTGTCGATGGCATCCAGGTACGGGCGCATCACGTCCAGCTTCCGGTCCCCTTTGCGGAACGTCACCCACTGGATGGCGTTGCCGTCCGCGTACCGGCGAACCGCCTGCCGGAACCTCTGCCTGAACTTCCCCAGCGCCGCTGACGACGCAATCGGGTACCCCCGCCAGCCCAGCCACCAAGCGAGTTGCCCGGACGTCTGCAACCCCGGCACCCACCTGTTGAGGTAGATCCGGTCGAACCCCTCGATCTGCAGGCTCACGTGACCCGCGACGATCAGCTGCCCGCCGTCATATCCAGTCAAACCTATACTCTCCACACCCAATGACTTAGCATGCCGAACAGCTCTTATTACATTACAAGAATTGCTTCCGCTCGATATCCCGATCACGAGACCCCGCGGCTTCAAGCAATTCCTTAGCTGGCTAATAAATACCTCATCGCAGTCAATATCGCTTGCTGTTGCAGCGGGACCGGGACATTATCGTTAGACAATAAACCGGAATCCATTATGCAGGCCGACGCTCGCCCTCTTATTGAAATCGTTGACCAAGTGCGATGCGATGCTGCACTTCCGTCATTTTCGAACACATAAACATGACCCCGCTCCGCTTATTTACTGCGATCAGCCGGTCCGCGATGGCGGCTATCCCGGGAGCGTGCCCATCGCGCCTATAAACAGTTTCAGTCCTTGCAGATAAGCCGTCGCATCCTGCCGCATCTGAATCCGACTTTCCTCTCTCTTTCTCCGCTATACCGGACCTACTAGCCGTGTCCTTGTGCTGGCCATTCTCACTCATCTCGTCACGCGTCTCGGTCAGAATAATGTTAACCGCTCCATACAAAGAGTCGGCGTGCAAGTCAGCCTCCACATCGCACTCACCGTCGCGCACTCCCTCGTCGTCAACCGAGAGGAGTATTGTACGCATGCCTGCGTTCTTGCCAGCCTGGATATCTACTGTTGCGTCTCCGACCATATAAGAAGTTGACAAATCGATATTGTATGTCGTAGCCGCTATCTCGAAAAGCAGAGTTCCTGGCTTACGAAACTTGCAATCGTCCTTGTAGTCAGGATTCTCTCCGGAGAAGCCCTTATCTGGATGATTCGGGCAGTAATAAAGCGCGTCTATATAGCCCCCGCCCTCAGCCAGCAGAGTCTCCAAACATCTATCGATCTGCTCCATCTCAGCTGCGGTGCAAAGACCTCGCACTACGACCGATTGGTCGGCGATGACTATGCAGAGGTATTCGGACTCATTCAACATACGTATAGCCTGAATGGAATTTTCCGCGAGGGTCAGCTGCCCGGGCCGGTAAACAAGCCCGACAGACTTATTAATCGGTCCGTCTCTATAGAGAAACACGGCTTTCTGTCTGCGCCGGAGATTTCTCTTAGCGGGAATTCCTTTCATCATGTCTGCTTGAACTTGCGCATAACGCCCAGCGGTCCCCATGTCCCGAATGTACTCTGTCGTTCGGTAGGCATAGACACGGCCAGTCTTCATGGCGGCCCTGATAACATCTTTCTCCAAGTCCTGCGGTGCGGCTTCACCAACGAAGTCCATGAGCCCAGGCTCACAGACAAAGACCCCTGCGTTTACCAAATTGTTGTAGTGAAAATTGCGGGACTTGTTCTTTTCCAGTACGTTTACGATCACGTTCGATCGGTCTATCACTACTACATCGCTATCATGCGGATGACTGTTTGGATGTACCACCAATGTACACAAAGCAGAATGGTCAACATGAAAGCGAGTCAATCTACCAATATGTAGATCCAGTATAAGATCCCCGTAGATGAGAAGAAAGCGCTCACGAAGTCGGTCTTTGAGTTTCATGAGCGCTCCGGCAGTGCCGAGTGGTTTATCTTCCTCCAAATACTCGATATTAACACCATATTGTCGCCCATCAGCAAATTGTTCGGAGATGTTTCGTGCAAGATGCCCGGTTGCGAGGATTATTTCCGTAATGTTGCTGCCTTTCAGAAGCTCAATCTGATGTTCAAGAACCGGCCTGCATGCCACGGGAAGCAGTGACTTAGGCGTGACCCGGGTGAACTCTGCCAGACGTGTACCTTTGCCCCCGGCGATTATCACTGCCTTCATACGGGGCACATCTTTCTTAGAGGTAGTTTGTTTCTAGATGTTTCGGTCATGCGGCGAAGTCGAGGCGCTCGATGGTGTCCTCGTCGTAGCAGGCGAGGTGGTGCTCGCTGCCGTAGCGTTCCTTGTAATAGTTCATGTAGTCGCCGAGGTCGCCGTTGACGACGACAGCGCGGAGCTTGAGGATGAGCTTGGCGCCGTCGGGGGACCATCTCGCGCCTGTAATTCCGAATCTGTCCTCGATGACGAATCTGCAGGTGCCCTCAATCATGCCGGTGGCGATGGGCCATCCCTTGGCGAGGGCCTTGTCGTACTTCATGTGCTGCTGGTTGTTCGTCAGGTAGGTGACGGGAGCGCCGGCGTGGAGCGCGGCGGCGGCCTTGCCGATATAGCCGCTGACGTGGATGCAGTCGATCAGGACCAGGACCTTCAGCCCGTGCTCGGCGGCATGGTCCTCAATGGCGGTGATCTGTTGCTTGTTCCCGTCGACGAGGAAGACCCGCTGCCGGGTCCGCTGGGGGTCACGGCGGTAGGCCTCGTCGAACGCTGCGGCCATCATGTCCTCGATGCTCTCGGTGACCGAGGCGATAGCCACTTATCGCGGGCCTCCGGGCCGGAGTGCGCCTGGCGGCGGGCGGGCGGGGCGGCGATGTCCTCCGGCTCGCGGACGTCAGGGGTGAAGCCAACAACCGCGACGATCTCGGCCATCTTGTTGATCCTGGACCGGACGGTGCCAGCGCTCTCATGGTGCTTGCGGTGCTCCGGGCGCATGATGATGCTCTTGCTGTCGCCCTGCATCATGATCACATCAGTGTCCGGCGGATCCTCGTCCGCATCACGGGCGCGTTCCTCGTAGAAGTCGTCCGTCCAGGCGGCGCGGTCTTCTGCGAGGCCGACGAGCTGGGCGCGGCCGACCGTGACGCCAGTGCGGGCCTCGATAAGCTCGAACTCGCCGACGGCCAAGTGGAAGGCTGCCAGGGACCGCATTCCCAGGGAGTACGGGTCCTCAGGCAGGACCGGCCGGGCGTCGGCCGGGTACAGGTTCGGCTCGCGGCGGTTGCGGTAGGCCATCCGGGTGACGCGGACCGGCCCGAACGCGCTGGTCACATCCCGTCCATGCCTGGCCTCCACGCTACCGTGCCGGATACCGGCGGCTCTGGTAACCCCCGCCCGCTCCGAGTCCACCGGGGCGTCGCTCCCGTCCTCCCGGACCTGCCTCACCGCCGTGCCTCCAGATGGCCTGCCAGGGGTTGATTTCTGCTCATCATCCCGGAAACAGCCGCAGAAACCGCTGAACCGGTGACGGAACGGAAACCCCGGCCGCCTTCCTGGCACACCGCCGCCATCCCGCCGACCAGCTTGAATCACCTGAGATACGCCAGAACACCCAGACTCTCCCAATTCAGATGGATTCAACCAGGAATTTGAGGATATTCATACCTGCCATGGAGATGCGCCCCTTCATACGGCCCCTAAATAAAACATCAGGCTTGCTTTAGCCGCTAGCTTCAGCCAGGCATGCCCGTACTCGACGCGGTTTGCCTGCCGCACGACGAAACGTCTCCAATGGCAGGGTTGTAGGCGCAGCAGGTATCCCTCGGATAACGCCAATGGTCCGCGTTAAGCCAAAGTTTTAACCTTTTCCCTGGTCAGTGCCGTGTTTGCTGTGCGCGCTGCGCCGACTTCGCCGGGGAGGAGGTAGCGGGGTGCAGGGCCTTTGCTGCTGCCTTCGGACCTGCCGGGTCCGGCGCGGGAGGGTCTCGCGACACGGGCGGGTGTGCCTAGGTCGCGGCGGATGTTGCGAAAGCCCGGCGGACCCGGCCCAGGGTCAGCGGCCGGCCGGGACCGGGCTGTTCTCCCAGAGGCGGCGGAGATCAGCGGCCAGCGGCCGGGCGGGCAGCAGCTGGGACCAGGCGGCCATGACGACCCGTGCCCAGCGGTCGGCGTGCTCTGGGGTGCGGACTTTGGCCGCGGTGAGGCCGAGGGCGCGCTTGATGAACTTGAAGACATGCTCATAATGAGGAAATCTGCCAGGGCGCCTCGCCGACCTCGCCGAGGCTCGCTCCTCCCGCGAGCATCCGGCTGGCCGCGGTGTGGCCGAGCCGGTGCGCCCCGCGCGGGCAATGCCCGCACGGTCGCATGCCGCGTAGACGATGCCGGTCACTCCCCGGGTCGTCAGTCACCGCCGCGGGGCGTAGCAGCGCAGGAACACCATCGCGCTGCCGGATTCCAGCCGCCCGGAGCGGAGGTAGCCGGCGATCGCCTCGCCGACGTCACCGGCAGCGGAAGCGTTTCCTCCCGGCCTCTTTTCCCGCGGACCGCCAGCTCGCCGCGGCGCCAGTCGATGTCGTCCAGCTCATCGCCGCGACCTCGCCCGCGCGCAGCCCGAGGCAGGCTGGCAGGACCTGGATCGCGTAATCTCGCAGTCCCCGCGGGAGCTCCCGGTCGCAGCTCGCGAGCAGCAGGTCAAAGTCACCGTCCGGGATGCCCTTCGGCAGCGGGCTCATCCGCGTCCCGGCCGCCGGCACGGCGCCGTCGAGCACGGACGGGATGACACCGTCCAGATGACAGAACCGCAGGAACGACCGGAGAGCGGGAACCGTCTCCCGGGCATGCCCGCTGCGGGCAGTTGCCCACCAGGAAGCGCGTGATATCGCGGGCCCAGACCTCCTGCGCGGTGAAGCGGACCGCGGTCGCTGCATAACTGCTCCGTGCGGCCGCGACGCCGCCTGTCGGCGAGGAACACCGCGACCTAGCCGCCGTCCAGCCCGGCCGGGGCGATGCCTCACGCTCCGTCCACCGGCACAGGTCCGTGAAGAGCTCCAGGTGCGCTCCCAACCGCACCGCGCCATGTGGCCGTGACCCGCCGACCCCGCCACATGGCCCGGTGCGGGTCGCGGCCGTCAGGGAGCCGTTCGACGGTGACGTGGATGAGCGTGCCGCGCAGGACCGGCAGGTGCCTGCGGCCGGTGAACCACCGACTGCCGCTCCTCGCCGTACGCGCTGCTCTCATACACCAGCGACTCGATGTAGCGTCGGCTGGTTATTGGCGTCGTAGGCGATCTCCACCAGCCCCGACAGTACCGGCCGCAGCTTGGGATACAGCGGGGTCAGGTCAAAACCGGTCGCGGCTGCCGCACGATCTCCTCGGCCTCGGCGACCGCCGCGACGAGCCGCCCTGCGGAGAGCAACTAATTGCCTGGCAGACCAGCGGCTCGTTCAACCACGGGACCGCGTCAGTTGAACGCTGCCGGATCCCGTCATCCACCATCTTAATTATGGAGCTGAGCCGAAAATGGACCTCAGCTGGGCGCGTAGCAGTTGTCAGCGGCGGCGGTACGCCGAGGTGATTGCCAGCTCGGGCCGCAGCGCAATGCCACGGGGTTTAGGTGTTTAGGCGTCGTTGTCCGGTTCGATGGTTTGGTTACTGCGGGTAGTTTCCTGTCTGGCTGGTCAGGCCGGGGCGTTGGCCATGGTGATGACGGCGGGCGCGATGCGGGTGCGGGTGTCCTTCCCGGTGGCCCGGGCGAAGCTGCTGGGTGATTTCGACTTGCGGGCGCGGTGGCGGTTCCGGTCGATGATGACCCGGTATTTCGCGATTTCCCTGGTCAGGGCCTCGTAGCAGGTCCCGCCGGCGCAGATCGCGGCGGTGACGGCGCGGCGGGTGCGGGCGCAGGAGATCTCGCGGGGCCGGACGGGCTGCCCGGCGCGGCGGCCCTTCCTCGCGGGGACGGCGGCGGCCGCGGCGTCGCGGGCGACGCCGCGTGTCATCTCGGTCGCGGCGGTCCAGGCCGCGAGTTCCTGCCGGACCAGGGCCGGGGACTTAGAGCGGAGCATCGGCCCTGTGCCCGGGCCGGCGCCGTCGAGGGAGGCTTTCGCTTCCCGGAGTGCGGTCTCCGACCCGTCCCACCGCCATTTATAGAGCCCGGCGAGCTGCGGCGCCGGGTGGGCCTCGATATCGGTGAGGTCGGTGACCAGGCAGAACATCTCGAGAACGTCCTGGCCCTCGACCTCGGCGTAGTACTCGATGACCCGGACCGGTACCGTGAGGCCGTCGCCTGACAGCTCCGCGAGATACGAGCCGTCGGCCAGGATCGGGGAGGTCCGCTTCAGCGGGATGTCGCTTTTCAGCCTGATCAGCACGTGGGTCCGGGCGATCAGCCGGGCGAGCCGGGCCGCTCCGGGGAAGTTCCGGTCCGCGATCCAGAGCCGGTCCTTCGCGAACAGGTGCGGGTATGCCTCCACGGCCTCGTCGAGCAGCTTCTGCTCGCCGGCGGCCTTGCCCTTCCCGCCGCCGGACGGGCCGTGCGTTATCCCGAGCAGGCCCCGGGTGGAGACGTCATTCAAGGGCAGCGCCCTGACCTGCGTGTCCGGGACCCGGATCAGCGTCCCGTCCAGCGAGCACACCGCCAGGCCGCCCGCGGCGGCCGCCCGCCAGCCCCGGGCCTCGTGCTCCCGGCGGGAGGCCTCCAGCACGGTGGCCTGCAGTTCCTCC
>JBEKHI010000319.1:0-9982 GCA_050012355.1 Streptosporangiaceae bacterium | reverse complement strand
GTCCGAGGTGAATGGAGATCTTCGGGTTCAGCGCCAGCGCTTGGAGGTACTTATCCTCTGGCCGCCTGTTAGCACTCGGGGTTTTCAAGGCAACCAGCCATTCTCGTTGGCGTAAAGTTTGGCAACTAGTTGCCAAACTTGACGCCAACAAGAATGGCTGGTTGCCTTGAAAACCCCGAGTGCTAACAGGCGGCCAGAGGATAAGTACCTCCAAGCGCTGGCGCTGAACCCCAAGATCTCCATCCACCTCGGACGATTCCAGCAGAGCCGGGTCCGCATGCCGGTGGCGAACGTTAGACCAGGTCAGCCCAAGACCGTGGAGGTCCTGAAGACCGAAGAGAAGGGGTCCGACGTCAACATCGCGACGCATCTGCTCGCTGACGCCTTCCGGTGAGATGTACACCAAACCGGAGAGATGGCAATAAAAGCAACGGCCCCATCCGATAGGACAGGGCCGGCAGCCGCTCCCCGAAGGGATATGGCGGATTCTCTCTTGCGAGAGCAACATGAGTTAAGCACACCCCGCCGCACAATGCAAGTCACGAGGCGCGTCGGCTTCGCAGGCCGCTATAGCGATCTACGATTCGGTGGTTGTGGCTCTACCTAGCGCCGTCGCCGGGACGCTCGGCTCGCTCCCTGGTTACCGCTGGCCGGGAAGCAAGCGGATGTGCTGTCACGGGAAGCTTGCGGCCGCTCCGACGGTTGCACCGAGAGACGGCAAGCTGAACGCTTGAAGGTGGTCTCATGAGCCGTTCCCTTGACGAGATCGTCAGCACACTTCGACGCGCCGGGCTGGTGGATGACGCCAATGAGGCGCAGAGCACACTCTCGGACCCAGTAGACACAGAAGTCCTCGATCGGTTCTGCGCCGCGCATGGACTGTCCAAGCAGTCGCTGGTCGACAGCATGGGCGGCAGCCCATGAACCCGGTTCGCGGCACCGGCTCCCATCGATGGCCCATCGATGGTGCTATCGCGCTATCGATGGCCCATCGATGGGGTCGCCGGATGCCCTGAGCCGACAACATCAGCCTCAGGTAAACCATGCACCGCAGGAGCCTCAGATGCCCTGGCTCGCCCACGAGTGCGGGCAGTGCGGCGCCAACCAGCAGACTAGGGCTGCGCGCCTAGGTAGGCGAGGACGGCTAGTACGCGGCGGTTGTCGTCGTCGGATGGCTGCAGGTCGAGCTTGGTGAAGATAGAGGCGGTGTGCTTGGCGACCGCCCGTTCGGTGACGAACAGCCGTTGCGCGATGGCGGCGTTGGACCGGCCCTCGGCCATCAGCGACAGCACCTCACGCTCGCGCGGGCTGAGCGTGCTCACGGGCTCACGCGGACGCGCGGCCAGCAGCCGGGCGATCACCTCGGGGTCCATCGCGGTCCCGCCCGCGGCGACCCGCCGCACCGCGTCGGTGAACTGCGCCCCGTCGAATACCCGGTCTTTCAGCAGGTAACCGACGCCGCCGCCGCCGTCCGCGAGCAGTTCGCGGGCGTACAGCTGCTCAACGTACTGCGACAGCACGAGCACCGGCAGCTTGGGGGACTCGCGGCGGGCTTCCAGCGCGGCGCGCAATCCCTCGTCGGTGAACGTCGGTGGCAACCGCACGTCCACGACGGTCACATCCGGCGCGTGGGTACGCACCGCGTCGAGGAACGATGCGGCGTTGTCGACCGCGGCGACCACCTCGAAACCGAACGAGGACAGCAGCCGGATCAGCCCGTCCCGCAGCAGGAACAGATCCTCGGCTAGGACAACTCGCACGGCACTTCCAGGGTCACCACGGTAGGACCGCCGGCCGGGCTGCACCGTCTCGGCGCGGCTCTCGGCTAGGTGCTGGACCCGCTGGCGCAGTTCGGCGTCCCCGGCCGGCCCGAGCAGCCAGTGCGCGAGGCGACCGTAACCAACTAGCATCCAGGAGGCTATCAACAGCCCGAAACCCATCATCGCCACGCCAAAGAGGAGCACGGTGCCATTGGTATTTCCGGGGAACGCGGGGATGGGGTAATACGAACCGAATGCCGGGATGACGAAGCCGAATAGGCCTACCGCCACCAGCGCAGGGGAGAACGCGGCGACTAGCCAGCCAAAGAGCCCGTTCACCACGAGCCAGCCGAGATCCCGCCAGGTCGCCGGGTCGCTCAGCAGCCAGGACATCCGTCGCCGGTAGCCGAGGGGCGCGGGCGGCGGCAGGTACGGGACCGGGATCGTAACGCCGCACCAGTCCGCGGCCAGCCGCCGGGTCAGCAAAGTGAGCTTGCGTACCTCCAGCAGCGCGGCGTTGTCCGGCCGTCCGCCGCGTCCCCGGGCCGTGCACCGGTCGGCCCTGGCGGGGCTGGTCACGCTGGCCGGCGGCCTTGTCTTGCTGTTCTTCTCCGGTGGCTGGGCGGGTAACAGTAGTCAGGACTCCCTCTTCCTGCTCGCCGGGATCTGCGTGACCGCGCTGACCGGGGCGGCGGGCCCGCGTTCGCCGGTTGCGGTGCGGATCGCGCTCCGGGACATGGTCCGGTACCGCGCCCGGTCCGGCGCGGCGCTCGGCGCGGTGAGCTTCGCGGTGTTCCTGGCGATGCTGATCACGCTGATCGCGAGCTTCCGGTTCGCGATGGTGCTGGACTGGACGGGAGAGAACGTGACCTCCAGCCAGTTCATCGTCTACGAGTCCGGGCACGGCAACAGGTTCGGGCCAGGGGACCATCCGGCCACCGCGTCGACCCCCGCCGCGCTGGCCGCCGAGGTGACGTCGGTCAGCGCCGGGCTGCACGCGAGCTACGTGCTGCCGCTCTACACCGCCCATCCGGCGAGCGGCGGGATCGTCACCCTGTCCCAGGCCGGCACCGGGAACAACAACTTCAGCGGCACGATCTACGTCGCGACCCCGGCCCTGCTGCGCCAGTACGCGATAACCGGGGTCGCTGCCGACGCCGATTTCCTGTCCATGCGGCCGGGGCTGGCGTCCGAGCCGCGGATGTACCTGCTGTACGGCAACCCGAACGCGGCCACGATGAACCAGCTGGCCAACCCGGTCATCCAGCCGGCCGGCTCGCTGCCGAGCGGCACCTCCGCGCCGAACACCGTGATCACCGAGCACGCCGTACAGGAACTGCACCTGAAGACGACGCTCACTGGCTGGCTGGTCCAGACACCGGACCCGCTCACGGCCGGGCAGGTCAGCTCGATGCGCTCGGCGATCGCCGCCCTGGGCGGGACGGTGGAGACCAAGTCCGGCGAGCTGGGACTGACCCAGATCACCAACGGGGCGACCATCGTCGCGACCGCCGTGGCGCTTGGCGTGCTCGCCATGTCGGTTGGGCTCATACGCAGCGAGACCGCCGGGGGCTGGCTGCTCGCGGGCCGCCAGCCCCCGGCCATCTCGCGGCAGCCGCTCGAGTAAGCCCGGCGAACGTCCGTGGAATCTGCTGCCGGAGCACCAGATTCTACGGACGTTCCCGTGGTCGATAGCATCGAGCGTGTGTTTCACGTGCTTGATAACCCTGTCTGGGAATCGCTCACCGGGCCGCACGCGCAGTTCGCCGAGCGGCGCGGCCGCGTCGCCCGGTATCGCGCTGATATATCGCCGTTCGCGGCCTTTGAGAGCGAACCATCGACCGGGGACTGGCGTGACCTGGCGGAGCTGGCCGGGCCCGCCGCCGGACTCGGGGTGATGGGCATGCCGGCGGCCCCGCCCGCTGGCTGGGAACATCAGCTGATCGGGCCCGGCGTGCAAATGGTGGCCGAGGGGCCGCTGCCGCCTCCGCTCGCCGGCGAGGTCCGCCCGGTGCGGCTCGGAGACGACGATGTTCCCGAGATGCTTGACCTGGTCGCGCGTACCAAACCGGGACCATTCCTGCCACGTACCATCGAGCTCGGTGCCTACCTGGGCATCCGCGTCGACCGGCAGCTGGTCGCGATGGCGGGGGAGCGGCTGCACCCGCCGGGATGGACCGAGATCAGCGCGGTCTGCACCGACCCGTCCTGGCGTGGCCACGGGTTCGCCAGGCAGCTGATGCTGACACTCGCCGAGCAGATCCGCGCCCGCGGTGAGAACCCGTTCCTGCACGCGGTGGCTGCCAATCCCGCGGTCGCCCTGTACGAGAAGCTAGGTTTCCGCCACCGCGGCAGCACCAGTTTCACCCTGCTGCGCACGCCGGTGGCGGGATGAGGGCCGTTTCCCGGCCACGGGCTGCCGACGTCGACGCCGCCTGGGCGGTGATCGCACCTATGCTGGCGCCGACACCGCTCGACGTGACGGCGGGGCCGGGCCTGACGCTGAAGCTGGAATCGTTGCAGCCGACCGGGTCATTCAAGGTGCGCGGCGCGCTGAACGCGCTCACCTCGCTCGACCCCGGTCGGCCGGTGGTCACCGCGTCGGCAGGCAACCACGGGCTCGGCGTCGCCTACGCGGCGGCCCGGCTGGGCCGGGAAGCCACCGTGGTGGTGCCGGAGACCGCGTCGCCGGCCAAGACCGAGGCGCTGCGGAAGTACCCGGTCACGCTGGTGCGGACCGGTCGTTCCTACGAGGAGGCGGAGGCGCACGCGATCGGGCTCGGCGGTTATTACCTGTCGCCGTACAACGATCCGCTGGTCATCGCCGGGCAGGGCACGATCGGCCACGAGCTGGATGCGCAGGCCGACGGGGAGCTGACCGTCGTGTGCGCCGTCGGCGGCGGCGGACTGGCCGCGGGCCTCGGCTTGTGGGCGTCAGGTCGCCCGGGGACGCGGATCGTCGGTGTCGAGGCCGCCGCGTCAACGGCGGTCTCCGCCGCGGTCCAGGCCGGCCGCTTGGTGCCGGTCGAGGTCAGCACCACCCTCGCGGACGGCCTGGCGGGGAACCTGGAGCCGGGCTCGGTCACCGTGGACCTGATCGGGGACCACGTCGCCGCGCTGGTCACCGTGACCGAGGACGAGATCGCCTCGGCGATCCGCTACCTCGCGACCGCACACGGCATCGTCGCCGAGGGAGCGGGCGCCGCCGCGACCGCCGCCGTGCTGGCGGGGAAGGTCCAGGCCGCCGGTCAGGTGGTCGTGGTCGTCTCCGGCCGGAACATCGCGGCACCGACGCTCGCCGCCATCCTCGGCTTATCCTGGCCGACCTCACCAGATAGAGTCCGAATCATGCGACTCGCTACCATCCGCACCTCAGACGGGACGACGGCGGCCCGGCTGGAGGACCAGACCCTGATCCCGCTCGCGGCGCAGTCCGTGAGCGAACTGTTCGAAACCGGGCAATTTGCGTCCGCGCATGACCGGGCGGGCGCCTCGCCCGTCCCGGTGCCGGAAGCAGACTTCGCGCCGGTGGTGCCCCGCCCGGGGAAGATCATCTGCGTTGGCCTGAACTACCGGATGCATATCGCGGAGACCGGCCGTGAGACCCCCGAGTACCCGACGATCTTCACCAAGTACCCGGACGCGCTGCTCGGCCCGGGCGACGACCTGGTGATCCCCTCGATCAGCGACCGGGTGGACTGGGAGGTCGAGCTCGGCGTGGTCGTCGGCCAGCCGATCCACCGCGCGAGCGCCGACGAGGCACAGGCGGCAATCGCCGGCTACACGGTTACCAACGACATCTCGATGCGGGACTGGCAGCGCCGGACCCTGCAATGGTGGGCCGGCAAGAACTTCGAGCGGACCACCCCCGTCGGGCCCTACCTGGTAACGCCTGACGAGGCGGACCCCGACGACCTAGAGGTCCTCTGCACGGTCGATGATGACGTCGTGCAGCAGTCCCGCACGTCTGACCTGCTGTTCAGCCCGGCGCAGATCCTGGCCTACGCCAGCCAGATCGTCACGCTCCGGCCCGGCGACCTGATCCTGACCGGCACGCCCGGCGGGGTCGGCGACGCCCGCACGCCCCCGGTCTACCTCAAGCCGGGCAACGTGCTGCGCACCTACATCGAGGGCCTCGGCGAGTGCGTGAACACCTGCGTAGCTGAGTAGCCAGCGTCCCCGGCAGTCCTGGCACCGCTGAACCTCAGTGGTGCCAGGACTGGAGCACGGCGAACACCACGACCGAGCTGAGGTAGTGGCCGGTGGAGTAGTCGAAGTCTCCGCCGCAGGTGATCAGCCGCAGGCCCGAGTACCCGTGGGCCGAGTAGATCAGGCTCGACGGGTAGGAGGACTTCGGGTACGTCCGCACGCCGGTCACCCGGAACACCGCCGTCACCCCGTCGGCCAGCGTCACGTCGATCGTGTCGCCTGGGCGGATGGCCCCGAGCCGGAAGAACACGGCGGGGCCGCCGTAACTGTCCACGTGCCCCAAGATGACCGACGCTCCCAGTTGCCCGGGCGTCACCGAGTACTTATACCAGGCGGCGAACTGGGAGCTTGTCTGCAGGTCGGGAACCTGCATTCCCCCGCTCGGATTGTTGCCGAGCCGCAGCAAGGATGACTGCAGGCTGATCGCTGGAATAGACACAGACATTGGGACAGAACGGCGCAGCGCGATCGTCCGGCCCACCCCGGTCGTTCCGGCCGCGGAGGCCGACGGTTTCGGCGCGTGTTTCTGCGAGACGAATACCACCAGGATGGCGACGAGACCGAATACGATTAGCCCGGTCCCGGCCAGGCCGGCCAGTCGGCTCGCCCATCCGCGACCCGGACGGCGCGGCGGCTCCGAGTAACCCTCTGACGGCCAGGACAAGACAACACGGAATCCAGCGACCCGCCGCCATTCAGACTGTCTCACTCATGCGCCTTTCCGCGCGTGTTCTGCTCGCGTAGCCTATTATCCAGGTTTCCAGCGAGCGGGTCCGGAAAGAGACATTGCGTGGACATACGTACGGCAAGTGTCGTGGTGTTGATCGTTTTGTCCTTCGGGATCACTGCCTGTACGAGTGGGGGATCGAAAACGCCGACCGCGAGCGGAGCATCCGTGTCGCCCTCGTCGACGGGCCTGTTCTCCGGCACCGCGAGCGCTCCTGACAGCGCGTCCGCGTCCGCGTCGGCCAGCCGGAAGGCCACCGCGACGGCCACCGCGAGCGCCTCCGCGTCCGCGTCGGCCAGCCCTACGCCGTCCCCGTCGCCCAGTTCGTACTACCCGACGGCGGCTCCGGTTACTGGCGGCGGGGGCACCGCGGGCCTGCAGGACACCGGCTTGCTCGCCGTCGGCATCCTCGCGATCGTGGCGGGGGCGGGCGCGTTCGTCTTGCGCCGCAGGCTGTCCCGCGACCACTAGCGGGCCGCCGTCGCCGGCCGTCCGCGCTGTGACACAATGTCGCAGGCGGGAAAAGGTTGGAGCGATCACATTGTCGGATAACTCGGTGCTCGGAATCGTGCTGGCGGGCGGCGCTGGCACCAGGCTGGCACCGCTGACGGATGACCGGGCGAAACCGGCCGTGCCGTTCGGCGGGCTATACCGGCTGATCGATTTCGCGTTGTCCAATCTGGCCAACGGCGACGTACGCAAGATCTGCGTGCTTACCCAGTACAAGAGTCACAGCCTGGACCGGCACATCGCCACCACCTGGCGGATGAGCTCACTGCTCGGCAACTACGTGACCTCGGTCCCGGCCCAGCAGCGGCTCGGCCCGCACTGGTACACCGGCTCGGCGGACGCCATCTTCCAGTCGATGAACCTGATCAACGACGAGCGGCCGGATCTGGTGGTGGTGGTCGGCGCCGACCACGTGTACCGGATGGACCCGCAGCAGATGATCACCCAGCACGTCGTGCACGGCGCCGGGGTGACGGTCGCGGCGCTGCCGGTGTCCCGGCTGGACGCCAAGGATTTCGGCATCGTCGGGGTCGCGCCGGACGGCCGGACGATCACCTCGTTCCTGGAAAAGCCCAAGGAACCGCCGACGCTGCCGGGACAGCCGGACACCTCGTTCGCCTCGATGGGGATCTACGTGTTCTCCACGGACGTGCTGGTGGACGCGCTGCGCCGGGACGCCGCCGATTCCGAGAGCAGGCACGACATCGGCGGGAACATCATCCCGCTGCTAGTGCGGGACGGCGCCGCGCAGGCCTATGACTTCCTGACCAACAAGGTCCCCGGCGCGTCCGACAGCGACGCGGGATACTGGCGGGACGTCGGATCGGTCGACGCCTACTTCGACGCGCACATGGACCTGTGCGCCGTCCAGCCGGTGTTCTCGTTGTACAACGAGGAATGGCCGCTGCTCACCTACGTGCCGCCCGCTCCGCCGGCGAAGTTCGTGCACAACGACGGCGACCGGGTCGGCCGGGCGCTGAACAGCCTGGTCAGTGACGGCGTGGTGATCTCCGGCGGCCTGGTGAGCGAATCCGTGCTCTCCCCGGGTGTGCGGGTGAACTCCTGGGCCAGCGTCGAGCGAGCCGTGCTGCTGCACGGCACCACGATCGGCAGGCACGCGATCGTCAGGGACGCCATCCTGGATAAGAACGTCTCGGTGCCCGAGGGCGTCGTCGTCGGGGTCGACAAGGACCACGACCTGGAACGCGGCTTCACCGTGTCCAAGGGGGGCATCACCGTGGTCGGCAAGGGCCAGCTAGTCACTCCGTGACCGGGAAGACCCCGGTGATCCCCGACGAGGGCACACTGGGGAGCACCTTCTCGAAGTAGGACCTGGCGGCCGCCGTGGTGCCGACGTCCTTACCCGCCGCCTCGGACATGTACCACCGGTGCTCCAGGATCTCGACGAAGATCTCCGCCGGGGAGAGCCGTCCGCGCAGCTCATCCGGTATCGAGGCGATCACCGGGTCGTATACCTCTTCCAGCCAGCGGCTGGACGCCACCATCTCCGAGACCTGCCGCCCGGACCGCTGCTCAAGGTAGGCGCGGAAGCTCGCGATGTCGTTGAGCAGCCGCCTGGCCTGATTGTCCCCGGCCTCGACGCCGGTGCGCAGGAACAGCTCACGGCTGTGCCTGCTCGACTCGGCGACCCGGGTGCGGACCCGCAGCCTATTGCCCTCTGGCGTGCTGACCAGCTCGACCTCGTCGGCGTCGAAACCGAGCGCGTTGAGCCGCCTGAGCCGGTCGGCGATCCGGTAGCGCTGTTCGTCGGGCCGCAGGATCTCTTCCCTGGTCAGCTCGCTCCACAGCGAGTCGTAGCGCCGCCGCAGTTCCTCCGCGACGGCGAGCGGGTCGACCGTGGACGGCAGTACGCCGCCGGCCTCCAGGTCGAGCAGCTCGCCAAACACGCGTTCGGTGGCCAGCTCCACGTCCCAGTCCCGCTGTCCATCCGACAGCGTCGGATGCTGCTCGCTGGTCTCCGCGTCCACCAGGTAGGCCTCAAGCGTCCCGGCGTCGTAGCGGTACAGCGTGTTGGACAGCGAGCAGTCGCCCCAGAAGAACCCGGACAGGTGCAGCCGGGCGAGCAGTTCCACCAGGGCGTCGAGCAGTCCGTCGGTTGGCTGCAGCCCGCGCGGGCTGGAGAATACGGCGCGGTACGTGGTCGAATACGCCAGGTAACGAGTGACCAGCACCGCGTCCACGTCCACGCCCCGGTCGACGCAGATCCCGACCACCTCGACGGCGGGCACGTTCAGCTCCGCCAGCTTGCGCAGCATCTTGTACTCGCGCCGGGCCAGCCGCTCCGGTAGTTCCTTGAGCGCGAACAGGCCGCCGTCCTCGTCGGTCACGAACCGGACGACGTGCCGGGATATGCCGCGCTGCCGTATCTCCACCAGCCGGTCATCGTGCCACGTCTCGAGTGGCTCCTGCCACGGGAGGGTCAGCAGCCCGGTAGCGCTCTCGGCGGGTGGTGTGAAGACGAAACGCACAATTCACTATTGTCCAATGGCTCAGGCCCTGCTCTGACCATGGCATGCTGGGCGGGTGAGTGAGGATCAGTCCTCGGTCGGCTCCCGCATGTCGCGGCTGTGGGCGGCCGCCGACCGGCGCAAGGTGCCGCTGCGCACCATCGTCGTGGCGGTCGTGGTCGTCGGGGTGGCTTTCCTCGCGGGCAAGCTGGTCTACCGGCTGCGCGATGTCATGCTGCTGATCGTGGTCGCCGGCTTCATCGCGCTGCTGCTGAACCCGCTGGTCGTGATGCTGCAGCGGCATGTCG
>JBEKHI010000318.1:0-10031 GCA_050012355.1 Streptosporangiaceae bacterium | reverse complement strand
ACGGGGCGCCGGAGGCTGAGCTCACCCTCGCCGACGAAGGACTGCTCGGCGAGCATCCGGTATTGATCAACGGTGCTGGCGCGGGCATCGCCGCGAGCTCCATCGTGACCGACTCGCTGCGCCGCGAGGTGCGCAACTTCGGCGAGCTGCGCACCTCGTACTCGCAGACCCTGACCGCCAGCCAGCCGCTCACCACGTTCGAGGCGACCGCGAACTACACCGAACCCGGCTGGGACGCGTACCAGGCGGTAGCCAGCTACGCGGGCATCAAGGACGTGACCGCTTCCTCGTCGGCCGCCGACATCACGGCGATCACCGGGCAGTGGGCCAGCGGCGAGTACCCGTTCGACGCGCTGTCCGGCACCGAGGGCACCTGGGAGTCGGGAAGCTGGACGGGGCCGCTGGGCCAGTGGCTGCAGGTGGACCTCGCGCGCCAGACCGATGTCGGCTCGATCCAGGCGGCGTTCGCGGACAACGCCGCGATCGGCCCAGCCGTCACCTCGGTCACGGTCAGCACGGCGGCGGGCTCGGTCACCGATCCCGTCGCGCTGACCGGCGCCGTCCAGACGCTGCCGCTGCCGCACGGCTCGACGGCCTGGGTGCGGATCACCGTCGCCGGGATCGCCGCGCTGCCGGGTCCCGAGCTCGGATCACAGGTGGAGATCTCATCGCTGGCGATCCCCGGCGTCACCGCTAGCCGGACCATCGTCGCGCCGCCGGTCACCGGCTCGGTCGTGGTGCTGGCCAAGGACCAGCCGCAACCATCGGGCTGCATGCTGACCTCGCTGCGCTGGGTCTGCTCGCCCGACCTGGAGACATCCATCGAGGAGCAGTACGGCTTCGACCACGCGTTCACCGCGGCATCGGCCGGCCGGGCCAAGCTGCGCGGCTCCGCCATCTTGACCGACTCCGCCCTGGTCGCGAAGCTGACCAGGCTGCGGGCTTCCGAAGCCGTGGTCACCGCCTCGTCCAGCTACACCAGCGACCCGCAGGACCAGGCGGCCTCGGCGTTCGACGGCGACCCGGAGACCGCCTGGGTGGCCAGCCCGGCTGACCAGGACCCGACGCTACGGATCAGCTGGACCAAGCCGGTGACGGTGCGCCGGCTCACGATCTCCCGGCCGCCCGGCGTGGCATCGGCCTACCTGCGGGTGCTCATCATCGGCTCCGGCGGCCAGGCGCGCGGCGGCACCGTGCCCGCGTCCGGCGTGGTGACGTTCGCGCCGATGAAGGTGACCGGGCTGACGCTGGAATTCACCAGTACGCAGGCACCGCTGCAAATCTCCGACGTCGCGATCCCCGGAGTGCCGTTCCACGGGACCCCGGCGGGCACCTTCCGGCTGCCGTGCGGACTCGGCCCCTACCTGACGGTCGACGGGAAGGTGGTGCGCACCTCGGTGACCGGCACGTTCAGCGCGCTGGAGACCTCACGCCCTGTGACGTTCACCGCCTGTTCGGCGGTGTCGCTGCGGGCGGGGGAGAACAGCGTGGTCGAACCCACCACGGACGCGTTCTCCGTGCAGAACGTGGTGGTCTCGACCGCCGCGCTACCCAAGGCGACGGCACCGGTCGCGGCCGACATCGTCTCCTGGTCCGCGTCGTCGCGGCAGTTGCGGGTATCCGCCGCCACCGAGTCCTACCTGGTGATCAACGAGAACTACAACGCGGGCTGGCAGGCGAAATACGACGGCGCCGGGCTGCGGCCGGTCCAGCTGGACGGCTGGAAGCAGGCGTGGGTGCTGCCGGCTGGCACCAGCGGCCTGGTGACGCTCACCTACCAGCCGCAGTCGCTGTACCGGGACGGGATCGCCGGGGGTCTCGCGGGCCTAGCGGTCATCGCGCTGCTCGCCGCCTGTCCCGGCTGGCCGCGCCGCTGGCGCCGCCGCGTCTTCCGGTCGCGTCGTGGCCCGGTGGCGGATCCCGTCGGCCCGATCCCAGATCCTGGGCGCACGACCCCCGCGTCCGCTCTTATCGTCCCGGTCGCCCCGGTGCCGTGGCTCGCGCTCGGCATCGCCAGTCTCGCGCTTGGCGTATGGCTCGGCGGCTACCCGGGCCTTGTCTTGTTCCCCGTCGCCGTCCTGCTCTTCCTCATACCGACCCGGCTGTCGCGTGGTGTGGTGCTGACCGGACTGATGCTCACCGCCACCATCAGCGCGGCCGCCGGTGAACACCTGCGGCTAGCCGGCGACACCGGCGGCCTCACCACCTTGCTGTGGGACACGATCCCGCAACTGTGCTGTCTCATCCTCGTTGCACGCTTGATGATTTCCCTTGTGAGGGACCCATGAAAAATAGAACTTGTTACAGTTATGTGTCTGGATCAGGAAGGTACCGAGGAGTAGCTTGTGCTCCAGACATGCATTTCCGGGAGGAACGATGCGCCGTGTCATAGGACTGGTACTTGCCGGCCTTGGAATGTGTCTTATCGTGGGCGCTATTCTGCTGCCCACCTACGTGGCGGGGCAGACGATCAAGTTCCCGCTCAACGAGTATGAGACGGCGACGTTGACCGGCAGCAACATGCAGTACTTCAACGCGAAGCTGCTCACCGAGGAAACCGGCGTCAGCATGATCGCGACCTACACGATCAAGGGCGTTCCCTCGGAAGGCAGCGGCTCCACCGCGGTGTGGGACGAGTTCAGCTACGCCAAGGACGTGACCAACGACTACGTGCAGTCCGTCTCGGTCCAGCGCTCCGCGTTCAACCGCACCACCGGGCAGCTGGTCGACTGCTGCGGGGCGAACCTCAACGGCAATACCAGCATCCGGCAAAGCGGCATCGTCGGCTGGGTGTTCCCGATGGGCACCAAGAAGCAGACCTACATGGTGTTCGACACCACGCTGGACAAGCCGGAACCGTATGTCTACTCGGGCACGGTGAATACCGACGGGGTCCAGACCTACAAGTTCGTGGAGAACATCGCGCCCACCCAGTTCACCACGATCACGGTTCCCGGGTACTTCGTCGGGTCCAGCGCCAAGACCATCGCGGCGGGCGAGTTCTACTCGATCAAAGAGTCCTATTACGTGGACCCGGTGACCGGCGCGCTGCTCAACGTCAATGAGGACGAGACCCTGACCCTCCACAACCCGGTGACGGGTGTCTCGGGCACGGTGCTCTACAACGGCGACCTACAGGAGACCTCGGCGTCGCTGCAGCAGATCGTGGGCCTGGACAAGAATGGCCGGAGCGAACTGTCGCTGCTTACCCTGATCCTGCCGCTGGTCCTCGGCATCGTCGGAGCGATCCTGGTGGTGGTCGGCTTCCTGCTCACTCGCAAGCGCGGGGACAGCACGGAAGAGACGGGCACCGTGCCGCTGTCCGCGCTCGCACCCCCGTCGGCGGAGCAGGCCGCGTCGGTGGAGGCCCCTGACAGCGCTTCTCCCGACGGAACCTCACCGGACGGCGCTTCGCCTAACGGCGTCGCTCATGACGGCGTTGCTCATGACGGTGCGGACCCCGACGGAGCTGTCGCCCACGATGAGGACTCCGGCGAAGCCGAGCCGGATCGTGAACAGGAGAGCGCTGAAGCGCAGGACGCGTCAGGAAGCGACCCGGCGTAGCACCAGGAGCAGATTCCAGGTGACGAACTCCCGCAGTACCGGCACCTGGAGTACTGGCTTCGTCCAGGCTGGCAGGTAACGCGGTACCGCGTCTAGCGGTACCGCGGCGTCCGATTCGCGTGCCCAGCGGAGCGCGGCGGCCACCGAGACCGGGAACAGGCTCTGCCCGTACCGGTTCTTCGGCGGCCCGCCGTGCACCCGCAGGTAGCGGGCGGCGGCGCGCTCACCACCCAGGTAGTGCCAGGGAGATGTCTCGTGGCCACCCCACGGCGATAGCCAGTTGGTGAACGCCAGGAAGACGATGCCGCCCGGCCGGGTGACCCGGGTCATCTCCCCGAGCATCGCCTGCCAGTCAGGTACATGCTCGAGCACGTTGGACGACAGGCAGATGTCCACGGTGCCGGTGCCGAGCGGCAGCAGCAGCGCGCTGCCCGCGACGCTGCCCGGCTGAGCCGGGCCGAGCGCGGTCATCTCGCCGGCGTCGGTGTCCACACAGAACGCACGGGCACCGTGGTCGCGAAGCTCGCGCACGAAGAACCCAGGACCGCCGCCGATGTCCGCCACGATCTTCCCGTCCAGCGACGTGTACTGGCCGAGTTGCGCGACGGTATCCCGCGCCAGCCCGGTGTAGTACGCGGCCGGGGAACTTTGCTCGGTACGGAACGCCCGCAGCAGCCGCGCGGACCGAGCCAGGTCCGCACGAAATCCGGTGTCGCCCACGAGCCCTCCACATCCATCTATAGAACAAGTTCTATTTTAGGCCCCCGACGGCCTCCCGCGCGGGCGGCCCCAGCCCATCGATGGCCCACCGCTGGCGCTGCGGCGCTATCGATGGCCCACCGCTGGGGTCGCGCGGCACCTAACCGGGCGCAGTGGATGCAGGTGGCGGCCGTTGGGCGGGCGGTCAGGCGATCTTCCGCGATTGGCTGGCCACACCGGACGCATCGGCCGTACGTGCCGCTGTCGAGCCTGCCGATGGCGGCGTCGATCCCCGCGATCTGGTCCAGGGCCTGCGCATACAGCGCGGCCGTATGCTGCCGCTCGAAAGCGAGCGTCGCGCCCTCCGGGTCATGCTCGTCGTCGGTGCCCGGCTCGCTGGCGGCTTCGGCGATGCCCGCGAACTCGAGGTCAAGGGCGGCCGCCCGCTGCTGGGCACGCGACCGTTCCGCCAGTAGTCGCTCGCGGATGGTCGTCACCCTTCAGACTCTAGGTCTCCCGTCCCCGTAAAGCCGTGGTGACCACGATTCCCGAGCCCGCTCAGGAGGGGCGTGCCAGCGTGCGGCTACTGTAATCTCCTATCTCCCCAGGCATTCGCCGCCCACGGGGGCTGCAAGCCAGTTTGATAGAACAAGTTCTTTTTGGCCTTGACGGGTCCCCGTGCCTGCCTCATGCTTCAATCAAATCTCCTAGAACACGTTCTAGTTAGAGCTGCCTCGCTCGTTCTGTGATGACATTGGCGGGAAGTGGGGACAAATGCGCACTCGAAGGTGGCTGGCAACCGGACTCACGCTCACGGTGGGCGTGCTCGCGTTGGCCGCGACCCAGCCGGCGACGCCCGCGCTGGCACAGACCGGCGCGACGGTTGCGTCCAACCTCGCCGTGGACTCGCTGACCTCGACCTGGGAGGCCAACAGCGAGGTGGGCTCGACCGGCAGCCCGCAGCCCCAGCCTACGACCACGGCTGACTGCGGCGTGTGGACGGGCGGGGACGGCACCCAGGTGACGCAGCTTAACGACGGCGACTATCTCTGGTCATTCGGTGACACATATCTGGGTCCCGCCGTCACTCGCCAGGACTTCTTCAACAACAGCTTTATCCGTAACTCCATGGTGGTCCAGAGCGGCAGCGCGTTTACCACGATCACCGGCGGCACCGGCTGCCCGGATACGACCACCGGCGCGGTCACGCCATTCTCGCCCGCCGGCTCGTCGACGACCGGGTACGTGGACTGGCCGGCCTCGAGCATTACCTACGGCTCAGACGTGGTGAAGTTCTACTACGCCGCGGACGGGTTGGAGCCGGTGGAACCCGAGGTCGCCGAGCTGCCTCAATCCGAGCTGGAAAGCGGCGACACCATCACTCCGGTGGTCACCACCCAGCTGGACTCCTGCGGCAGCTACAACGTGATGTGGGGGCAGGCCACGCTCACAGCGGTCACCGACGGCACGACGTACACCTATATCTATGGTGAGGGCTACAACACCAGCGGTGCGGGCAGCGGCCTGTACCTAGCCAGGACGACCGGCGACCCGAGCGCACAGTCTGACTGGACCTACTACACCGGCGATGGCGACTTCAGCGGCCAGGTGCCGTCCGGTGATTCCTGCAGCACGGTCGCACTCGCCGCGGCGGGCGACATCTCGGTGGCGACCGAGCTGACGGTGACAGAGCTGAATGGCGCGTTCTGGCTTGTCGAGGACGATCCGGTTGACGGGACCTACCCCGGCTGGGCGGTGGCTCATGAGGCTCTTGACCCATGGTCGTTCACGAACTCGGCCTCCGACGCGGTATCGCTGTTCGAGCCAGCCGTGACCACATTCTCAGGAATCAACGATGACTTCCCCGGTGTCACCGCGTACGCGGTCAGGCTGCTCTCAGCCGTGACCGCATCGACCAGCGGCGATGTGGTTGTCTCCTACAACGTCAACTCCAGCGCCGTCGACACCGGTTGCGTATCGCTGCTGAACTACGACGCCAACGCATATGTCCCGCGGTTCATCGATGTGCCCACGGCTGACTTCAGCACCAGCGGGCTATCCGATAGCGTGCGACGATCCTCCGCCGGCACCGTAACCGCGGCGGCACCGAGACCCGTCGTCCGCACCGTGAGCCCGACGGCGGCTCGCACCTTGGCTAACCCGGAGCCGTCCTTCCCTGCCGCGGTTCGCAGGCTCGGTGCGCTGCGGCTGCGCTTGGCCCGGCAGGCGGCCACCTCGGCCGGCGCGATGGCGGCGCCCGAGCAGGCAAGCAGCAGCTGGACATACAACCCGGAGGCAGTACCGACCGGCACTACCTGGACCACCGCTGCCTGCTCGGCGATCCCGCCTCCGGTGGAAGACACATCGGTCACGGCGAACACCGACGGCAGCGCTGAGCTGTCGTGGCCCTACGAGGGTGCCGATATCTGGTACTGGGTCGACTGGTCAGACCAGACCACCAGCCCGGACACCTGGACTGAGGAGGAGTTCTGGACACAGGGCCCGAACGCCGACGGCTGGGAGCCGGGTGCCGGGCTGCTGCCGGCCAGTACCACGTCGACGATGGAAAACCACTTCATCCCGGCCAGCGGCAGTAACGGCGACGATTACAGCTTCCTCCTGGAGGCGTTCGACGCCGGGGATAGCCTTCTGACCAGTACCAGCGGCAACGCGACGACCCCGGTCGCGCTGGGTGTGGCCACCCCGGCCGGGCTGACCGCGACGGTGGACAGCGGCGGCGGCGGGGTCACGCTCACCTGGACCGCCATTGGTGCCTGGCAGGGCGAGACCGTCTGGTATTACGTCGACTACAAGCCCGTTTCCGGCTCGAGCTGGACCGAGATCGGCCCGTTCGGGAGCAACACAGCCGATGTGGCGCCGCTCTCCGACAGTCAGGAGTACGAGTTCGAGGTAGCCGCGATCAATAACATCGGCACGGGCTCGTTCTCGTCGCCGGTGACGGCGACACCCTGATCTCACGACCCGATGATCAGCCTCGGCCGTTGCTGGGCGGTGTGGCCCTGCCCGCACTCTTGTCTGGTCAGCGTCGCACCGCCCAGAATCGGTCCGCTGCCGCGACGCCACGACCTAGAACAAGTTCTACTTTAGGTCTTGACAGTTTCTTATGCCGGGGCCACGCTCCAATGAAAGTAACTAGAACCTGTTCTAGTTAGGGCGCCGCCGCTGGAGGGTCAACGATGTCCCGATACGATCACCGTCGTCATGACGCCGATTCCAGGAAGTTTCCCGTCTCCAGGAGAGCAGTTTTGGCTGGGGGAGCGGCCAGCGTCGTTATGGCCTGGACGCCTGTCTTCCGCGCTACGGCGGCGAGCGGGGCGACTACCTCGCCGCCGGCGAACTTCCCGTCCTCGATCTCTGTCTACCAGCAGGCGTACCAGAACTGGTCGGGCATGATCGTGATCGAGGACGTCTGGACCTGCGCTCCTACGTCCCCCAGCGACGTGGTCACGCTGGCCAACTGGGCGTACGCCAACGGGTACCGGCTGCGGGCCAAGGGGATGAGCCATGGCTGGTCGCCGCTCGTCCTGCCGACCGGCAACACCGGCGCCGGGTACGTGCTGGTCGACACCACGCAGTACCTCACCAGTGTGTCGGTCGGCACCGGCACCGTCACCGCGCAGGCCGGCGTCACGATGGACACGCTCACCACGAAGGTCGCCGCGGCCGGGTACGGCTTCGCCGCGATACCGGCCCCCGGTGACATCACCCTCGGCGGCGCGCTGGCGATCGACGCGCACGGCAGCGCGATCCCGGCGACCGGGGAGACCAAGCTGACCGGCCAGACGTACGGCTCGCTATCCAACCTGATCCTGTCGATCACCGCCGTCGTGTGGAACGGGTCCGCGTACGTGCTGCAAACCTTCCAGCGGGACGACCCGGACATCCGGGCGTTCCTGGTGCACCTGGGCCGCGCGTTTATCACCTCGGTGACCCTGCAGGTCGCGGCGAGCCAGAACCTGCAGTGCCAGAGCTGGGTGGACATCTCGGCCGCCGACCTGTTCGCGGCGCCCGCCAGCGCGGGATCTAGCTCGCTGGCCAGCTACGCGAACTCGGCGGGGCGGGTGGAGGCGATCTGGTTCCCGTTCACCGACACCCCGTGGCTGAAGGTGTGGTCGATCCAGCCGAGCCAGCCGTTGCTGTCGGTCGAGGTGGCGAGCGGGTACAACTACTCCTTTACCAACAGTGTCACGACGGCGGAGAATACGTTCTTCGACGAGGTGGCGGCGGGCGACACCTCAGGCACGCCCGCGTTCGAGGACGCCGCGATCTCGCTGGTCGACACCGGGCTGGTCTTCACCGGGACCTGGGACCTCTGGGGTCAGTGGCAGAACACCCTCCTGTACGTCAAGCCGACCACGGTCCGCATCATCGAGGCGGGCTTCGCGATACTCACCTCGCGGGCCAACATCCAGCAGGTCGTCAGCGACTTCTACACCCAGTACACGACCCTGCTCAACAGCTACGCCGATGACGACGTGTATCCGATCAACGGCCCGGTCGAGATCAGGATCACCGGCCTTGACCAGACGTCGGATTCCGAGGCGTCCGGCGCCTATTCTCCGATCCTGTCCGCGGTCCGCCCGCGGCCTGATCAGACCTCATGGGACGTGGCCGTCTGGCTGGACATGGGCACGCTGCCGGTGACGCCCGGCTTCTCCGCGTTCTACACGGCGATGGAGTCCTGGATCTGGTCGCACTACACCGGGAGTTACGCGGCGGTGCGGCCCGAGTGGTCCAAGGCGTGGGCCTGCACCTCAACCGCCCCCTGGACCAATAGCACCATACTGTCGACCAACGTCCCGGCCGCGGTCAACGCTGGCCAGGCGAGCGACGACGGGTGGTCGACGGCGATATCCATCCTGACCGGCTACGATCCGTACTCGGTCTTCAGCAATCCGTTCCTAGACACCCTGTTCGGCTAGCCCGTACTCGAGGCCCATGGATGGCCCATCGCTGGTGCTGTGGCGCCAGCGATGGGCCATCGCTGGTGTCGCGGGAGGCGAGCATTGGGGTTCTTGTTTTGATACGTTGCCCCTGCGGGCGCCGGCGCGACACGAAAACCTTAATCTTTCGTTCTCTTGTATCGTTCGCCTTTATGCCGGTAGGGTGGGGTCATGACCGCATCCCAGACTCCGGCCGATGAGCTGCGCGGTGCTGGCCTGCGGGTGACGGCCGCTCGCGTCGCGCTGCTCGAGACCGTCCGGGAGGGTGACCACCTTGGTGTGGACGCGATCGCCTCTGGCGTGCGTGGCCGGGTAGGTCACATCTCCCTGCAAGCGGTGTACGAGGCTTTGCACGCGCTCACCGCGGCGAGCCTGATCCGTCGTATCGACCCGGCCGGGAGTCCGCCCAGGTTCGAGGGACGTGTCGGTGACAACCACCACCATCTGCTCTGCCGGTCGTGTGGTGTCGTCGTCGATGTCGACTGCGCGGTCGGCGAGGCACCCTGCCTGACCGCGTCCGACGACCATGGCTTCTCGATCGACGAGGCCGAGGTCGTTTACCGGGGCCTATGCCCCGCCTGCTCCACCGAACGTAGTTCTTGAGCAAAGTACGGAAGGATTCCAACTTGTCTGAGAACCATGACCCAACAGTCACCGAAGGCCCGACCCCCGAGGCGGGGGAATGCCCGGTTGTGCACGGTCGCGTGCACCCGACCATGGGTGACGCGAACCGTGAGTGGTGGCCGAACCAGCTCAACCTGAGGATCCTCGCGAAGAATCCGCCGGTGTCCAGCCCGCTGGGCG
>JBEKHI010000317.1:0-10060 GCA_050012355.1 Streptosporangiaceae bacterium | reverse complement strand
GCCCAGGAGACTCCCGAGGAGTACGCATCGTGCGGGCATGCGGCCGGCTCGTGCAACGACGTCAAGAACTACTTCATCGACGTCGACACGTCCTCGTGGATGTCGGTGAGCAGCGCCGCCGCCAGCTCGTGCAGCAGCCAGGGTGGCACGGGCACCGACTGCGAGGTCGATCCGTACGCGTACGCGGGGGTTGTCATCGAGCTTCCCGGAAGCGACAAGGACGTCAGCAACAGCGGGAGCTACACCGGCTCCGACGTCATCGGCTACTGACGCCAGGGCCCGAAGGTAACTTATCCCGGGTTAATGCACCCGGACTGCCCGGCATACCCGGACATTGCGGACGGGCAAGGTGCGCGAACCCGGGAGAAGTGCGTTTACGCCAGTCGGCTGGCCTGGGTCGCGGGCACTTTCCTAGTATTTTGGTCGTGAATGTTGACATAACGGGCAAAGGGCTGCGAACCTGAGGGCATGAGGCTTTGCGCGGGCACCGGATGGCCGCCAGACGCGGCCTACCGGGCCGGAGTCCGCATCGGACATCTTCCGAGAGGGACCCCATGCCACGTAAACCACTCGCACTTGCGACAGCGCTGGCCGCGATCGCCCTGAGCACCGGATTGGCCGGCGGACTAGCCGCCTGCTCGTCCAACGCCGCGACCGCCACCACGACATCGTCCGGCAGCCAGACCGTCATCAATTTCGGCGACCAGCAGCAGGAACTGGAGACCCTGCTGACCGCGTCCGGTGCCCTCAAGGGTGCCCCCTACAAGGTCAACTTCGTGGAGTTCGACAGCGGCCCGCTGGTCGACGCGGGGTTCGCGGCGCACCAGATCGACGTGGGATCGATGGGCGACCTGCCCGCCTCACTGGCGGTTCATTCCGGGCTGCCGGTCGTAGCGGTCATGACCGATCTGCCGGTCGGAGCCAGCGAGTACCTGCTCGCCGAGCCCGGCATCACGAGCATCGCGCAGCTACGCGGCAAGCCGGTCGCGTACACCACCGGCACCGCCGAGCAGGCGTTCGCGCTGCGCGCCCTCAAGTCGGCCGGGCTGACCCAGGCCGATGTGCACCAGGTGAACGTGAGCCTGGAGCAGCTCGGCACCGCGCTGCAGTCCGGCGCCGCGGTGGCCTCGGTGGTGAGCGTGGAGCAGAAGGTCGACTACGAAATCGACCATCCGGGCGCGAAGGTGCTGGCCTCGGTGACCACCGTGAACCCGCCCAGCTACGGGTACCTGCTCGGGACCAAGACCGCGCTCGCCAACCCGGCCAAGCTGACCGCGATCGACGACCTCACCAAGCGGGTGGTCGAGGCGGAGAACTGGCTGAAGACGCATCAGAGCCAGTTCGTCACCGACTACTACGTGGACGTCGAGCACCAGACCCCGGCGGTGGCGAAGCTGATCCTCGCGGCCGGCGGCACCAGCAACTACGTGCCGATCACCTCGGCGGTGCAGACGGCGCTGCAGCAGATGGTCGATCTCATGGCCGCCGGTGGCGGCCTGTCCAGCTCGTTCAGTGTGGCGCCGCTGTTCAGCTCGGCCGAATCAGCCCGCTACGACAAGCTCCTCGCGGAGGTGCCGCAGAATGGCTGAAATAGTTCTTAGCCATAACGACGGTCTCCAGTCCCTCGTCCCACCATCGGTCTCCCGGACCCGCACCCCTCGGTTCCATATCCCCCGGCTGGCGCGGCGGGTAGTGGGTCCGGTACTGGTCATCGTCGCCTGGCAGGCGGTGTGCAGCGCGCACGTGTTCACCTCGTTCGAGCTGGCCTCGCCGATCGCCGTCATCGACGCCGGCCGCCAGCTATGGGCGCAAGGCACGCTGCAGTCGGCGATGGCCATCTCGCTGCTGCGGGTTATCGCGGGGCTCGCCGTCGGCGTGACGGCCGGGGTGACGCTCGCGGTGATCACCGGGCTGTTCTGGGTCGGCGAGGACCTGCTCGACCCGGTCATCCACGCCGGGCGGGCGGTCCCCATCCTGGGGCTGCTGCCGCTGGTGATCATCTGGTTCGGCGTCGGCGAGTTCCCCAAAATCTTCCTGGTCGCCCTGGCCGTCACCATCCCCGTGTACCTGAACACGCACGCCGGTATCCGCGGGGTCGACATGAAGCTGGTGGAGGCGGGCCAGACGTTCGGGCTGAACCGGTGGGGGCTGATCCGCAAGGTCATCCTGCCCGGCGCGCTGCCGGGATTCCTCGTCGGCCTGCGGTTCGCGCTGGTGGGCTGCTGGGCGATCATCGTGGTCGCCGAGGAGATCAATGCCCAGAGCGGCCTTGGTTACCTGATCATGCAGGCGCAGACCACCAACCGGACCGACATCATGTGCCTGTGCCTGGCCATCTACGCGATCCTCGGCCTGCTCGCCGAAGCCATTGTCCGGGTGCTCGAGCGGTATCTGCTCGTGTGGCGGCACGGGTTCAAGGGGGCATGATGACCGTCGTCATCGCGAAGGACGTCAGCCGCGCGTTCGACAGCCGTGAGGTGCTGCGCGGGCTCGACCTGACACTGGCCGACGGCGAGTTCGTGGCGCTGCTCGGCCGCAGCGGCAGCGGCAAGTCCACGCTGCTGCGCATTCTCGGCGGGCTGGATCCGTCGTATGCGGGCGAGGTGCTGGTACCACGGCAACGGGCCGTCGTCTTTCAGGAACCCCGGCTGCTGCCGTGGCAGCGGGTGCTGCCCAACGTGTCGCTCGGGCTGCCCGGGCCACGGGACGCGCTGCGCCGGCAGTCGCTAGCGGCGCTGGCCGAGGTCGGGCTTGACGACCACGCCCGGGCCTGGCCGGTCACGCTGTCCGGCGGCGAGGCGCAACGGGTCGCGCTGGCCCGGGCTCTTGTCCGGTCACCGGAACTGATGCTGCTCGACGAGCCGTTCGGCGCGCTCGACGCGCTCACCAGGGCCCGGATGCACGTCCTGCTCATCGAGCTCTGCGCCAGGCATCAGCCCGCCGTACTGCTCGTCACGCACGACGTGGACGAGGCGATCAGCCTCGCGGACCGGGTGCTGGTGCTCGCCGACGGCGTGATCGGCTTCTCCGCGCCGGTGACCATTGACCGGCCCCGTGACCCATCGACCCCCGAATTCAACGTCCTGCGTAAACGCCTGCTAGCCCAGCTCGGCGGCCCGCTTACTAGCTAGGAAAGACATGACATTTCTGCATCTGAACGCGTTCCTCATGACGACCGGGCATCACGAGGCTTCGTGGCGGCTGCCGGAGAGCGACCCGCTGGCCAGCCTGGACATCGAGCACTACAAGAACCTCGCCCGCATCGCCGAACGCGGCACCTTCGACTCACTGTTCCTCGCCGACTCACCACAGCTGATGGGGGCGCCCGGCCGTCGTCCCACCGGGGCTCTCGAGCCGCTGACCCTGCTCACCGCGCTGGCGGGCGCGACGTCGCGGATCGGGCTGATCGCGACCGTGTCCACCTCGTACAACTCGCCGTACAACCTGGCCAGGCGGCTCGCCTCACTCGACTACGTGAGTGGCGGGCGGGCAGGCTGGAACGTGGTCACCACGGCGGGCGGCGACGCCGCCAGGAACTTCGGCCTGCCAGACCTGCCGTCCCACGCGGAGCGCTACGCGCGGGCGGAGGAGTTCATCGACGTCGCGTTCAAGCTGTGGGACTCCTGGGAGGATGACGCGATCGTCGCCGACAAGGACGCCGGGGTCTGGGCCGACGATTCCAAGGTGCACCGCAGCGACCACCACGGCCAGTACTTCTCGGTCGCCGGGCCGCTGAACATCCCGCGTCCGCCGCAGGGGTACCCGCTGCTGGTCCAGGCCGGCTCGTCCGAAGACGGCAAGCGACTAGCGGCGAAGTACGCGGAGGCGGTGTTCACCGCGCAGCAGACGCTGGCCGACGCGCGTAACTTCTACGCTGACCTCAAGGACCGTGCGCGGCGGATCGGCCGGGATCCGGCGACGATCAAGATCCTGCCGGGAATCGTGCCGGTCATCGGCTCTACCGAGGCCGAAGCCCTCGCCCGCGAGCAGCAGCTTGACTCGCTGATCAGCCCGGAGTACGCCCGGCAGAACCTAGCGACCCTGCTGCGGCTGCCGGTCTCCGCCCTGCCGCTCGACGCACCGCTGCCACCGGACCTGCCAGCCGAGGATGAGATCGAGGGCTCCAAGAGCAGGTACACCCTGGTGGTGAACCTGGCGCGGCGGGAGAACCTCACCGTCCGTCAGCTCATCGGCCGGCTCGGCGGCGGCCGCGGTCACCTGACGTTCACCGGGACACCCGTGCAGGTAGCGGACGCGATCGAGAACTGGTTCACCAGCGGAGCGGCCGACGGCTTCAACATCATGCCGCCGGCGCTGCCGACGGACCTGGAACTGTTCACCGACGAGGTGGTGCCGATCCTGCGACGGCGCGGCCTGTTCCGCACCGAATACACCGGCCGCACCCTCCGCGACCATTACGGCCTGGCGCGCCCCGCCAGCCAGTACCAGCCCGCGGAAAGGAGCGCCGCGCGGGCGTAGCTAACTAGAGAATGGCTTTACATTTCACATGGTATTTACGCAGAGCTTGCGCCGGTCCGATCTTGAGCCATTTCCGGACCGGCGCAAGACCGATAACGCGTCCGCTATTCTGCTCGCCGTACTCGATCACGGGCCCGTCGCGCGATCGACGATCGCACGGCTCGCCGGACTTAGTCCGGCGGCGGTAAGCAAGCTCTGCGCTGATCTCATCCGGCGCGGCCTTATTCGCGAAGTGCGCGGTTCTCCTACCGGCGACAAACCGGCCGGACGGCCACACGTACCGGTGGATGTCGCCTGCGACGACGGGCCGGTCGCGTGCGGGGTGCACATCGCGCTGGCCCATGTCACCCTGGCCCTGGTCGACCTGCGAGGGCGGGTGATCGCGCGGGAGCGCATCCCGCACGGGCACCGGCCGGACGCGCGCCGGATCCTGACCAGGATCGCGGACCGGCTCCCGCCATTCATCAGCGGCGGCGATCGGCGGGTGACCAGCATCGGGGTGGCGGTCGGCGGGTGGGTGGACTCGGCGGCCGGGGTGATCGTCGAGCACTCGCTGCTCGGCTGGCGTGACGTGCCGGTCCGCGACCTGCTGGCGGCGGCCACCGGCCTCCCGGTGCACGTGGATGGGCACTCCCGGGCACTTGCCCGCGCCGAGCAACTATTCGGAGACCATCGGGCCAGGTCAAGCGTGGTGCACCTGTTCGCGGGCAACGTGGTGGACGCGGCGTTCGCGGTCGGCGGCATCACCCAGCTCGGGCAGCGCAGCGCCGCCGGGACCATCGCGCATCTGCCGCTGCCCGGCCATGCCGAGCCCTGCGAATGCGGCCGGGCCGGCTGCCTGCAGGCCGTGGTCTCCGAGACCACTCTGGTCCGGCGCGCCGTCGCGGACGCGATCATTGCCGAGCCCAGCTTCGTCGCGCTGCTTGACTCGGCGCGCGGCGGCGACCCGCGGGCCGGCCTGCTGTTCCGCCGCCGCGCCCGCGCCGTCGGCGCAGCCGCCGCGGTCCTGGCCGACCTGTTCGATCCGGAAGTGCTGGTGGTCGTCGAGGCTGGCGCGATGCTGCTTCCCGGTTGCCTGGAGACGCTGCGCGCCGAGGTCCGCCGCCGGTCACCGACCGCGCGGTCGGCCTCGGTGGTCACCACGACGTTCGGCCTCGACGTGCTCCCGGTAGCCGCGGGATCAGTCGCACTGACCGAGGTCTACGCCGATCCGCTAGCCCGCTAGCCGGCTGCCCCCGCTGGCCCGCTGCCGCGATGGCCCGCCGGCCCGCCGGCGGCGCCAAGCCGCCAGGCCGCCGGCCCGCGGAGCGTTTTCCGCCCCATGGATGTCCCATCGATAGCGGAATAGCCCCCTCGATGGGACATCCATGGGGGCCGACGCCCCACTTAATTTAGTTTGTTGCAATGTAGACGACGCCGACCGCCGTTATGGAAAATTGTATTAAGAATTCCTCCGAAGGGAACTGGCATGACCGCTGTTCAGGACGCGCAGACGCTCGTTATCAAGCCAGTAGCGGGCCATATCGGCGCCGACATCTCGGGCATCGACATCGCCCAGCCACTGGCACCGGAAACAGTCCAGCAACTCAAGGACGCGCTGCACACATATAAGGTCATCTTCTTCCGTGACCAGCATCTGGATCACGCCTCGCAGATCGCGTTCGGGCAGCAATTCGGGACACTCACCTACGCGCACCCGCACGACGAGGCGCCGCCGGATGGCCACGCGGAGATCTTCACCGTCGACCCGCGGCGTTACGAGCAGCGGTACGGAACCGACTTCCGCAAGCTGCGTCGCCGGCAGTACAGCTACTTCTCCGGCTGGCACACCGACGTGACCGCCGCGGTGAACCCGCCCGCGGTGTCGATCCTGCGCGCCGAGGTGGTGCCGGAGATCGGCGGTGACACGCAGTGGACCAACCTGCAGGCCGCCTACGAGGGGCTGTCCCCCGTCGTGCAGGCGTTCGTCGACGGACTGCGGGCCGAGCATCGCTACGGCGGTGGCCGGGACAGCGGCTACGAGTCGGCGGGGAAGCTGCGCAAGCGGATCGAGGACAACCTGCTGGTCGCGATCCACCCGGTAGTTCGCGTGCACCCGGTCACCGGGCGCAAGGGCTTGTTCGTGAACCCGGGCTTCACCAGCCACATCGTCGACGTGTCCAGCCGCGAGTCGAAGGCGATCCTGGACCTGCTGTACTCCGAGATCACCCGGCCCGAGTACACGACCCGGTTCCGCTGGGAGCCGGGCTCGGTGGCGATCTGGGACAACCGCGCCACCTCGCACCTGGCCCCCACCGACATCGAGCACCTGGACCTGCAGCGCACCCTGCACCGCGTGACGGTCATCGGCGAGATCCCGGTCGGCCCCGACGGCCGCGAGAGCGACCTGGTAGCGGGCCACCCGTTCACCGACAAGCACGTGGTCGTCGTCGAAGACGACTGACCCGCCCCGGTCGATGTGACATCGACCGGTATAGCGCGCGGTCGATGTCACATCGACCGGCTTGAGACGTCCGGCGCCGGCCCGCGCGGGTCCCGGTCCTTCGCGGGTCGGCGTCGGCTACCTCCGCTGGAGGCGGACGTCTAGGGAGTCGCGGAGGGCGTCTCCGATCAGGTTGAAGGCGATTACCGTGACGATCAGGATGACCGCCGGCGGGTAGACCGTCCACCAGTAGCCGTCGAACAGGTAGTTCAGGCCGTTGGACAGCATCGAGCCCCAGTCAGCCTCGGGCGGTGGCAGGCCAAGTCCGAGGAAGCTGAGCGCGGACAGGGTCAGGATCGCGTCGGAGATGGTGAAGGTGGCGTTCACGACGATAACGCCGACCGCGTTCGGCACCAGGTGGCGGAACATCAGCCGGCTCCGAGTCGCGCCCATCATTCGCGCCGCGTACACGAACTCCCTGGTCTTCAGCCCGAGGACCTCGCCGCGGACCAGCCGCGCCACCCCGATCCAGGACAGCAGCGACAGCAGGACGATGATCATCCACAGCGACGGGGTGAACATGTTCACCAGGATCAGCAGCAGCACCAGCGTGGGGATCGCCAGGAACGTGTCGATGATCCGCATCATGATCGAGTCGACGATGCCGCCGACCAAGCCCGCCAGTGCTCCGTAGACGGTGCCGAGCACAGTGGTGGCGAGGGTCACCGCGAAGCCCAGCTCAAGCGAGGACTGACCGCCGAGCATCAGCCGGCCGAGCACGTCGTACCCGGAGGCGTCGGTGCCGAGCGGGTGGCCGGCGCCGGGTGGCTCGGTCTCGTTGTTCAGGTTCACCGTCACCTGGTTGGTGTGGTAAAAGAACGGCCCCACATAGCAGAACAGGATCAGCGCTATCACGATACCGACGCCGATCCGCGCCTGCCGACTACGGAAGAAGGCGCGAAACGCGAGGCGCCCCGAGGGCTGGACCGCGAGTTCTCCGGCCTCCGGGACGACCAGCGCGTGTTCAGTAACCGCCATGGGAGATCCTCGGGTCTAGAACGCCGTAGGCGATGTCGGCGGCCAGGTTCCCGACCACGGTGGCGACGCCCACGATAAGCGTCGAACCGAGCAGGATCGGGAAATCATGGCTGGTGGCAGCCTGGAAGAACAGCAGGCCCATGCCCGGGTAGTTGAAGATTTCCTCGGCGATTACCGCGCCGGCCACGATGCCGGGCAGCGACAGGCCGACGACGGTGACCACCGGGAGGATGCTGTTACGCACCACGTGGCGGGACAGCACTAGCCGTTCCGGCAGTCCCTTGGCCCGTACCACTCTCATGTAATCCTGGGCTAGGGTGTCGATCGCCGACGAGCGCATGTACCGGCTGTAACCCGCGACGGTGACCATCGTCAGGGTCAGCACCGGGAGCACCAGAGCGCTCGGATCGGCGATTAGCGACCCGATCGTGGTGTCGTTGGCCGGGACCGTCGGCGGCAGCCAGTGCAACTGCACGGAGAACAGCGCGATCAACAGGATCGCGAAGAAGAAGTCGGGCATCGAGTACAGCGTGAACGACCCGGCCGACAGCAGGTTGTCGGTCAGCCCATTGCGGCGCACTGCCTGGTAGATGCCCAGCGGGATCGCGATGATGAGCGCCAGCACGGTGGATATCCCGAGCAACAGCATGTCCCGCGGCAGCCGCTGCCCGATGAGGGTCGACACTTGCTCCTGAAACTGGAACGAGACACCCAGGTTTCCGTGCAGCACCTGACCCACGTAGCTGAAGAACTGCTTGTACAGCGGCTGGTTCAGTCCGTAGGTCGCGTTGAAGGCCGCGATTCTGGCGGGGGTGGCCTTGACGCCCAACGCCGACCTGGCCGCACTGCCAGGCACCAGGTGGACCATGATGAACGTCAAGACCATCACGCCGATCACGACCGCGATGGACTGCCCGATCCGCCGGATCAGGTAACCGGTCATGACTTGACGTAGTACCAGTTTTCCGGGTCATTCGGGCCGATGAACGAGTTCAGCGGGGTGAGCCCGACGAGATTCGACTTGTACACGAAGACCTCGTCCAGCATCGGCAGCCACAGGTACGGAAGCTGCTCGGCGGTGTAGTTCTCGTACTCGCTGAACGCGGCGCTGCTGGAGCCGTACTCCGTCTGCTCGATCAGGCTGTTCTCGGTGGCGTTGGAGTAGCCTCCGTTGTCGTTGTCGCCGCCGGTGTTGAACAGGCTGTTGCCATCGGGGTAGAGGCTGTACTCGTCATAGCCGAGTTCCATGAGCTGCCAGCTGCAGCCCGACGTCGGGTGACTGCTGGCGGTGCACTCGCCCAGTTCGCCGAGGAGCGTGTTGAACGGCTGGGAGTCCAGGTTGAGCTTGATCCCGGCCTGGGCCTCGCTGGACTGGATGGCGGCGTTCATCTCATCGGTCGTCGCGGTGCCCGAGGAGTAGTCCAGGGTGAACTGGAGCTTGGCGCCCTTGCTGATCCCGGCGCCGCACAGCGACGGGGTGTTGCACGTGTCGGTGCCGGTCGAGGTTACCGTCCAGCCGTGCGCCTTGAGCAGCGCGGTCGCCTTGGCCGGGTCGTAGGGGTACGGCCCGCCGCTCTTTTCCAGCGAGGTCGCCAGGTTCGAGAACACGTTGACCGGTACCGGCCCGTTACCAGGGTCCGCGTAGCCGTCGTAGATCTTCTTGACGATCTGCGTCCGGTCGATCAGGTACTCCAGCGCCTGCCGGATGTAAAGCTGCTGCAGCAGGTCGCCGGTGTCACCGGAGGACGGGTACATGTTCGGCAGGATGTTGGAGACGCCGGGCGTCCCGGTCGCCGCGACGGAGTAACCCTCGGACTCGAGCGTCTTGACCTGCCCGATGTCGTTCAGCGGGAGCGCGCCGACCGTGACGCTGCCGCCGGCCCGGATCGAGTCGAGCTCGGCGGCGTCGGTGGTGAAGTCCACGTTGTCGAAGTGCGCCAGGGTCGGCTTGTCCACGCCCGAGTAGTTCTTGTTCGGCACGTAGTAGTAGTCGCCGTTGGTGTTGTAATAGCTCAGCGTCCACGGCCCGTCGACGACCTTCCACAGCGGGTTCGTCAAGAACGTGGCCTGGTTGGCGCCCTGGGTCTGCAGGAATGAATACACCGACTTGGCGCCGCTGGC
>JBEKHI010000316.1:0-10076 GCA_050012355.1 Streptosporangiaceae bacterium | reverse complement strand
GAATGGACAGGAACCGTGAGCGTCCGGCACGCGCTGCTGGCGCTGCTCAGCGAGGGACCGAAGTACGGACTGCGGCTGCGTGAGGAGTTCGAGGCCAGCACCGGTGAGGTCTGGCCGCTGAACATCGGGCAGGTGTACACCACGCTGCAGCGGCTGGAGCGTGACGGCCTGATCCTGTCTGACGACGATGACGAGCGGGACAGCCCGCAGAAGCGATTCCGGATCACCGCCGAAGGCGAACATGAACTCACCACCTGGCTGCGGACCCCGCCGGATATGTCCTCGCCGCCGCGCGACGAGCTGGTGATCAAGGTGCTGGTGGCGCTGCGGGTGCCGGGCACCGACGTGCAGGAGGTGATCCAGGCGCACCGCCGCTACCTGATCGAGCTCATGCAGCAGTGGACCCGGATCAAGGAAGCGGACGCGGGCCACGACCTGGCGCTGGGGCTGGCGGTGGACGCGGAGCTGTTCCGGCTGGACGCGGTCGTCCGCTGGCTAGACGCCGCGGACGGCCGGATCAAGCGCGCCGCGGCCGAGCCTCCCGCCCCCGTACCGGACAACTTGCCGAAGCTCAGAAGGAAGACAGGAGCGATGCCATGAGCATGCTGGAACTGCGGCAGGTGTCCAAGGTGTACGGCGAGGGCGCCGCGCAGGTGCACGCGCTGCGCGAGGTGAGCCTCATGGTGGACGCGGGGATGATGGTGGCGGTGATGGGACCGAGCGGGTCGGGTAAGTCGACGCTGCATCGCTAACGGCACCACCCAGCCTGTGCAGCTTCGCGCCGAGAGCCCGCACGGGCACTACAACTCTCCGCTGCTGGGCCTGGTCAGCGGAACCTACCCGTCCGGGCCCGGCCAGGTCGCGCTGACCAGTCAGGTGGCGGCCCTGTACGGCGCGCACGTGGGCGGCACCTGGCGGGCAGTCGGCGCGACCTGGCGGGTGACCGGCATCGTGCAGGACCCGAGCAACCTGGCGGATGAATTCGCGCTGGTCGCCCCAGGACAGGTGACCCGCCCCAGCCAGGTGATCATGCTGCTCGGCTCTGCCGCTGCCGCCCGGGCGACCAGCAACGGCAACACGACGCTGGCCGGAATGCCGGCGGCGGCGACGGTCACGATCCCCACCGCCATGTCGGGCGGGCTCTCGCCGGCGACAGTCGTCCTGCTGGTGGAGGTACTGGGCCTGGCGTTCATCGGCCTGGTGTCGGTGGCCAGCTTCTCGGTGATGGCCCAGCGCAGGCTCCGCGCGCTTGGCATGCTCAGCGCGATCGGCGCGACCGAACGCAACCTCCGCCTAGTCATGATCGTGAATGGCCTGGTCGTCGGGGTGGCGGCCGCGCTGGCCGGGGCGGTGGTGGGCTTCGCTGCCTGGTTCGCCTACGCGCCGACGCTGCAGCAGGCCACCGGCCACGTGGTCGACGCGACGAACCTGCCGTGGTGGGCGTTCGCCATCGGGGTCGTGTTCGCGATCGCGACGTCGGTGCTGGCCTCCCGCCGCCCGGCTCGGACGATGGCCGCGGTGCCGGTGGTGGCCGCGCTGTCCGGCCGCCCCACCCTGCCCAAGCCAGTGCACCGCTCCGCCGTGCCCGGCGTCATCGTGTTCGTGTTCGGCCTCGCGTGCCTGGCGCTCACCGGTGGCCTGTCTGGGGTACAGGGCGGTCCCGGCCACGGACCGCCGCTGCTCGCCGGCCTGGTCGCTACGATCGTCGGCATCATCCTGCTCGCCCCGCTGGGCATCGGTGTGCTGACCGCCTGGACGGGACCTCGACTCCCGGTCGCGGTCCGGATCGCGCTGCGTGACCTGGTCCGCTACCGCGCCCGGTCCGGGGCCGCGCTGGCGGCGACCACGTTCGCCGTGTTCCTGGCCATGGGGATATGTATCGTCGCCAGCATCAGGTTCGACAATCCGCTCGATTGGTTCGGCCCCAACCTGTCCAGCAACCAGCTGATCTTCTACTCGCAGCAAAGCGTGGCACCAGGGGAGTCGAACCAGCTCAGCAACGCCCAGCTAGCCCGCCTAAGCGAGCAGGTCGGCAGCCTCGCCGTCAGCCTGCACGCAGGGTCCGCGGTACCGCTGGAGTCCGCGGGCACGCTGGACAAGGTGGGCGCCCAGCGACACGGCTCGTCCAACTTCACCGGCAACGTATACCTGGCCACCGCGCAGTTGCTCGCTACGTACGGGATCAAGGCCAGCCAGATCGCTCCCGGCACCGACTTCCTCACCATGCGGCCGGGGCTAGCGGGCCAGCCGGACCTGGAGATGATCTGGGGCAACGCGGCGTCCTGCTCCGGGACCTGTAACGGCAACGGAAGCCAGACCGGTGATAGTGGCGGTCCTGCCTGCACGGTGAGCAACGGCTGCGTGGCCAACCCCGTGATACAGACGATCGGCAGCCTGCCCAGCGGCACCTCGGCGCCGAATACGGTGATCACCGAGTACGCGGTGAGCAAGTACCATATGCAGCCCAGTCTGGACGGGTGGCTGATCCAGACGCCTGCCCCGCTCACCGCCGCGCAGATCGACGCGGCCAAGCGACTCGCGCTCAGCTATCAGGTGACGATCGAGACCAAGACCGGTAACCCGGATGCCGGTGAGTTCGCCGACGGCGGCACCGCGCTCGGCATCCTCATCGCGCTCGGCGTGCTGGCCGCCTCCGTCGGCCTGATCCGCAGCGAGACCGCGCGAGACCTGCGCACGCTCACCGCCACCGGCGCCAGCACCACGACGCGGCGGACGATCACGGCGGCGACCGCCGCCGCGCTGGGCCTGCTCGGCGCGATCCTCGGCATGGCCGGCGCGGTGATCGCCGGGCTAGCCTGGGCCCACGGCAGCCTGTCGGCCATGTTCGGCGACCTACCGATCAGTGACGTGCTCATCCTGCTGGTCGGGCTGCCGCTGGTCGCGGCGGCCGGCGGCTGGCTGCTGGCCGGCCGCGAGCCGGAGGTCATCTCGAGGCAACCGCTGGACTAACGCAGAGTGTTCGCCCGGATCCCGGCTGAGACCTTTCTGACCTGCATAATTACCATTTGGAATCAACTTCGTTAACTTTCAATCATTCGTTTCGGTAACTTAGCGTGCTATGCGAGCCTGTGTCCCATAGGTGGGGGTGTGACGGCAGGGTCGAGATCGCATGATGTTGCACCCCCGCGGGCGAAACAGGGCGATGCGCGGTGAGCCGCGCATCGGGGGTTGGGGAGTGCTGTGGGGACTGTTACCGTCCACAATTTCTCGTATGGATTGCTGAACCCGCTTCTTGGCTACGCGATATCGTGCCTGGGTTCGTTCCTCGGGCTGCGCTGCGTGACCAGGGCCAGGGCGTACACCGGCTACGCGCGGGCACGCTGGCTGGTCCTGGCGGCGGTCGCCGTGGGCGCGGCCGGTGTCTGGGCGATGCACTTCATCGCGATGCTGGGATACACCATTCCGGGACAGCAGATCCTCTACAACGTGCCGCTCACGATCGCCTCGATGCTGCTGGCGATCGTCGTCGTGGGTATCGGCCTGTTCATCGTCGGCTTCGGCAACGGTGGCCTGGTGCCGCTGATCACCGGCGGCGCCATCGTCGGGCTCGGGGTCGCCAGCATGCACTACATGGGCATGGCCGCGATGAACATGCCGGACAGCACGCATTACAACGTGCCGCTGTTCATCCTGTCGGTCGTGATCGCGATCGTCGCCGGGACCGCGGCACTATGGGCCGGCACCCGGGTGCGCGGGGTAGGCGCGACGATCGGGGCCGCGCTAATCATGGGCGTCGCGGTGAGCGGCATGCACTACACCGGTATGGCCGCCATGCGGCTGCAAGCCGACTCCGCGTCGGCCATGGCGGCCATGTCCGGCAGCACCGCGTCCAGCTTCCTGGTGCCGCTGCTGCTCGGCATCAGCCTGCTGACGTTCGTGCTGACCCTGGTGATCTCGCTGTCGCCGACCGAGGACGAGATCGCCGCCGACGCGGTGCTGCAGCAGGGCATACAACCTGAACGTCCCGGCAGTGCGTCACTCAACGGCGCGTCCGCCGCCGCTCGGCGTCCCGCGCCGCGCGATATGCCGCACAGCTGGTTCAACGACCACCGGCCCCCGGATTAAGCGAGGGTGATGACGACCTTGCCGTTAACGTGCCCGGCGCGCTGCAGTTCGACCGCGGCACGGGTCTGCTTGATGGGAAACGCCGCGGCGATCGGGACGACGAATTCCCCGGCCACGATCGCCGCGGTGATGCGCTCGAGTGCCCCGGGCGCCGCGTCCCGGCCGCCAGTGGCGTGCACCCCCTCGGGGGGGCTGCCGGCCGCGATCGTCGCTATCCGGCCTGGCTCGACTCCCAGGTCCAGGGCCGCTAGCGCCGTCTCGGCGCCGATCATGTCCGCCGCCGCGGTGATCCCCTGCGGGGCGAGCGCCCGGACCCGGTCGGCGAGGCCATCGCCGTAGGTGACGGGCTCGGCGCCGAGGTCGCGCAGGAAGCCGAAGGTCGCCTGGGACGCCGTCCCGATGACCTGGGCACCCGCGAGCCGCGCGAGTTGCACGGCGAAAACGCCGACACCGCCGGCGGCGCCGCCGATCAGCACGGTGTCTCCCGCGTGCACGCCGATCGCGCTGATCACGGCGTCGGCGGTGCGCCCGGCGATCACCAGGGTGCTGGCGGTGATGTCATCGACGCCGTCCGGGGTGGGCAGTAGCGGGTCCGTGCCCGGCCGCACGATGGCGTAGTCCGCGACCGCGCGGCCCCGCGCGCCGCCGTAGACGCGGTCGCCGGGCGCGAAGCCGGTGCTCTGCCCCCCGATGGCGTCCCCGACTTCGTCGACCACTCCGGCGAAGTCGTTGCCGAAACCGGCCGGCAGCGTCAGGCCGAACCGCTTGGCGCCCTCGGCCGACCCGGCGACTTTCCAGTCGACAGGATTCAGCCCGGCGGCCGTTACCCGCACGCGTACTTCGCCGGGCCCGGCGTGGGGCTCCGCGACGTCGCGCACCTCAAGAACTTCCGGTCCGCCGAACTGCTCCTGAATCACCGCTCTGCTCATGACCCTCCCCAGCACCGCGGATCGTTGCCGTATTCCCTGGGAGCGCTAACCGCCGATCACCTTGCGGTACACCCGGGGGCCGTCGTAGTCGTTCACGGCATAGTGCCAGGTGGCCTGATTATCCCAGAGGACGAAGTCGCCTGGCTTCCAGCCGAAGCTGACCGTGTAGTTCGGTGAGGAGGCGTGGGCCAGCAAGAAGGGCAGCAGCGCCTTGCCCTCGGCATCGGTGACGCCGGTGAGACCGAGGGCGGACGTGCTGATGAACAGCCCCTTGCGGCCCGTGTGGCGGTGAGTCCGCACGACCGGGTGCTCGACCGTCTCGGTGACCGGCGGCCGGTTGTAGGTCCCGTCGCCCGGGTAGGCGCTGTAGACACCGTTGACGGATTCGAGCAGCCGCTTGACCGGCTCGGACAGGCCGTCGTAGGCCGCTTGCAGGTCGGCCCACAACGTGTGGCCGCCGATCTCGGGCACCACCTGGTAGGTGAGCGACTCGATGTTGAACGGCGGGTTACGCCAGGTGCCCCCGATATGCCAGTGGGCGGCGGTGCCGGCCTTCTCCAGGTTGAAGGTGTAGACGAGCCGGCTGTCCTCGTGGCGGTGCACCCACTTGGGATGGTCGAACGGCTCGTCGAAGATCCGGATCGCCGCCACGTGCTGGAGCGGCGACAGGTTCTGGCCGCGGAAGACCAGGATCTTGTAGGTCCAGAAGGCCTCCCGCAGGGCCTCCGCGGTGGCCTCGTCAACGGGCTGGGTCAGGTCCACGCCCTCGATCTCGGCACCGATCAGTGGGCTGGCGGGGTGGGCTTCGAATCGGCTGGTCAGCGTCTCGGTCACGTTGCTGCCTCCTTGAGGACGGCCGCCGTACAACCAAATCCTACTTATCCGATCGTTTTTATTCAACAGTCTGCGCGGATGCGGACGAACGCTGGCTTGACCATAACGACGAGTCCCATGTTCACACGCCGGTGGCCACCCGCAGCAAAGCGAGCACCTCGGCGTCGAGCTTGTCGGCAACTTCTGCGGCGGCCGCGTCGTGGTAAGGCGCCAGTGCGCTGGCGACGCTGTCGTAACTCACCTGAATGCCGCCGTCGAGCTTCTCCTCGACGAGGATGGTGACCGGCGCGTACGAGCCGGCGTCCGCCACATGGCGGGTCATCTGGCCCATGGTGACCGGGTTGCCGGCGATGATGCGGACCAGGTGCCGCCCGTGCCAGTCCGGTGCCCGCGGGTCAAGCGTCAGCGCGTTGTCAAGGTCGAGCCGGAGGAACAGCATCAGGCCGGCGCTGCCTTGCGCCTGCTGAACCAGCGAACTGAACTGGTCGTAGGACGTGCTCGCCGCCAGCGAACTGAACAGCGCGGCGATGTCGGGCTGGCTGATGCCGCTGAAGATCCCGTCTAGCACATCGGAGAATGACCGGCTGGTATCGAACACATGCCGCCGTATCCGGACCTCACGCACGCTTTCCGAAGCCATGCCAGCATGATGGCCCGCCAAGCCGCCAAGCGCTATCCCAATGATGACTGCACCCTGAAGTCCAGCAGCACAGCGGCCCTGTCCGTTCGGCAGGTACTGCCGAACGGACAGGGCCGTGTTCCGGGACTAGGGCAGGGTCTTGCGCAGCGCGAGGATGCGGTTTACCGCGTCGAGGAACTGCGCCTGCGGAAGCTTCTTGCTCTCGTAGGCGCTCGCCAGGCTGGCGACGGCCTGCTCACCTTGGCTGACGTCCTGCGACGCGCACATGATGACGTCCATTCCCGCCTGGGCGGCGAGCACCGAACGTTCGGCGGTCGAGCCGAAGTGCTCCAGCGCTCCGGCCTCCAGCGCGTCGGTGATCGTTACGCCGCGGAAGCCGAGGCGGTCCCGGAGTTCGCCTTGGACGATGCGCGAGGAGAGTCCGGCCGGGTACTTGGGATCCAGCGCCGGGTAGACGGCCCACGAGACCAGGATGAGCTTGACTCCGGCGGCGATCGCTGAGTGGTAGGGGAGTTCGTCGATGGTGCGCAGGTCGTTCAGCGAAACGTCCAGCGTCACTGGCTCGACGTCGGTGTCCTCGCTGGCGGTCGCGGCGCCGAGCCCGGGGAAGTGTTTGCTGGTCGCGGCCACGCCGGTCAGTTGCTGGGCGGTGATGAACGCCTGGCCGCACTCGGCGCACACCTTCGGGTTATTGCTGTAGGAGCGCTGGTACTGGTCGTCGAAGTCGCCTGCTTTGCGGTAGACATCGAGGACGGGCGCCAGGTTGACGTTCATGCCGACGCTGCGCAGCAGTTTCCCGGCGCCCTCGCCGGCCTCGCGCGCCTCGGTTACCGGATGCTTGGACTCGCCGATCTCCTTCTCCGACAGCACCGGCGCGCCGGGGAGTCGCCGGACTTCCCCGCCTTCCTGGTCGGTCATCAGCAGCAGCGGTGTCTTCACCGGGCTGGCCAGCCGGGCTTTCTCCAGCTCGTTGATGGCGGCGGCTATCTGACTGAGGCTGGAGATGTTGTCTCCGTAGAAGATGACCCCGCCCGCGAGCCCGGCCTTGATCTGATCCAGCAGGCTGTCCGGTACGGTCAGCCCGGTATAGGAGTAGATGACCCGCTGTCCGGCTAGCTGGCGCGGCGTCAGTGCCGGGGACGCGGCACTGTTCGTCCGGGAGAACGCGGCCAGTCCACCGACCGCGAGCACCGCTCCGGCCGCGTGCATGACGGTACGCCGAGTAACCGGCTCGGTGGCCGCCTCTGTCGGATTTCCGCTCATATAACCTCGCTCTGCTTAGGGATTGACCTAAAAGCCAGCCCTATCGCGTGGATCTACAGAAGCTCTATAGATAACCAGACAAGCTCGGTCTTAATCGGAGCGGCGCGCCGTCCGGCAGGATGATCCCGGTAGCTGGCCGCCGCTCGGGCAGGGCGCTGAAACTGCGGTCCAACCAGGCAGCGCGCTGCGGCGTCCTAGAGGTCAGTAGTAGCCGATATGCATTGGGAGATCTCGTGAAGAATGCGCTACTGGCCATTCCGTTGCTGGCCGCGGGGGTACTCGCCGCCGGATGTGCCGCGTCGTCAACCTCACCAGCCGCTTCTCCGTCCGGTACCTCGAGCGCCGACACCTCCGCAACTAATGCGGCGTCGCCTACTTCGACGAGTGCCGCCGGATCGGATTCTGTTGCGTCAGGGACGCCGGCGTGCACGTCGGCTGACCTTCAGGTCAGCCTCGGAGGGGGCGCGGGCGCGGGCATGTCCCAGAACCACACCGGTCTGCAGTTGCGGAACATTGGTTCGTCGGCGTGCACGCTGTATGGCTACCCGGGTGTCTCTTGGGTCGCCGGCGCGGATGGCCATCAGGTCGGTGCCGCCGCCGTCAGGCAGGCAGATCCCTCGGGAAGCGCGGAGAAGACCGTGACCCTGGCGCCGGGCGCGGTGGCGTCGGCCCCGCTCGACATCGTGGACGCCTCGGTGTTTTCACCGTCGCAGTGCAAGCCGGTCCCGGTTCGCGGGCTGCGGGTATACCCGCCGGGGGAGAAGGCCGCGCTGTTCCTCTCACTGCCGACTCAAGCCGGCGGCTATGGCGAGTGCTCGGGGACCACGGTGGACCCGGCGCTGACCATCGGCTACGTGCAGGCCGGGGTCCAGCCGGGCGACGGGGGACAGGGCTAGCCCGTAACACGGGCGCGGCCCAGGTCTCCTCGATGTCCTGAGCCGAGAAGCTACGGCCACGGGCCTGCTGGTAGGCGTCGATGAAATCCTGGCTCTGGACGAGGCTCGCGCCGGTGCTATTTCCGGAACCGGCTGGCCACATCGCTGCCGCGACACCGACGATCACTGTTTCGGCGGCGCTGGCGACGCTGTCCCAGTCGTGCACCGCCCACGGCCGGCCGTCACGGAAGTCCAGGTTGTGTGACTCCCAGTCGCAGTGCCCGATGATAGGGGCGGTTGACCGGGTGGTGGCGAGGCGATCGCGTGCCGCGCGGCCTAGGTCGTCGAGCCACGCCGTGTCCGGCAGGCTGTTGAGGTCGGCATCGCGATCGTCGGGTGGAGGCCACACCCCAGGAAACGGGTGATCCCAATAGATCCACGCGGGCGGCGGAGCGAGGTCAGGTACGGCGGCCGGGCTCGGGGCTAGGGCGCAGAGCCGGGCGAGAAGGCTTGCGAAAGCATGTGCGCGCGACTTCCCGGCACCCGGGGGATACGGTGCGCCGCCGGGGATGAAGGTCTCGGCGTTCACCGCGTAGTCACTGTCTCCCAGCGGCAGTGGCCCGGCGAGGTTCCCGCTGGTGAACAGGGTCTCCACCGGGGCGCTACGGAGGTGCTCCGCACACCAGGCTGTGATCTGGCTCGCGTCGACTTGAATCCCTGACCGCATATTGCGAGATCGTAGAAGGTGCGAACGGGCGCGATGCCTCAGTTTTCCTGGCAGTACTCGCGGACGACCTCGGCCAGCGAGCAGGCGAACGCGTCGGGCCGGTCTTCGTAGGCGTGGTGATGCCCCGGAAAAGTCACCAGGGAGCAGTCGAGTGCGTCCGCCATGGCCCGGGCCACGCGTACGTAAAAGTAGTCGCCGGCCATGCTGCCTTCGCCAGCGCCGATCACCGTGCGAATTCCGGCTGCCCTGATCGCCGCGAAGTCTGGCATGAACTCGATCATCCGCGGAATGTGCTGCCGGATGACGAAGTCCCCGTCCCGCCGCGCGCGGGCGAGAGCCCGCCGCCCGAATGTGGGCTTGATGTCAAGGCCGATTGAGCTTGTCCAAGCTATGTATGCCGCGAGGGCACCCTGGCGATCATGCAGCTTACGCAGGCCGGCCACGAATGCCCGCTGTTCGTCGGCATCGGAGAGTATTCCTATGCTGATAGGTTCATGGACAATATATGCATTGACGTAGCCGGGATATCTGGTAACGAAATCAAATCCAACGGATGCGCCGCCGCATGTACCGAACACGGTCGCCTGCCGCACCCCGAGCATGTCGAGCAGGGTGCGGATATCTTGGCTCTCCTGGGCGACATCAAGCGGATGGTCTGTCCGGCCGGTGCTCTCCAGGGTGCCGCGGCGGTCGTAGCTAATGACCTGGAAATCCCTGGTCAG
>JBEKHI010000315.1:0-10092 GCA_050012355.1 Streptosporangiaceae bacterium | reverse complement strand
GACGGGCACGTTCACTGGGCACTGCAGTGAGCTCTGCGGCCTTTACCACAGCCGCATGCTGTTCACGCTGAAGGTCGTGCCACAGTCGCAGTTCAACCAGTGGCTCGCCCAGCAGGAGAAGACTTCATCAGGGAGCACGCAGTGACGACGCTTCAGGAACCGGTGACGACCGGGGCGACGCCGCGCACCATGCGCAAGGGCTCGATCCTCGCGGGGTGGCTGTCGTCTACCGACCACAAGATCATCGGCTACATGTACATCATCACGTCGTTCGCCTTCTTCTTGATGGCAGGCGTGATGGCGCTGCTGATCCGCATCCAGCTGCTGAGCCCGACCAACACCTTCGTGTCCGACCAGCAGTACAACGAGCTGTTCACCATGCACGGCACGATCATGCTGCTGCTGTTCGCGACACCGTTGTTCGTCGGCTTCGCCAACGTGGTCATGCCGCTGCAGATCGGCGCGCCCGACGTCGCGTTCCCGCGACTGAACTTGCTGAGCTACTACCTGTTCCTGTTCGGCGGGCTGATGCTGATCTTCAGCTTCCTCACCCCGGGCGGGTCCGCGGCCTTCGGCTGGTACGCGTACGCTCCGCTGACCAGTTCGGTCTACTCACCGGGCGTCGGCGCGGACATGTGGATCATGGGCTTGGCGCTGTCCGGGTTCGGCACCATCCTCGGTGGTGTCAACTTCACCACCACGATCTTCTGCATGCGGGCGCCGGGCATGACGATGTTCCGGATGCCGATCTTCACCTGGAACGCACTGCTCACCTCGATGCTGATCCTGATGGCGTTCCCGGTGCTGGCGGCGGCGCTGCTGGTGCTGGAGATCGACCGTCGGCTCGGCGCGCAGGTCTTCAGTGCACAGTCCGGTGGCGCGGTCCTCTGGGAAAACCTGTTCTGGTTCTTCGGCCATCCCGAGGTCTATATCCTCGCGTTGCCATTCTTCGGGATAGCGACGGAGATCTTGCCGGTCTTCAGCCGCAAGCCGCTGTTCGGCTACAAGACGCTGATTGCCGCCACGATCTCGATCGCCGGCTTGTCGATGACCGTGTGGGCGCACCACATGTTCACCACCGGCGCGGTGCTGCTGCCGTTCTTCTCGTTCATGACGTTCCTGATCGCGGTGCCCACCGGAGTGAAGTTCTTCAACTGGGCCGGAACTATGTGGCGCGGGCAGCTCACCTTCGAGCCGCCGATGCTCTATACGATCGGATTCCTCATTGTGTTCCTCTTCGGCGGGATCACCGGCGTCATCCTGGCGTCGCCGCCGCTGGACTTCGCGGTCTCCGACTCCTACTTCGTGGTGGCGCACTTCCACTACGTGCTCGCCGGAACGGTGCTGTTCGAGATGTTCGCCGGCCTGTACTTCTGGTGGCCGAAGATGACCGGCAAGATGCTGAACAGCCGGCTCGGCAAGTTCCAGTTCTGGCTGATGTTCATCGGCTTCAACATGACGTTCCTCGTCCAGCACTGGACCGGTGTCGAGGGCCAGGTGCGCCGTACCGCTAACTACCCGGACCTGCCCGGCAACGTGACGACGCTGAACATCATCTCCACCGTGGGATCCTGGATCCTGGCGCTGTCCATCTTGCTGTTCCTGTGGAACGTCTACATCACCTGGCGGTACGGCGAGCGGGTCACCGAAGAGGACCCGTGGGGCTACTGCTCCTCGCTGGAGTGGGCGACCTCATGCCCGCCGCCGCGGCACAACTTCTACCGGATCCCGCGGATCCGGTCCGAACGCCCGGCGTTCGACCTGCACTACCCGCACATCAGGTCCGGTGTGGAATCGAAGGGCCTGGAGCAGACCATCCCCACCGCTGGGGTCAACAACGGTAACGGGCCGGGGGAGTTGAGTTGAAAGTAGAAGGCTGGCTCTTTCTCGGCTGCGGAATCTTCTTCGGTGGCTCGGACATCGTCTACTGGTACGTGTCGAAGGAGCCGACCGGGGCGACCGCGCTTGCCTTGGCGGTCGCGCTCGCTTTCCTGATCGGCTTCTATCTGCTGTTCACCGGCCGCCGTCTGCCGGTGCGCCCGGAGGACAATCCCGAAGGCGAGATCGCGGAGGGCACCGGCGAGATCGGGTTCTTCAGCCCGCACAGCTGGTGGCCGCTGTGGGTCGGCCTGTCCGGCGCGGTCATGTTCTTGGGCTTCGCGATCGGGTGGTGGCTGTTCCTGATCGGGGCGCTGCTGGTATTCCTGTCCGCGATCGGCTTCGTCTTCGAGTACTACCGGGGACACTTCGCGCACTGATTTCCTCACTACTACGTCCGTGGAATCTTCCGGTTCCACGGACGTTTTAGTTTTCCAGGGCGCGGCTGATGACCTGCTCCAAGCTGAGGGCCAGGCCGGATGCGAGGGCGGTCTCGTAGGCGGTGTCGCCGATGAGCTGCCGGGCGGTCCGCTCCGCGCCCTCGTGGACGGCGGCGAACATCGGGGAGCCCAGCTGGGATTTGCGGAACGTGCGGTAGATCGTTTCGCTGGCACCGTGCAACAGCGCGGCCCGCTCGGCGTTTCCAGCCGCGGCGGCCGCTCCCGCGAGCATTTCCGTGCACTGCGTGATGCCGAATAGGTCGGCGAAGTCGCGCTTGACCGGCAGTGCTTCGCGTGCGTGCCGCTCCGCGATGTCGGCCCGGCCGCGGCCGAGCTCGGCCATGGACGTCAGCCAGTCGGTGTGCGAACGCCACCAGCGTTCACCGCGCGCGTCGCACGCGTCCCTGACTTCAGCCAGTATCGCTATCGCCTCGTCGTGGCGTCCGAGCGCGATCATTGCCGTGCCGAGGGCGAGCTTCGCGATCAGCGGCATGACGTCGCCTGGTGAGGCGGCGGCCTCGTGCAGCCGGAGCGCGGCGAGCAGGCTCTCCCGTCCGGCGGCTGGATCGCCTTCCAGTACTAGCCCGGCACCGTTCCACTGGAGCGCGTGGGCTAGCGCCCGCCCCCTGGCGAACCGGGTGGCCTGCCTAGCGTGGCGGAGCCCATCGGCGTGATCGCCTTGGACATAAGACACCCAGCTGCGTACGCAGAGCGCTTCCGCGCGGGCAGTGCTCTGTCCCGGTGCGGCCCGGAGTATCCGGTCGAGGTAGTACCTGCCCTCGTGCGGGTGCTTGTCCGCGAGCCATAGCGGCCACAGGGCGGCGGCGAGTTCGAGTCCGGCATCGGGCAGGTCAGCCAGGACCGGCGCGGACACACTGAAGTCCAGAGCTGCCCGCAGGTTCGCGTGCTCCGCGCCGAGCCTGCCGAGCCAGGCGACCTGATCGGGACCGTACCATTCGCTTTGGCAGCGCAGCGCGAGGGCCCGGTAGTAGTTCAGATGGCGTAGCCGGAGCTCGTATTCCTCCCTGAGGGCGGCGAGCCAGCCGTCCGCGTACTGACGGATGGTGTCGAGCATCCGGTACCGATCATCACGGGTGATGAGCACCGACTTGTCCACCAGACCGCGAAGGCTGGTCTCGACGAGTTCGGTTCCGCAGACGGCGGCGGCCGCCTCCTGGCCGAACCACCCGGCGAAGATCGACAGCCGCGCCCAGAGCAGCCGCTCGCCAGGGGAGCACAGCTCGTGGCTCCATCCGATGGTGGCGGTAAGCAGTTGATGGCGGGCGACCGACGCGGTCTCGTCCGGTGGCAGCGGGAACCGGTGCTCGATCCTGCTAAGCAGTTTTTCGGTGGACAGCGTGCGCAGGGCTCTGGCGGCGAGTTCGATCGCGAGCGGAATGCCATCGAGCTGACCGCACAGCCGTCGTGCGACCTCGGGGTCCACGCGCAAGCCGGGCCGTACGGCGGCGACCCGGTCAATGAACAGCAGTTCCGAATCGCTGACGGGCTTGCCTGGCTTGTCCGCCACCGGCAGCGGCATGACGACCAGCTGCCGTTCGCCGTCGACATGGAGAGCCTGGCGGCTGGTGGCGATGATCGCCAGCCCGGGCGCGGCTTCGAGCAATCGCCTGACAAGGGCCGCCACGCCACCGAGCAGGTGCTCACAGCTGTCCAGCACCAGCAGCAGATCACGGTCGGCGAGAGAATCGGCCAGCACCTCCAGTTGCGGCCGCTTGGTCTGGCCGGTGATCCGGAGGGTGCTGGCCACGACGTGCGGGATGACGGCGTCGTTGCGGATCGCGCCCAGGTCAACTATCCAGGCGCCGCCAGTGAACCGGTCGGCGATGGCACGGGCCGCGCGCTGGGCGACCCGGCTCTTGCCCACGCCGCCGGTTCCGGTGAGCGTCACCAGGCCAGGCGCCTTGAGCATCCCGATGACGGTGGCTACCTCATCTTGGCGTCCGATCAGGCTGCTGCGTTCGGCGTGGAGGTTGCCTTTCACATCGACCTCCCGTCGGTACTGGCCGGGGCCCCGACGACTGACGGCTCGAAGCGGGCGAGCAGCAGAGCCGCGTCATCGTGCCGCCGCCCGTCGGTATGGTCATTCAGATCCCGGGTCAGCTTGTCGACCAGCGGGTCCCGCACGGCAGCGGCCAACAGCGCGACCCGGTTGGCGAGCGGGTAGAACGTCCCTGACCGGTCCCTCGCCTCGCTCACGCCGTCGGTGTAGAGCAGCAGGGCGCTACCAGGAACCAAGTCGATGAAGGACGGGACGCACCATCCGTCGGTGAGCCCCATCAATCCCAGCGGCGGCGAGGGAACGAGCGGATCGGCGAAGGCCGCCGAGCCGTCGGATAGCACCAGGGGCGGCGGGTGGCCACAGCTCACCAGCTCCGCCAGGATGCCCTCTCCCGGGCCATCCGGAGCGGGAATCTCGACGAACAGCGCGGTCACGAACTGCTCGCACTCGTCCCGGCTGCACAGGAAAGAGTCCAGCCGGATAGCTATACCTTCCAGCGTCGCCTCATGGTGGGCCAACTCACGGAACGCGCCGAGCACATCAGCGGCTCGTTCCACCGCGTCGTGGCCCTTGCCCATGACGTCGCCGATGATCAGCCGCACGCCATACGGCGTGGCGACCGCATCGTACAGATCGCCACCCGCCCAGGCTCGCCCCGCCGGCAGGTAGCTGACCTCGGTGCGGATCGGGCCGATCCGCTGCGGAACCGGACGCAGGACGACACGCTGGGCAGCTGCCGAGAGCTCCGCGTGCGCGCGTTCGGCCCTATATCGGTGCCCGCAGGCGAAGACCGTCATACCCGCCACGAAACACACCGCCGTCAGCCTCGTTGTGGTACGGGTCAGCGAATCGCCTATGCTCAGCGCGATCATCACGGTCAGCACGACACCGCTGGTAATGGCAGCCAACCGCGGCGGAACCGATAGCGGCAGAATCGCGGCGGGCAGCGCCACCAGCAACGGGAGGGACGGCTCACCAGCGGCATATCCAGCCGTCGCGGCCACCCCAAACACCGCGACCAGGCCAACCTGAGCCATCCAGTGCCGTTCCGACAAGGGCATAGGAGATCCCCGCCTGTCCCGATCGCTCGTTAGACCCCGAGAAGCATATTTATGACCGATTGTAGCGTCACTAATATGCGGTCAACACTTGATTCCCCAATTGCCCTATCGCCATCCGATAAACACCCTCAAGAATTGATGCGGCATATCGTACATATGCATATATTCTCCCAAAAGCGGCCAGCACCCCAGTGTGCCCGCCTTCCGCATACGCCGGGCCGCGTACGCCGGGCCGTGCGCGCCGGCTCGTGCGCGCGGGCTCGTGCGCGCCGGCCCGCGCACGCCGAGCCCGTGCCCAGGCCGCACACTCGGACGGGGTACCCGGGCCGTACACCCACGCTGCACGCCGGGGCCGGGCACCCGGATGCCTGCGCAGACCAGGCATTCGGGTCATTTCGTCCGGCTGTCGCGCGCGGTGATTATGGTGGATGCCGCATTACCAAGGCTCTTGCCTGGTTAATGCAGCACCCACCATAATCCCTTGGACCTCGGGCGGCGGCGGGGGCCGACGCAAGCCGGTTATATCCCGCTAAATCGGTCTGATGTGGCGAGGTGGCGGGCCGTGGGGTGTTGCTATAACCGCAGTGTGGGGCGTTGCGGCAACCCCGGTGTGGGGGCATTGTCTTAACCCCATCGATGGGCCATCGATGGGGCTATGGCACTAGCGATGGGACATTGCTGGGGCGGCAAAGAGCCACGCGCTTGGCGGGATGTCCTATATGTGGGGTATTGCGGGTGCGGGGGGAATTATGGGGTTATTGAAAAGGGCGCTATTGCTTAGCGCGCATTCGCTGGCTGGTGTCGGCCCAGCGGGTGAGCAGGTCCGCCGCGGCGCCGGAGTCGATGGCTTCGGCGGCCTGGGCCAGGCCGGCGCTCATCGCGTCGTCTAGTTCGCCTGGACCGGTGACGCCTGCCGACGCGGCGATCGCGGCGGCGGCGTTTAGCAGCACGATGTCACGGACGGGACCAGCCTCTCCGGCCAGGACCGCGCGGACCACCGACGCGTTGTAGGTGGCGTCGCCGCCGCGCAAGTCCTCGATGGTCGCGGGTGCGAGCCCGAGTGCGGCGGGGTCGAGCGTCGTCTCCGAGACGACGCCGGCGGAGACCACCCAGATGACGGATGTTGCGGTTGTGGTGAGTTCGTCGAGGCCGCCGCCATGGAAGACCAGGGCCGAGTTGCCGCGGGAAGCCAGCACCTCGGCCAGTACCTGGCCCATCCGCGGATCGGCGACCCCAGCGGCGACCGCCGACGGCCGGGCCGGGTTGGTCAGCGGGCCCAGGTAGTTGAAGGCGGTTGGCACGCCGAGTTCCCGGCGGGGGACAGCGGTATGCCGGTACGCGGGGTGGTAAAGCGCCGCGAACAGGAACACGATCCCGGTCTCCGCGAACACGGCGGCAGCTGCTGATGGCGGCAGGTCGATGACGACGCCGAGGGCCTCGAGGACGTCCGCGGCCCCGGAGGAGGACGACGCGGCTCGGTTCCCGTGTTTGGCCATCGGGATGCCCGCGGCGGCGGCCACGATCGTCGCCATCGTGGAGATATTGACCGTATCGTGGCCATCCCCACCGGTGCCCACCAGGTCGGTCACCTGGCCGGGCAGCGATAGCGGCGTCGCGTGCTCCAGCATCGCGCGGGCCAGCCCGGTCATCTCCGGAGCGGTCTCGCCCTTGGCGCGCAGCGCCACCCCGAAGCCCGCGATCTGGGCCGGGGTCGCCGCCCCGTCCATGATCTCGCTCATGGCCCAGGCGGTCTCGTCCTCAGACAGAGACTGTCCGCGAAGCAGAGCGCCGATGAGCACGGGCCAGCTGAGCTTGCTCATGGGGGAACCATTCGTCGTTATGGAAAATATAAGGAAGCGATGGCGGCACGGCGGCGCATCAGCTCGGCCAGCTCCCTGTCCAGCGCCACCGGGTCGATGGGATGCGAGGTCACGGCGTCGGCTTGCGCCCAGGTCGCCAGCCAGCCGTCGTCGCGGCGGCCGATGATCAGCAGTACCGGCGGGCAGTTGTAGATCTCGTCCTTGGCCTGGCGGCAGACGCCGATCCCGCCGGCCGGCTGGGCCTCCCCGTCGAGGACCATGACCTCTACGCCACCGCCGTCAAGCAGGCGGAACAGGGCAGGGGCGGTGGCCACCTCGATGATCTCGGCCTCCGGCACGTCCGGGGCGGGCCTGCGCCCGATCGCCAGCCGCATCTCGGCTCGCGTATCGGCGTCGTGGCTGTACACAACGACCTTCATGCCGTGAATCCTACCGGCGGGGGAGGGGCACTAGGTGTGGCGGGCGGGGGAAACTTGGGGGTCGCCCGTCAATCCCCTACGGGGTGTCGTAATAATGGGCACGTGGCGACAGCATCCGTGACCGAATCAGTCCCGAGGTCTCCGGCCAGCCGGCCGAACCTCGTCAGCGTGGGCACCATCATCTGGCTCTCCAGCGAGCTCATGTTCTTTGCCGCGCTGTTCGCGATGTACTTCACGATCCGCTCGGTGGACAAGGGCCAAGGTTTGCCCTGGCCCGGTGCTCACCTGGACCTGAAGCTGGCGTCGACGAACACGATTGTCCTGCTGCTGTCCAGTGTGACGTGCCAGATGGGTGTGTTCGCCGTTGAGCGTGGCCAGATCAGGCGGCTCGGGAACATCTTCCAGGTCAACAAGTGGGGCCTCCGTGAGTGGTACGTGCTGTCGTTCCTCATGGGCCTGTACTTCGTCTCCGGTCAGGGCTATGAGTACCTGGACCTGATCCGGCACCAGCACATGACCCTTTCGTCGTCGGCTTATGGCTCGGTGTTCTACCTGACCACCGGGTTCCACGGGCTGCACGTCACCGGCGGTTTGTTTGCCTTCCTCTTTTTGCTCGGTCGGACCTACGCGGCCAAGCGTTTCACTCGCGAGCAGCAGATCAGCGCGATCGTCGTGTCGTACTACTGGCACTTCGTCGACGTCGTGTGGATCGGCCTGTTCACCACCATCTACCTCATTCACTAGGGGACCGAGTTGAGCTGGTTCAAGGCCCCGCGTACCGACACGCCACGCGCCAGGACTCCGCGCAGGCGAAAGGCCGCGGGATACGTGGTCGTCGGGGGCACGCTCGTCGCGATCACCGTCGGTTACAGCATGATCGCCGTGGGATCGGGAGCGTCCGCTTCGTCCGCTTCCGGTGCGAACACCGATGTCGCGATGGGCAGGTCCCTGTTCGTGGCGAACTGCTCGGCCTGCCACGGCCTCGACGCACAGGGCACGACGAACGTGGCACCGTCGCTGATCGGCGCGGGCGCCGCCGCCGTGGACTTCCAGATGTCCACCGGCCGGATGCCCGCCAAGGAAGATAGCGGCGAGAACGACCGGAAGCCGGTGACGTTCACCAAGCAGCAGATCTATGACATCGCTGGCTACATTGAGTCGCTGGGCGGTGGCCCGACTATTCCTGACTCGCAGGAGACCTCCACGGTTGGCGCGGACACCGCGCTTGGCCAGGAGCTGTTCAGCACGACCTGCTCCCAGTGCCACGGCTTCTCTGGCGCGGGTGGCGCGCTGACCTACGGGGCGACGGCGCCACCGCTCACCCTGTCCACCAACGCCGAGATTTACGAGGCGATGCTCACCGGGCCGGAGGCGATGCCGGTCTTCGGTGACGGCACCATCACGCCGGCTGAGAAGCGAGACATCATCGCCTACATTCAGCAAACCAAGACCGAGACGAACCCGGGAGGCTTCTCTCTCGGCCGTATCGGGACCACCACGGAGGGACTGGTGTCCTGGCTCGCCGGCATCGGGTTCCTCGTATTCATCGCGATGTGGATCACCGCCAGGCGGCGGGACAAGGTCATTGAGACGGAGCACGGATGAGCAGCGAGATTGAGCCGCAGGCCGGCGGCTCTGACGCTTCCGGTGAGGAGCGTCCGGTCCCGCACCGGGTGATCGGCACGCCACCACCCACCCCGACAGCGGTGGACATCTCACCCGCGGTCGGCGAGGGTGCCGTGCAGAAGGTACCCACCGCCCCGGAGGACACCGCTCACGCGGCGCGGGTGGAGAAGGTCGTCGCGGCGCTGTTCGTGCTGGCGTTCTTCGCGGGGTGCGGTTTCATCGCCGCGTACGTCGGCCTGGAAGTCGGGGGCAGCACCTCGGGGAACGTTCTCGACGCGGTGTTCCGCTCGAACCTGGCGCTCGGCGGCTCCCTCACGATCGTGCTGCTGGCGCTGGGCGCCGGGTCGCTGCTCTGGGTCCGGCACCTCACGCCGAACCTCGAGACCGTCGAGATGCGGCACGAGTTGCGCTCCGCTCCCGAGGATCGCGAGAAGTTCTCCCAGCTGTTCATGGAGGGCGCCGCGGTCAGCCAGGTGACCAAGCGGCCGCTGCTCCGCCGCACGATGCTGCTCGCCACCGCCCCGCTGGCACTGCTGCCGATCGTGCTGCTGCGTGACCTCGGTCCGCTGCCAGGCACGTCGCTGCGGCACACGGTCTGGAAGCGCGGCACTCGCGCGGTCGTCTACGGCACCAACCGGCCGCTGACCCCAGCCGACATCTCCAGCGCCGGCTCGATGATCACCGTGATCCCGGAGGGTTACGGTGAGGATGACGACGCGCTCGCCAAGGCCGGGACCATCCTGATCAAGTTCGCCCCCGGCGAGCTGAACGTCCCGACCAGGTACAACGGCGACACGCTGATCAGCACGCAGAACTGGACGATCGACA
>JBEKHI010000314.1:0-10121 GCA_050012355.1 Streptosporangiaceae bacterium | reverse complement strand
GAACGCCGGGATCACCTGGTCCAGCTCTCGGTGCAGCTCGCCGGCGAGTGCCCTGCACTCGGGGAGCTCGGAAGCGAGCAGTTTCGTGAGCAGGTACTCGAACGCCCGCCCGCTGCCTACCAGCCCGAGGTTCGTCAGCGTCGCGGCGGGGAGCAGTCCGCGCAGGAGATCGAAGACGCGCGCTCGCGTCGCCGCCTTCCACGCGCGCTCGGTCTCCCCGGGGATGATTGGATACCGGGCGCGAACCCGATCGAGCAGGGGCGGGACGAGCGCCGCGTAGGTCTCGAAGAGCCGATCGAGGGCGGGCTCGTACGCGGGATGGGTCAGCTCCGGTCCCCGGTGATAGGGGAATCGTCCGTCGGGACCGCGGCGATCGAAGCGGACGTAACGCGTGGACTTCTCCAGCGGTGACAGGCCGATGCGCGGATTCTCCAGCGCTTTCGCGGCCAGCTGTGAGACCTGCTCCGTCGCGACGTGCGCCGACGCGAGCTCGGCCACCGAATCGTCTCCGTAGCCCACGAGCACCCGCTGGTAGAACGCCTCGGCTCGCTCACGATCGACGATCTGGTCGTCCTCGATCGTTGCCGGGATGCCGGCGTCTGGCTCGTTGAGAAACTCTTCGAGCAGGACTCGGCGCAGGCTTTTCTCGGTGCGCGAATACCGGCTGAACAGCGCGCCCATCACGACCTCGGGAAGATTGCGGAGCGCGAAGACCCGTCGGTCAACGTTCGTCATATAGCGCCCGAGTAGGGACTGTTCGGCAGGCGTAAGGTCGGACGAAGCCACGGCTGCCACTTTACGGCCCGGAGGACACAGCGTTAAAGGCGCCGCAGTGTCAGTTGCAGGAGTTCCTCGACACCCACCACATCCGCGACATCTCGCCCGGCTGTCGCGGCCGGTGATCATGGTTGGTGCTGCACTGCAAAGCCTCTTTGCTGGTTGGTGCGGCACTCACCATGATCACCCGGGCCGGTGGGAGCCGCGAGATCCGCAAGAGCCGTGAGAAACTTACTGACCGAGGAGCCAGTAGCCCGGTTCGAGAAGCTCGCGGGCTTGCGGCGGTCCCCAGGACCCGGGCCGGTAGGACTTGATCTCGGGCGGCGTGGACAGTAGCGGCTGAGCCGCTATCCATACCGCTTCGAGGCCGTCCGGGCGGGTGAACAGCGAGCGGTCGCCGAGCAGCACGTCGTGGATCAGCCGGACATACGGCGGCAGCGGATCCGCGTCGTGCAGGCTGCCCAGCGGGATCGACGCGTTGGCCACGTCGAGGTCCAGCGTCGGGCCCGGCTTCTTGGTCACCATGGTCAGATCGATCTCGCCGTCGCCGGCCAGCGAGAACGACAGCACGTTGCCGTAGCGCGGCAGTTGGCCGGCCAGCGGTCCTGGCGGCTCGCGGAGGATCAGGCTGACCCGCTGGTGAGATTCGGCCATCCGCTTGCCGGTGCGCAGGTAGAACGGAACGTCGCGCCAGCGATCACTGTCGATCCACAGCCGGGCCGCGACGAAGGTGTCTCGCTTGGACTCCGGATCGACTCCCGCCACGTCCCGGTAGCCGTCGAACTGGCCGAGCACCACCTCGGACGGGTCCAGCGGCCGGAAGCAGCCGATGACCTCCTCGCGGGCGCCCTGCAGGTCCATCGGGTGCAGGCTGGCCGGCGGTTCCATCGCGACCTCGGCCGCCACCTGGAACAGGTGGGTGACCAGCATGTCCAGCACCGCGCCGGTGGCGTCGTAGAACTGCGCCCGGTCCTCGATGCCGAGCGTCTCTGGCACGTCGATCTGCACCGACTCGATGTGCTCGCGGCTCCAGTACGCGGCCGACGATCCGTTGGCGAAACGCAGCATATGCAGATCCTGGGTCGCTTCCTTCCCCAGGAAGTGGTCGATCCGGTACACCTGCTGCTCGTCCAGCACGGAATGGACGACTTGGTCGAGTTTATGGAAGTCGTCCTTCGACGTGCCGAATGGCTTCTCGTAGACGACGCGCGACCCCGAGGCGAGCCCGTGCTGGCCCAGGGCCTTCGTCAGTCCGATAAAGGCGACCGGCGGGACGGCCAGGTAGCACACGAGCTGCGGGTCGCCGCCTAGTTCCCCGCGCGCCCCGGCCAGCACGTCGAGCAGCTGACCGGGATTGTCGGCGGTGAACCCGCCGCCGGCGAACAGCAGTCGCTTGGCGAAGGCGTCCCATTCCGCGGGCTCTGGCTTGGCGTCGAATTCGATGAGTGCTTCGCGTACCTCGTTACGGAAGCTCTCGTCGGAGACGTCGCCGCGGCCGTTGCCCACCAGCAGCCACTGCCGCGGCAACAGCCCTTCGCGCGCCAGCCGGTAGAACGCGGGCAGCACCATTCTCTTGGCCAGGTCGCCGGTGGCCCCGAAAAGGACGAAGACCACGGGTCCGGGATCATCGGTCGTCATGAAGCTAACGCTACGCGTCAGGCCCCCGCATCCGGCAAGGGGCCTACCGCTTGCCGGCTGGCTCGGTGCCCGACCTGCGGGGCGTGGTAGGAGGTGACGACGATCCCGACGGCCATCAGCAGCAGCGAGGCGACCTCGCCGAAGATCTCCGCCGGGCCGCCGCGCAGCCGAACGCCCAGCCAGAGCACGCCGAGGCCGACCGAGAGCACCGGGTCGGCGGTGGTGATGATGGCCTGGACCGGGGCCAGGAACCTGCCCTCCTGGAGGGCGTTCTGGTTGAGGATGAACCCGGCCGGCCCGACGACCGCGAACAGGTAGATCGGCCAGTTGCCGAACACCTGAGCCGCTCCGCCGCCGAATTCCGACGTCACCAGCTTGGTCAGGAAGGCCGCGGTTCCGTAGCTGACGCCGCAGGCCAGCGCGAGCGCGAGCGGCCGCAGATTCCGGTCTCTGGCCGCGACGGCCAGGCACCCGCCGACCACCGCGACGAGGCCGATGGCCAGCGGCGGCAGGATGCCGAAGCTGACCCGCGGGCGGCCGCCGGACGGCTGCCCCACGGCGAGGAACCCGGCCACGCCCGCCGCGGTGGCGAAGACCCCGGCGAACATGTACGCCGTGGACGCGCGGGACAGACTGTCCCGCCGTCCCGTATAGCGAGCGATCAGGGTGGCGAAAACCAGGTCGCAGACCAGGATCGGCTGCACCAGCGCGAGGCTCCCGAAATCGAGCGCGACGACCTGCAGGGCGAAGCCGGCGATGTTCGCGGCGATGGCGGCCAGCCACAGCGGCTGCTGGATCAAGTCGACCAGGATCCGGGGCGATAGCGGCCGCCGGGACTCGACCCGCTTGGTGCTGCGCTGGTCGGCGACCGCCGAGATTCCCATGATCAGCGAGGCGGCCAGGGCCGTCACGACGACGATCAATGTAGACAACCTGGGACCCACTATCGGATGGTAACCGGCGTGAAACGGAACCCGATCCCCAGCTTGCGCAGCACGCACCGCAGCCATAACACCGAGACGGCGATTCCCGCCCCGATGAGCACGACGGTGGTAGCCGCCCAGACCGGAACGTACGTGACGATCGGGATGGTCGCTAGCAGCGCCCCGAGACTGACCGCCAGCAGCAGGAACACGCCGGCCCACAACCAGGTCACCTGGCAGAGGAAACCCTGCAGCGCGGCCGGGCAGTACAGCCCGATCACCTCGGTGGCCAGCCGGGCGGCGATCGGGTCGTGCCCGCGCGCCGTCCAGCCGACCAGGGCGGTGCCGTCCGGGAGCCACCCGCTCTGCACCGCCTGACGGTGCAGCTCGGTGCCCGGATACGGCGCCGCGATCGAGACCTGGATGGTGTGCGGGTTGACCTGCCGGGCGAACCTGATCGTCTCCTCGATGGTCTCCTTGGTCTCCCCGGGCAGGCCGAGGATGAAGGTCCCGTGCACGGTGATTCCCAGGTCCTTGCAGTCGGCGGCGAAACGCCGAGCCCGCTCGACCCGCAGCCCCTTCTTGATGTTGATCAGGATCTGCTGGTTCCCCGACTCATAGCCGACCAGCAGCAGGCGCAGCCCGTTGTCGCGCAGCACCTTCAGCGTCTCCCGGGGGACGTTCGCCTCGGCCCGCGGCCGGTCGTCGGTGAACGTGTCGTCGTCGAAGAACAGCTCCTTTACCTGCGGGAACAGCTCGCGGACGAGCGCGGCCTCTTCAAGGACGTTCGCCACGCTGCGGGTCCGGTACCGGTGGCCGCCCACCGTCTGCGGCCACAGGCAGAACGTGCACCGGGAACGGCAGCCGCGCCCGGTATACAGCGAGACATAGGGGTGCAGCAGGTAGCCGATGTAATAGTCCTCCGGCCGGAGGTCGCGCTTATAGACCGGAGTCACGAACGGGAGCCGGTCCATGTCCTGGAGAAGCACGCGATCCGGATTGTGGCGGGCAACGCCGTTATGGTCGGTGAAACTAAGGCCCGCTACGGCGGCGAGCGGGCGTCCGGCCGCCACCTCGGCGATGGTGAAGTCGAATTCCTCCCTGGCCACGAAGTCGATGGCCGCCGAAGCCGCCAGCGACTGCCCGGGCTGCACGGCCACCGACGAAGCCGATCGTTACCGCCGGGTTTTCCGCCTTGAGCGCCTCGGCCACCATGACGTCCCCGGCGAACGTGGGGGAGCTGGTATGCACCACCACCAGGTCATGGTCGCGGGCCAGCGGCCTGATGTCGTCGAGGGTCAGGGGGCGTCCACCAGCTTGCTGCCGGGCACCAGGGCCGCGGGCTGGGCCAGCCAGGTCGGGTACCAGTAGGAGCGGATTTCCCGGCGGGCCTGGTAGCGGGCGCCCGCCCCGCCGTCGAAACCGGCGAAGGACGGCGGGTTGAGAAACAGGGTTTGCATCATAGGAACTCCTGAAGTGCGGCTAGGTAGGCGGGTTCCCAGCGGGGCGCCGGGCTGGCGGCCGGGCGGATACCCGCGTCGCGCAGGGCCAGTACGCTGGCGGTCACCCCGGCCGGAGTCGGGACGCAGGTGTGGGCGCGGCCTAGCTCCAGTTCGTGCAGCAGGTTGTCCCGGCCGTGACCTGGCATGACATCCAGCAGCAGCAGATGGCGGCCCACCACCCGGACCTCGGCGCGGGTGTTCGCGCCGGGCAGCGCGACGACCACGTCGGCGGCGGCCATCAGCTCGGGTACCCGGTCGGTGAAACCGAACGGCGTGATCCGCGGCGTGCCCGCCGCCAGTTGGCGCAGCCGCCGCTCGTTCGCGCCGTTCCGGCCGGCCACCGCGAGCACGTGCACGCCAGCTTCAGCCAAAGCCGATATGGCCATAACGACGGGACCGAATCCCCAGCCACTGTCGATCACCAGCACGCAGAAGTCCCCGGCGGGGATGTTGAGCGACCGCCTGGCCTGTTCCTGGGAGGGGGCGGTGTAGAACTCCGGTCGTACCGGTGGCGGCACGACCGCGACCGGGGCCCGCGGCCGGTAACGGCGGACCGATTCGGCGGCCGCGTCCGAGGTCACCAGGAACAGGTCGGTGCCCTCGGTGACCCAGATCCGGTGCACCGCCACATCGGTGCAGAGCACGATCGTGCGCAGCCCGGGCAGTTCGGCCCGCAGCGCCGGCACCAGCCTGGTTGTTGAGGCGTGGTCTATCCGGTTCGCGAGCCTGCTCCCAGTGCGCAGGTGGGCGAAGTGCAACGCGTCGTAGAGCCCGGGGATGGTCAGCAGCCGGTTGAAAACGACGGTTCCGGCGGCGGCGCCGCGTGGCCCGAGCAGGGACATGCTGTCCAGCCGGCGGCTCTGCCACCCGGATTGCTCCAGCAGCTGGGTGCAGCAGCGTGCCATCATCATTCATGTGATTCCGCTGAGTAGCGAGCCGTGCTATCTCTTTGCTACGTCGCTTAACTGACCGCTGGAGAGCCGAGCGCGGACCCCATCGGCGTTGGGGTGGCGCAGATCATCGAGGATGCCGAGGGCCTGCTGCCAGGCCTCGCGAGCTTCCGTCAGGTCGCCAACGGCCTGGCAGTTGTCGCCGAGGTGGGTGAGCGCCTCGGCTTCCCCGAGGCGGTCGCCGGCCTGGTGGGCGAGGCTGAGGGCCTGCCGGTAGGAGGTGGCGGCCTCGGTGAGGTCGCCGAGGCGCTGCTGCGCGTAGCCGAGGCTGTCCCAGGCGGCGGCCTCGTTGTTGAGGTTGCCGGCTTCGTGGTTCGCGGCGATGGCCTCCCGGCAGAATGTCCGGGCTTGCTGGAAGTCGCCGAGCTGGATGTGGCACCAGCCCACCGAGTTGAGCGCCGGGCCCAGGCCGGCCTGGTGCCCGGTGGCCTGGAACAGCTGGAGGGCCTGCTCGGCGTGGCCGAGGGCGGCGCGGTAGTGACCTTGGTGCTCGGTCACCACGCTCAGGTTCTGGTTGACGAGGGCCTGGCCAACCTTGTCGTCGAGCTGCTGGTACAGCTCCAGGCAGTCCGCGAAACGGGTGCGGGCCTCGTCGTAGTCGCCGGAGGTGACACAGGCTGATGCCAGCAGCCGGCCGGAGATGGCCTGCCCGGCGATATCGCCGAGCCGAGTGGCGGCGGCCAGCGCGGTGCGCTGGATGGCGGCCTCTTCGTCCCAGTACCCGCGCCTGGTGAGGAAGCCCGCGGTGGTCCAGGGCAGCTGCCAGGCGTGCGTGTCGAAACCGGTCTGGGCGGCGAGGGCGATGGCGGCGAGCAGCACGCGATGTTCGGCTTCGAACCAGGCCAGCGCCTGCCCGCTGTCATCGAGCTGGCCGAGGGTGACGCCGGGCCGCGGCGGGGCAAAGGCGACTTGCTCGCGGGCCGGGGCGATCAGCAGCGCCGCCGCGCGGGCGGTGTGCAGGTAATGGTCGAGGAACCGGCCGATGGCATCGCGGCGGGCTGGCGCGTCGTACGTGGTCTTGGCCTGCTCGGCGGCATAACTCCGGACCAGGTCATGGAACGCGTACCGGCCGGGGGCATGCTCGGTGAGCAGGTGGGCCCAGGCGAGCTCGGACAGGTCCCGGCGAACGTCGGCCGGTGACACGCCGGCCAGGCTGGCGGCGGCGCTGACGGTGACGTCGGGGCCAGGGTAGAGGCCCAGCAGGCGGAACAGCCCGGCGGCCGAGGAGCTGAGCTGCTGGCTGGACCAGGAGAACACCGCCCGGACGCTGGCGGCCGGGTCGCCGGTGTCGAGCGCGTCCAGGCGGCTGTCGGCGCCGCGGAGTTCGGCCGCCAGCGCCGCGAGCGGGAAGCGGGGCCGGGCTGCGGCCCGGGCGGCCGCGACCGCCAGCGCCAGCGGCAGCCGCCCGCTCAAGCCGGTGATCTCGGCGATCGCTTCGGGGTCGAAGGCCGCCCGCTCGGCGCCGAGCCGGACGGTCAGCAGTTCGCGTGCCTCGGTATCCGGTAGGACATCGACGGCCAGCAGGTGGGCGCCGTCGGTGGCGGCCAGGCCCGCTAGCTGGTTCCGGCTGGTGACGATCACCAGGCAGCCGGGGCTGGACGGCAGCAGCGGACGGACCTGCTGGTCGTCGCGGGCGTTGTCGAGGACGATCAGTATCCGCTTGCCGGCCAGCAGGGTGCGGTACAAGCGGGCCTGGGCGGCCAGGTCTCGCGGGATCCGGTTGGCGGGGACGTCCAGTGCGTCCAGGAAGCCCCGGATCGCCTCCGAGGGCGGGGCGGGGACGCCCGACGGGTCGAAGCCGTGCAGGTTGACGTACAGCTGCCCGTCGGGGAAGCGATGGGCGATCTCATGGGCCCAGTGCAATGCCAGGGCGGTCTTGCCCACTCCGGCCATCCCGGCGATCGCGCTGATCAGCAGCGTTCCCGGCGCCTTGTCGAGCAGGCTGGTGAGCGCCGCCAGCTCGGCTGTCCGGCCGATGAAATGCGGCGGGGGAGCCGGGAGCTCTCGTGGCCGAGCGGGGCCAGGTGCTGTCGGCTCTGGGGCGTTCAGCGCGGGATCAGCGGCCAGTATCTGCTGGTGCAGCTTGCGCAGTGCGGTTCCGGGCTCGACGCCTAGTTCGTCTACAAGCAGCTGGCGGGCCTGCTGGTAGACGGCGAGTGAGTCGCTCTGCTGCCCGCATCGGTACAGGGCGAGCATCAGCAGCGCGTAGAACTGCTCACGCAGCGGATTATCCCTGATCACGGGCCTCAACTCGGCGGTCACGTCGGCATGGCGGCCGAGGTGCATATCGGCGTCGATACGCAGCTCAAGGACCTCCAGCCGCAGCTCGGTGAGCCGGGGGACCTCGTGCATCGTCAGCGCGTCGGACTCCACGTCCGCCAGTGGCGCACCCCGCCACAACGACAGCGCGGCCCGAGCCTGGGTGGCGGCTGTCGCCCAGGAGCCGTCGCGGGCCGCCGCGCGGGCCGTGGTTAGCAGCGTTTCGAAACGGGATAGATCTATCTCGTCGTCGTCGGCCCTGATCAGGTACCCGCGCGGCTGTGAGCTGATCCGGGTCTGGTCCACGTCGCCGAGGGCCTGCCGGAGCCGTTTCACGTAATTGCGAATGGTCACCTGCGCTGACGGCGGCGGTGACGTGCCCCACAGTGTCTCGGCGATCTCATCGACCGTGACGGCCCGGTTGGCGTTGAGCAGCAAGAGCGCGAGCAGGGCCCGCTGGTTCCCTCGCTGGACCGGTGCGATCTGCTCGTCGTGGCGGACCACGAGCGGACCGAGGAGGCCGAACTCCATCCGGGTCTCCACTGAATGAGGATCCTGCTGACGGGAACGACGCCAATGCTACCCATGCGCGGGCGGCTAGCTATCGTTTCGGCCACCGCCAGGCTGGCCCCTCGAGCGGTTCCCGGCCGGCCACCCGGGTCTCGCCGAAGTCCTTGATCAGCTCGATGGTGCTGGTGGGGGTCCCGGCTTCCTCCGTGGTGCGGTGCAGTGCGTTGATCAGGGTCTGGGAGTGCGAGACCGTGATGACCTGCGAGTGGGCCGCCGCGTCGGTGATCAGCTGAGCCAGCGGGGCCAGCAGTTGCCAGTGCAGGCTGGTCTCTGGCTCGTTGAGGACGAGAAGGCCCGCCGGGCGAGGCGCGAGCAGCGCCGCGGCCCACAGCAGGTAGCGCAGTGTGCCGTCCGACAGTTCGGCCGCGCTCAGTGGCCTGAGCAGGCCATGCTGGTGCAGCCGCAGCCCGAGCCGCCCGCCGCCTTCGCTTTCGATGGTGATGCGGCTGCCGGGGAAGGCCAGGTCGATGGCCTGGTTCAGCGCGGCGGCGTCGCCGGTCTCGCGGATCGTCTGCAGCGCGGAGGCGAGGTCTGCCCCGTCGGGGTTCATCACCGGTGTCCGGGTGCCGACCTGGCTGGCCCGGGCGGGCGCCGCGGCGTCGGTCCTGATGTGGTCATAGAACCGCCAGGACCGGATCTGCTCGCGCAGCCGGAGCACCTCGGGGGCCTGGCGGGGATCAGCGAACTCGCTCAGCATGCTGTCATACGGCCGGATCGCCCGCGGCTCGGACCACGTGCGGCGATCGCCGCGGATGCGGACGATCCCGTTGTCCCGATCGCACAGCACCGCCGCCGGGCGCAGCAGCGGGCCGTTCCAGATGCTTTCCCGCTTGATCTCCGGATCCAGGGCGAAAAGGCTCTGGCCGCCGCCTGCCGGGAGGCCGAAGTCGATGGCGTAGCTGAATTCGTCCGTGCCGAAGCCGAGCCGCAGCGCTACTGGCTTGCCACGCGCGACGCCCTGCACCGCGTAGGTGCCTTCCCGCACGGCTCGCCCGATCGTCTCGGGACCCGCCCATAGCGTCGACGGCAGGCCGCCCTCCCGGGCCAGCGCGGCGACCGCCCCGTTGCGGGCGGCGTCGGCCAGCAGTCGCAGCGCCCGGTACAAGCTTGACTTGCCGGTGCCGTTGGCCCCGGTCACCACGGTGAGCGGAGTGAGCGGGACGATGAGACTCCGCAGCGACCGGTAGTTCTCCACCGCCAGCGTGGCTATCACCAGCCCGACGCTATCAATACGCTCGCAGGCTCCTGAGCAGTTCCCGGGAGTGCCGCGGCAGCGGCCAGTTGCGGCAGCGAGCAGTTCATTTCGTCAGGAAATGCCGGAACCTGAGGTTGAGGCATTCCGGGCTGCGGTCATTATCGTGGGCAGGAGCGACCAGTATGCTTGCCTTTTAACCTCTGACTGCTCACGATGTGTCATCGCGGGTGCTGGCGGCGAGGCCAGGTGACCTGCATCGCTGGCTGAGAGTGCCGGATCAGGGTTTTCCCGGCGCTGGTCATCCAGC
>JBEKHI010000313.1:0-10162 GCA_050012355.1 Streptosporangiaceae bacterium | reverse complement strand
GGCCGCGCAGGAGCGGCCGCGGCCCTTACAGGTAGTTGTACGAGACTACGGGGGTTACCGTCACGGTTACTGTCGCTTGCCCTAGGTAGGGGTGGGCGGCGGTTACAGTTATCGTGCCGGTCTGGGATGGGAGCGAGCGGACGAAACCGCCGCCCACTCCGCCGAATTCGGCGAACGAGAACGGGTTCTGGCAGATCAGCGTGCCTGGGCCGCTGATGCTCAGCGTCACATCGCCGGTCACGCCCGCCCGGTGATTACCGTAGGCGTCGGTGGCGCGGAACGTGATCCGGGTGGCGTCGCTGCCATCGCCGGTGATCTGGTCGTCGTCGACGGTCAGCTCGAGGGTGTCCGCGGAGGTCTCCGCGGACATGCTGAGCGTGGCGGCTAGCCGGTCACCCAGGTACCCGTAGATGCGCAGCTCCGCCTGGCCGGCTGGCAAGTCAACGAAGGCGGGCGGATAAGCGAGCCCGCTGAATCGCTCGCGGTCGGGACGGACGATGGCGTGTTGCCGCTTGTCGAGGTAGATCTCCAGCCGGTCGCAGTTAGTGGCGATCATCCGGTCCACCCCCGCCCCCTCTGGCCAGCAGAACGCGGGGACGATCACCACCCCGCGGTCCGGGCTCACCTGGGACTGGTAGATCGCCGCGCCGGGCTTGGGGACACGGAAGACGTCAAGCACGCCGGGCGTGCGGACGGAGTTCCAGTTCTTGTCGTTCTCCGCCGCTGACCAGTAGTCGAGCCCAGCCCAGCACACCGCGCCCGCGTACCTGGGCTTCGACCCCGCGGTGCTGTGCACGACCGCGTGCGCCACCGCCTGCTGGGCGAGCACATCCGGTGGGTCGGTCCAGCTGTATCGCGGCAGCATCGCCCCGACCGCCTCGCTGACCAGGTACGGGACGCCCGGAACGGGCGTGAACAGGACGGGCAGTTCGTCGGTGGCCGCATAGTCGTCGTAGGAGAACACGTCCTCCGCCCAGCCAGCCGTGCTCTGGGTGGTCATCGTGCCGGTGCTCGGCCGCGAACCGTCTAGCTCGTCGGCGATACTCCGGGTCTTGCGGTACAGGCCGGGATAGTTGGCGGTCTCGTTCAGCCGGCTGCCCCAGATCACGACGCTGGGGCGGCTCCGGTCGCGGAGCACCATGTCACGCACGTTGTCGAGCACGATGTCCTGAAAGCTGGCATCACCAACCCAGTGCCAGCCAGGCGTTTCCTCAAACACCATCAGGCCGAGCTCGTCGCAGGCGTCGAGGAAGTCCGGCGACTGCGGGTAGTGGCTGCACCGGACGATCGTGCAGTTCAGCTCATCGCGCAGGATCTGCGCGTCGCGTCGCTGCAGCCGGGTGGCCGCCGCCATCCCGGTGTAGGGAAACATCTGGTGCCGGTTCAGGCCGAAGAGCACGCGTTTGGTGCCGTTGAGGTAGAAGCCATCCGTCGTGAAGACGGCCGAGCGGAACCCGATCTGCTTCGTCACGGTGTGCAGGCCGCTGGCGCCATAGCGCAGGGTCGCGACGAGCTCATAAAGCTTCGGTGACTCCGGCGACCACAGCTCGATATCCCGCAGTCCGGTCAGCGTCACGGTGAACGTCTTCACCTGGCTGGCCGCGAAGTCGACGTGGACGGTGGTGCTGCCGAGAGATGCGGAATCGTCGTTTAGCGTGATGGTTATGGTGGCATCACGGCGCGATGCCTTGGGTACGGCGGCGGCGTCGACGGTGATCTCCGTCGTCACCCGGCGCGCGGCCGGATCGAGGACGTGCTCGGGCTTAGCGAACAGGTCGCTGATGTAGGCGTCCGGTTTGATGTACAGGGTGGCGCCCCGGTAAATGCCGCCGGGCTGCAGGTAGTCGATCGAGCCCGGTCCGAGCGGCGGCGCGGCCGGCGGCACGTCCAGCCAGCTAGAGTCGACGACAATGGCGAGCACGTTATCCCCCGCGGTGACCGCGTCGGTCAGCTCCAGGGTCCATGGCAGGTAACCGCCCACGTGGCTGCCTATCGCCCGGCCGTTGAGCACCGCGGTCGCGTTCGTCATGATGCCGTCGAAGGTGAGCAGTACCCGGCCGCCGGTAACCGTATCGCCGTCGAAATGCTTGCGGTAGATCCAGAGCCCTTCCCAGGCGACCGGGTCCCAGTCGTTCCAGGACAGCGGGACCACGGTGTGCGGGAGGGTCACCGTTTCGTAGCCGCTGTCGTCGAAGTCGGGATCGGTGGATCCGGCGATATAGCCGCCGCCGAACAGCCAGCTCTGGTTAAAGTCATAGAGCGTCTCACCGGTCGCGATCAGCTTGCTACTGGCGTCGCTGGCCGTGTCGATTTCGTGCATTCCCTCGATGGCGCCGGCAACCACCAGGGATCCGCCGAATGCCCCCGCGGCAGCGAGTGCGCCACCGCGCAGCACGCCACGTCGTGTCGGCCCGCCGAGAGGGGACGCGGGCTCATCATGACTGCCTGGCACGAAGATACATTAGTGATTACACATAACGTTATCGTAACGAACTAATAACTATCCCAGACTTCTATCAGCTTCACCACCGGCAGACCACCGGCGGCGGCTGGCCGATGGCTGGCGGTGACCGATGCTGGTCTATTCTTGATCCGTTAACAGGACGTTACGCAGAGAGCAGAGAAGGGTGCGCGAGTGGCCGACGGCGTGTCCACGCTCACGGACGTTATCTTCCGCCGGGTGCGCAGCGGCAACGCCTTCGAGGAGACCGTCGAGCGGCTCCTCGACGGGATCAAGCTCGGCATTCACGACCGGCTGCCGGCCGAACGCGAGCTGGCGGCGCGACTGGGAGTCAGCCGGGTCACCATCCGCGACGCGCTGCGCGAACTGGCCGCCGCCGGGTACGTGGAGACCAGGCGGGGACGATCCGGCGGCACGTTCGTGATCCGCAGGCCAGCGCCGCCCGCCGCGGTCGACGCCGCGGCGCTGGTAGACACGCTGACCTTCCGGCGCGCGGTCGAGGTGGGGGCGGCGGAGGCCGCGGCCCGCGCGACGCTCAGCCGCGAGCGGCGCGAGTCGCTGTCATCGGCGCTGGCCACGGCGCGGGCGGCCGGTCTTGACGAGTACCGCCAGGCAGACTCCCTGCTGCATCTGGCGATCGCCGACGCCACCGGGTCGGCATCGCTGGCGGCGGGCGTGGTGGACGCACGGGTACGCATGGTCGACCTGCTGGACGCGATCCCGATGCTCGAGGTGAACCTCTCGCACTCCAATGCCCAGCACGCCAGGATCGTCGCCGCGATACTCGCCGGGGACCCGGATCGGGCACGGCAGGCCATGGACGAGCACGTCGAGGGATCGGCCGCGCTGCTACGCGGCTTCTTGCGCAGCTCTTGACAGGTACGGCACCTCGATGGCTCAATACCGCTAATAAGAATGGATCAGGCCTAAGCCATTTCCGTACCGGGAGGCTGCCGTGTCCGACGATACTGTTCCCGCCAATGCGACCGTCACCACACCCGACGCCGATGAGCAGTTGCTGCACCGGCTCGGATACGCGCAGGAGCTCCGCCGGCACATGTCGGGGTTCAACAACTTCGCGGTTTCCTTCACGATCATCTCGATCCTGTCCGGATGCCTGACCCTCTACGGCACTGGCATGAACTCCGGCGGCCCGGTGATCATCACCTGGGGCTGGCCGTTCGTCGGCCTGATGACGCTCCTGGTGGGCCTGGCGATGGCCGAGGTGTGCTCAAGCTTCCCGACCGCGGGCGGACTGTACTACTGGTCGGCCAAGCTGGCGCCGGAGAACCCGGCCGCGTGGTCGTGGTTCACCGGCTGGTTCAACTTCCTCGGCCAGGTCGCGGTCACCGCTGGCATCGACTTCGGCGCGGCGTTCTTCCTCAACGCGCTGCTCGACCTGCAATGGGGCTTCGATACCCGGCCCTGGCACACGATCGTGCTATTCGCGGCCATCCTGGCGCTGCACGGGATCATCAACCAGTTCGGCGTCGACCTCATCGCCAAGCTGAACAACGTCTCGGTCTGGTGGCACATCACCGGTGTCTTGATCATCGTCGGCGTGCTGGCGTTTGTCCCGTCGCACCATCAGTCGGCGTCCTGGGTGTTCGGGCATTTCGCCAACAACACCGGCTGGTCGTCGAAGTTCTACGTGCTCCTGCTCGGGCTGCTGCTCGCGCAGTACACGTTCACCGGCTATGACGCGTCCGCGCATATGACCGAGGAGACCCGGTCGGCCGCGACCGCCGGACCCCGCGGCATCGTCACCTCCATCCTGGTGAGCCTGGTGGCGGGCTGGGTGCTGCTCATCGGCATCACGTTCGCGATCCAGCACTACAGCGGCGAGGCGACCGCGGCGGTGCCCGCCGCTCAGGTGTTCATCGACGCGGTCGGCTCGACCGGCGGGAAGCTGCTGCTGCTCGTGGCGATCGGCGCGCAGCTGTTCTGCGGCATGTCGTCGGTGACCGCGAACTCCCGGATGATCTACGCGTTCTCCCGCGACGGCGCGCTGCCCGGCAGCTCGATCTGGCACCGGATCAACCCCAAGACCAGGACCCCCACCAACGCGATCTGGCTCGCGGCGGGCGGCGCGCTGATCCTGGGGCTGCCCTATCTGTGGAACAACACCGCTTACGTCGCGGTCACTTCCATCGCCGTCATCGGCCTCTACATCGCGTATGTAACGCCGACACTGCTGCGGCTGCGGCTCGGCTCACGATTCCAGCCCGGCCCATGGCACCTCGGCAAATGGTCCCGCCCGATCGGGATAGCCGCCGTCGCCTGGGTAGTGATCATCACCATCTTGTTCATGCTCCCCACCGCGTCGCCGATCACCGGCACGAACTTCAACTACACGGTGGTCGCGGTCGCCGCGGTGCTCGGCTTCGCCGGGATCTGGTGGCTGGTCTCCGCTCGCAAGTGGTTTACCGGCCCGAAGGTGCAGGGTACCGAGGCGGAACTGGCTGCGATCGAGCATGAACTGGAGGAACTTGCCTGATGACCTTGGAAGAACTCACCATCGCCATCGAAACCGGCAAGGTCGACACGGTCGTCGTGGCGATCACCGACATGCAGGGACGGCTCCAGGGGAAGCGATTCCACGCCCGGTTCTTCCTCGACGAGGTGGTGCCGCACGGCACCGAGGCATGTGCGTACCTGCTCGCGGTCGATACCGACATGAACACCGTGGACGGGTACCCGCTGTCATCCTGGGATAACGGCTACGGCGACTTCGCGCTCGAGCCGGACATCTCAACCTCGCGGATCATCCCCTGGCAGCCGGGCACCATCCTGATGCTGGCCGACGTGCTCTCGCTGGACCACGATCCGGTCGCGGTATCGCCCCGCCAGGTGCTGCGGAAGCAAATCGCCAGGCTCGGCGACCTCGGCTGGACCGCCTACGCCGGCACCGAGCTCGAATTCATCGTCTTCGAGGGCGGCTACGAGCAGGCCTGGGACTCCGGCTACCGCGGCCTGGTCCCGGCCAACCGGTACAACGTCGACTACTCGGTGCTGGGCACCGGCCGGGTCGAACCGCTGCTGCGGGACATCCGCAACTCGATGACCACGGCCGGGCTGACCGTCGAATCGGCGAAGGGCGAGTGCAACCCCGGGCAGCATGAGATCGCCTTCCGCTACAAGGACGCGCTGACCACCGCCGATCAGCACGTCATCTACAAGACCGGGGCGAAAGAGATCGCCGCCAATCACGGCTACGCCCTCACGTTCATGGCCAAGCCGAACGAGCGAGAAGGCAACTCGTGCCACATTCATCTCTCGTTCCGCGCCGCCGGGGGCGAACCGGTGATGTCGGGTGACCGGCCGTATGGCCTGTCGGAGGCCGGCGAGCACATCGTGGCCGGCCTGCTCAGCGGGCTGCGCGACCTGACGCTGCTGCTCGCCCCGACCATCAACTCCTACAAGCGTTACGTCTCGGGGAGCTTCGCGCCGACCGCGATCGCCTGGGGCCCGGACAACCGGACCTGCGCGCTGCGGCTCGTCGGACATGGCCCGTCGCTGCGCGTCGAATGCCGGGTCCCCGGCGGGGACGTCAACCCGTACCTGGCGATAGCCGCGCTAATCGCCGGGGCGCTGGACGGGGTGGACCGGTCGCTGCCGCTTCCCGACCCAATAACAGGCAACGCCTATGACCATAACGACGTGTCCAGAGTCCCCGCCAGCATGGACGAAGCTCTCGCTGCGTGGACCGCGTCGTCGCTGGTCACCCGGGCATTCGGCAAGGACGTGACCCAGCACTACGCGAACATGGCCAGGGTGGAAATCGAGGCGTACGGCGCAGCAGTCACCGACTGGGAACTGCGACGTTACTTCGAGCGGATATGAGGATCATCAACCCGGCGACCGAAGAGGTCGTCGCGGACGTCTCCCCGGTCGAGGGCGACGAGGCCGAGGAGGCGGTCAGGCGGGCACGGACAGCCGCGAAGGAGTGGGCGCGGCTGTCCCCCGCCGACCGTGCGCGCCTGCTGCAGCGGTTCGCCGCAGCGGTGGACGGCTCGCGCGAGGAACTGGCGCGGCTTGCGGTTCTTGAGGCCGGACACCCGATCACGTCGGCACTTTGGGAAGCCGGGCATGTTCGTGACGTGCTGACTTACTACGCGGCCGCGCCGGAACGGCTGGCCGGTCAGCAGATCCCGGTCGCCGGCGGTCTTGACGTGACATTCCACGAGCCGCTGGGCGTGGTCGGGGTGATCGTGCCGTGGAATTTCCCGATGACGATCGCGGCGTGGGGGTTCGCCCCGGCGCTGGCGGCGGGCAACGCGGTGCTGCTGAAGCCGGCCGAGGCGACGCCGCTGACCGCGCTGCGGCTCGCGTCGCTGGCACTTTCGGCCGGACTGCCTTCCGGGCTGCTGCAGGTCCTGCCCGGACTCGGGCCGGTGACCGGGGACTTCCTGGTCAGGCATCCGGCGGTACGCAAGATCTGCTTCACCGGGTCCGCTTCGGTGGGCCAGTCGATCATGGCGGCCTGCGCATCCTCGGTGAAGCGCGTCACGCTCGAACTGGGCGGTAAGTCGGCGAACATCGTCTTCGCGGACGCCGATGTCGACGCGGCCGCAGACGCCGCCCCGATGTCGGTCTTCGACAACGCGGGCCAGGACTGCTGCGCGCGGTCGCGGATCCTAGTCCAGGCTTCGGTCTACGAGCGGTTCATGGCCCGCTTCGAATCGGCGGTGAAGTCGGTGGTGGTGGGCTCGCCACTGGAGCCGGAGACGCAGATGGGGCCGCTGATCTCGGCCGCGCACCGGGACCGGGTGGCCGCGTACGTTCCTTCGTCCGTGGCTTTTCGTGGGTCGTGTCCGTCGGGGGCGGGGTTCTGGTTCCCGCCGACGGTGCTGGCCGGGCCGTCGGTGCCTGAGTTGCCCGCGTGGTGGGACGAGGTCTTCGGGCCGGTGGTGTGCGTGACGCCGTTCTCGTCCGAAGCCGAGGCGGTCACGATCGCCAACGACACTCCCTACGGTCTTTCCGGCTCGATCTGGACTCGCGACGTGGGCCGGGCGATCCGGGTGGCGCGGGCGGTGGAGTCGGGCAACCTCTCGGTGAACTCGCATTCTTCGGTGCGGTACTCGACGCCGTTCGGTGGTTTCAAGTCCTCGGGGCTCGGCCGGGAACTCGGCCCCGATGCTGCTCGGGAGTTCACCGAGACGAAGAACGTGTTCATCGCGACGGAGGAGAGTGAATGAGGCTGGACGGACGGACCGCGGTCGTGACCGGAGCCGGAAGCGGTATCGGGCTGGCGACCGTGCGCAGGCTCGCCGCCGAGGGCGCGCGGGTGGTCGCGGTGGACATCGACGCGGAAGCTGGCGAGAAGGCCGCGCTCGATGCGGGCGGGATCTTCGTGCCCGCCGACGTGGCGGACGAGTCCGACGTGGAACGCGTCTACCGGCTAGCTTTCGATACCTATGGCTCGGTCGACATCGCGTTCAACAACGCGGGCATCTCGCCACCAGAGGACGACTCGATCATCGACACCGGTCTTGAGGCCTGGCGGCGGGTGCAGGAGGTGAACCTGACCTCGGTATACCTGTGCTGCCGGGCGGTGCTGCCCTACATGCGGCGACAGGGCCGCGGCTCGATCATCAACACCGCGTCGTTCGTCGCGGTGCTCGGCTCGGCGACGTCGCAGATCTCCTACACCGCGTCCAAGGGCGGGGTGCTCGCGCTGTCTCGTGAGCTCGGCGTCCAGTTCGCCAGGGAAGGCATCCGGGTGAACGCGCTGTGCCCGGGCCCGGTGAACACTCCGCTGCTGGCCGAACTCTTCGCGGCGGATCCTGAGCGGGCGGAGCGCAGGCTGGTGCACGTGCCGATGGGCCGGTTCGCCGAGGCCTCCGAGATCGCGGCGGCCGTTGCGTTCCTGGCCTCTGACGACGCGTCGTTCATCACCGCGTCCACGTTTCTGGTGGACGGCGGGATCTCCGGCGCTTACGTCACGCCGATCTGAGGCTCTTTTTGCTGGTTGGTGCTGCACTATCAAGACTCTTCGCCGGGTAGTGCAGCACTCACCAGGTAGGTAAGACGGCCGCGATGGTGCGGAGCCGGACGGTGACGTCCATGGCCCGCAGTTCCTCGAGCACCTCGTCGCTGTACTGGGAACCGATGTCGGTGAGCACGTAGCCCAGCTCGTCGCGGGTCCGCAGCAGCTGGCCCTCGACGTTGACGCCGTGGTCGGCGAGGACCCGGTTGATGGCGGCGAGGACCCCGGGCACGTTCTGGTGCAGGTGCACGAGCCGGTTCGCGCCGGGAGCATCCGGGAGCTGGATCCCCGGGAAGTTCACGCTCAGTGACGTGGAGCCCGAGGTCACGTAGTCGACTAGCTTGCCGGCCACGAACTCGCCGATGTCCTGCTGGGCTTCCTCGGTAGAACCGCCGATGTGCGGGGTGAGGATCACGTTGTCGAGGCCGCGTAGCTCGGAGACGAACTCGTCGCCGCGGCCCTTCGGCTCGGCCGGGAACACGTCGATCGCCGCGCCGGCGATGTGCCCGGACTCGATGTTGCTCCGCAGCGCCGCGTGGTCGACCACAAAGCCCCGGGACAGGTTGAGGAACAGCGACCGCGGCCGCATCGCGGAAAACTCGGCCTCGCCGAAGAACCCGTGGTTCCCGTCCCGGCCGTCCACGTGCAGCGTCACCGCGTCCACCGACTCGAGCAGTTCCTGCAGGGTGGAGCAGCGCCGGGCGTTGCCGATCGCCAGCTTGTCGGAGATGTCATAGAAATAGACGGTCATGCCGAGCGACTCGGCGATCACGGACAGCTGGGTGCCGATGTTCCCGTACCCGACGATGCCGAGCGACCGGCCGCGCACCTCGTGGGATCCGGTCGCCGATTTGTCCCAGACGCCGGAGTGCATCTTGGCGTTCTTCTCCGGCAGCCGCCGGGCCATCGAGATGATCTCGGCGATCACCAGCTCGACGACGCTGCGGGTGTTGGAGAACGGCGCGTTGAACACCGCCACCCCCCGGCGGCTGGCGGCGGCCAGGTCGACCTGGTTGGTCCCGATGCAGAACGCGCCCACCGACAATAGGTCGGGGGCGGAGGCCAGTACCCGCTCGGTTACGTGCGTGGTCGACCGGATACCGAGCAGGTGTACCCCGCGCACCGCCTCGATAAGCTCGTCCTCACCCAGCGCCCGGGGCAGCGTGTCGATCTCGAACCCGGCCTTGGCCAGCCGAGCCGACGCGTCCGGGTGGATGTTCTCAAGCAGTAGCGCGCGCATGACCGCGTTCATGCCTAGGACCCCTCACCGTAGGTAACGGGCCTCAGTCTACCTAATGACGGTCGCCATTCCCCCCGCGACCGGCCCAGACTCCAGCGCGATCAGCTTCTCCCTGAGCTCCGCGATAAGACTCGGCGGGAGCCCCTCCGCCCCGGCCAGGGCCCGGTGCCAGGTTTCCTTGGCGGCCTCGGAGCGGCCGACCGTCAGATGGACGTCGCCGATGCCGGACAACGCCGAGAACGTGCCCCGCGCGTCGTCGTTCTCACGGAAGGCGGCCAGCGCCTGCTGATACCAGCTCAGCGCCTGCTCGTGCTCGCCCATCGCCAGGTTGATCATGCCCAGGCTGTCCAGGACGTCGGCCGCCAGCGACCGGCTGCCGGTCTCGGTCGCCAGGTCAAGACCCCGCCGGCAGTGCCGCAGCCCCTCCTCGTACTGGCCAAGCTTGGCGTACATCCAGCCGACCATGTTCTCG
>JBEKHI010000312.1:0-10211 GCA_050012355.1 Streptosporangiaceae bacterium | reverse complement strand
GGCACCGGGAGCTCGCCGCCGGGCGGCTCGCGGACGTCGTCGCCTGCGCTGGCTACGCGGTACGCGGCGAGGCGCTGGCGGAGGATCTGTGGCGGTACAAGTCCGCGCCCGACTCGGTGGCAGCGCCCGCCCGCGACCGGTTGCGGCTGACCCTGCTGCGGTTCCTGCGCGATCGCGGACCGCAGATCTGGGACGCGGCCGGTATGGAGCGGGGTCCCGCGCTGTGGGCGGTGGTGCCGACCGGGCGCGGCCGGTTCGGCGAGCATCCGCTGGCCGAGCTGGTGGCGCCGTGCCTGCGGTTGCCGCGGGTGAGTTTCGCGGCCAGGCCCGGGGCGGAGGACCGGGGCCGGGAGCTGGACCCCGGATGGCTGCGGGTCGCCGCGCCGGTGCACGGCCAGGATGTCCTGGTGCTCGACGACACCTGGGTGACGGGCAGCAGCGCGCAGTCGGCGGCCGCCGCGCTGAAGCTGGCGGGCGCGGGACGGGTCGCGATCGTGGTGCTCGGCCGCCACGTAAGCCCGCATACCGGAAATAACCCTTCGTAGCCGACACGTTGCGCCGAATCGGTAGCCGAATGATTACGTCGGGTCATAACGTTTGGTCATGAACGATTCCGAGATCTTGGCGGCGCTGCACGCCGGTAACTCAGAGTCCGGTCCTGCCCTCCTTGAGGCCTATGGCGATTCGTTGTCCCGGTATTGCTGGTTTCTGCTACGGAGCCGGGACGCGACCGAGATCGCGGTTCGTGACACCTTCGTTGTAGCCGTCGCGTACGCGGACCGGCTGCACGACCCCGAGTGGCTCCGTCCGTGGCTTTACGCACTCGCGCACACCGAGTGTCACCGGCGTCGTCCGGTCCCGCCCGGCGCCGCCGACGAGCCGCCCGCGCGGCCCAGCCAGCCGGACGCCGACAGCAGGGTGACCGCGTGGAACGCGGTCACCAGCATGCCGCCGCTGGCGAGCGAGGCCCTGGAGCTGTCCAGCCGGCACGAGCTGCCGGCCGCCGGGATAGCCCTGGTGCTCGGCGTTCAGGACGCGGAGTCGCTGCTCGCCGCGGCGCGGGAGGAACTGCGCCGGTCGCTCGGGGCTCATCTGGTCGTGCGCCGCACCGGTTTCGACTGCGCGGGGCTCACCGCGGCGCTGCGCGGGTGGGCCGGCACCATGACAACCGAGATACGCGAACGGGTGCTCGCGCACGCGATGGACTGCGCCATCTGCGGGCGTCACCTGCCCGGCGGCGTGTCGGTGGCTCGCGTGTTCGGGTTGCTGCCGGATCCGCTTCCCGGCGCCGAGACGCGAGACGTCGTGCTGGCCAGGCTCACCGATCCGCGCCATTCCGGGTACCGGGACTTCGTCGCGCGCCGCGCCGCCCAGTCCGCGCCGATCGCGGCCCTCGCCGCCATTGGCTCCCCCGTTTCGATCGCGCCATCGGCCGGACCCGCTTCGCCAGCCGAGGCGGCTGCGGGCTCGTCGGACGAGTCAGCGGCACCTCGGCGCCGGGCCCGGCTGGCGGCGGGTGCCGGCCGGTCACTATCCCGGGGGCGGCTGATGGCGGGGGTCGCGGCCGCCGGGGTGGCCGCCATGGCCGGGGCGATCCTGGCGCTCGCCGGGTTCCCGGGGGCGCACGAGATCACGTCATCGGCCAACGGCACCGGTGCGTCCAGTCCGGCCGCCGTCACGCCGACGGGAATCAGCAGCGGCCCGCCGTCGCGGATCGGCGCGGTGGGAGCGGCGCCGATCGCGCCGCACGGATCAGGGAGCGCCACTCCGCCGCTGCTGATCGCCACGTTTCCCGGAAAGCAGCGGGACGGTCAGGCTCTTTACCTATCCGCCTCGAAGCAAGCCAGCGCCGCGTCGTCGCCCGGCCGGCGGGTGCTGCAGCGGGGCACCCCGCCGGTCACCGGTCTTATCGTGCCGCCTGACTCGCCGGCGCCGTCCTCGTCGTCTGGTCAGCCCGTGCCACCCTCGACCTCACCCACGCCGTCGCTCTCGCCGTCCTCTTCGCCGTCCGCGTCGCCATCCTTCACGCACCACCGGCACCGCCACGGCGGAGGCAGTTCGGGTAGTGCCAGCCCAACGTCGAGCGACTCCCCGGCCCCCGAGACATCGTCGCCATCCACAACCAGCTCGGCCCGGTCGTAAGCTTGGTCGGGTGACCGACTCGCAGCCTTCCCGCACCGCCCTCGTGCGCCGTGCGCGCCGGATCAACCGCGAACTTGCCCTGCTCTATCCGGACGCGAAATGCGAGCTGAACTTCCGTTCGCCGCTGGAGCTTCTGGTCGCGACGATTCTGTCCGCGCAGACCACCGACAAGCGCGTCAACATGGTGACGCCGATGTTGTTCGCCAGGTACGAGACCGCGGCAGATTACGCGTCGGCTGACCGGGAGGAACTGGAGAAGATCATCCAGTCCACCGGCTTTTACCACAACAAGGCCACCAGCCTGATGGGGCTGGGTCAGGCGCTGTGCGACCGGTTCGGCGGCGAGGTCCCGCCCAAGCTCGCGGATCTGGTGACCCTGCCTGGGGTGGGCCGCAAGACCGCCAACGTGGTGCTCGGCAACGCCTTCAACGTTCCCGGGATCACGGTGGACACCCACTTCGGGCGGCTATCCCGCCGGTTCGGCTGGACCACGAGCGAGGACCCGGTCAAGGTGGAGGCCGAGGTCGGCGCGCTGTTCCCGCGGTCGGACTGGACCCTGCTGTCCCACCATCTGATCTGGCACGGGCGCCGCGTCTGCCAATCCAGGCGGCCCGCCTGCGGTGCTTGCGCCGTCGCGGAGCTTTGCCCCTCCTACGGGGAGGGACCGACGGACCCCGACACGGCGGCCAAGCTGGTGAAGACTGGGCCCTTCTCATGACCACCGCTATCCCGGTGCCCGGCTGGCTCCGGGAGCTCGCGAAGGCAGCCGAGGGAATGGACGTGCCCAGGGCGATCCGCCCTCCGTCGTTTGGCGGACGTGCCTCAGCGGTACTGGTGCTGTTCGGGGAGGGTCCGTCCGGGCCCGACCTGCTGTTTATCCAGCGTGCGGAGGGGCTGCGGCGCCATCCGGGCCAGCCCGCGTTCCCCGGCGGCGCGATCGAGCCCGACGATCTGAGCCCGGAGGCGGCGGCGCTGCGCGAGGCCGCCGAGGAGACCGGTGTCGACCCGGCCGGAGTGGAGATTCTGGGGCTGTTGCCCGAGCTGTTCATCGCCCGCAGCGACTTCCGTGTCATCCCGGTCATCGGGTGGTGGCGCGAGCCCTGCGCGGTCGGGCCGCTCGACACCGGCGAGGTGGCCGCCGTCGAGCGGATACCAATCGCTGACCTGGCCGATCCGGCCCGCCGGGTGATGGTGCGCGGCCCGGCCGGGCGGCTCACGTTGGGCTTCGCGACCAGCCGGATGCTGATCTGGGGGTTCACCGCTGCCTTGGTCGACCGGCTGCTCGCCCTCGGCGGCTGGGAAGTCGCATGGGACCGTAATAACGTCCGTGACCTGGCTCAAGGCGGCTGAGCCGCCGATCTGAGCTGCCTGATGTCACAACACCGGATACCGTTAATTTCGTGCGCGGTGATCTGCTGGACCTTGCCCTCGTAGTAATAGCCGCCGCGTTCGCGGTGTCAGGCTATCGCCAGGGCTTCATCGTGGGCTCACTCAGTTTCCTCGGGTTTATCGGCGGTACCGTCCTGGGTGCGGAATTCGGCCCCGGTATCTCGCGGGCGCTCGTTGGCGGCCAGACCCAGCAGGATGTGGTGGCCGTCATCCTGCTTGTCAGCGCGGCCATCATCGGTCAGTTCGTCGCGTCGTCCATCGGGACCGCGATGCGGCAGACCATGACCGGGCGCTCGACCACCCAGCTCGACGCGGTCGGCGGAGCCGTGGTGAGCGTGCTGTCGGTGCTGCTGATCGCCTGGGCGATCGGTTCGGTACTGACCGCGTCACCGTTCCCGGTGGTCGATCAGCAGGTCAACAACTCGGCCGTGCTGCGCACCATCGACCGGGTGATGCCCTCGCAGGCGAGAACGATGTTCTCCGACTTCCGGCGGCTGCTGGACAGCGGCCCGTATGTACAGGTGTTCAGCGGCATCGGCTCCGCCCGCCTGCTGTCGGTCCCGGCACCGGACGAGTCGGTGCTTAAGAGCCCTGGCTTCCTGGCCGCGCGCACCCGGGTGGTGAAGATCCAGGGCACCGCGCCGAGCTGCGACCGGATGATCGAGGGCTCTGGCTTCGTGTACTCCGACGATCACGTGCTGACGAACGCGCACGTGGTTGCCGGGGTGACGGAGGGCCCCACGGTCACCACCATCGGCGGGGCCGTCTATCACGCGCAGGTGGTGTTCTACGACCCGCAGGTCGACATCGCGGTGCTGTACGTGCCCGGCCTCAACCTGACACCGCTGAAGTTCGACACCTCGGCGGGGCCTGGCGACGACGCGGTCGTGGCCGGTTACCCGGAGGACAACCCGTTCACCGCGGTCGCGGCCAGGATCGGCACTGAGGAATCCGCCGAGGGCCCGGATATTTACCAGACCGGCGAGGTGGACCGGCAGATCTATGAGATCAGGGCCGTTGTCGAGCCGGGCAACTCCGGCGGACCGCTGCTCAGCCCGGACGGGAATGTCTACGGTGTGGTTTTCGCCGCCGCGGTCGGTGAGTCCGATACCGGTTTCGCGCTCACCGCGTCGGAGGTTTCCGCCGACGCCGCCGCCGGGGCCGACTCCACCGCCCAGGTCTCGACTCAGGGCTGCGACTGACCTACCAGCCGGACCGCGAGTTCGGTCTCGGTAATCGAGGCAAGGCCGTCACGGGAGATCCGCTCCGCGAGCCCCGACGCCGCCGCGAGAACCTGTCCCAGGGCCATGCCGTAAGCCGGGCCGGAGTATCCAGCCACCCGGTCCGTGCCGCGCCGCAGCAGCGTGACCGCGCCGGAAGCGTTTCCCCGTCGTGCGTGCGTGATCCCCACGGCTATCTGCGCCAGCCCCTGCCACAGATCCCGCTCGTCGGCGGGCCCGGACTTCCACACCGCCTCGAGCACCTCGTGCGCGTGAAACGGCTGGCCGCGCGATAGCATCCGGTCCGCGAGCCGCACGGCTTCCTCCGCCGTGACGTTCAGATCATCGGGGACCCGCGTCACTGCCTCGTCAGCCGAACGCGGCAACGGCCTGCCGAGACCGTCCCTCGGCCGGGCGTTACGCGCCCGCCCGGCGGTGTCCCGGTCTCGTCCCCCCGGCTCGGGTCGCCCCGGCCCAGCGGTCACCGTTCCGGCTCGGGGTCCGCGAGCCAGCCGAGCAACTCGGTGTCGAACGTAGCGGGCCGCTCCTCATGCGGGAAGTGACCGGCCCCGTCGATCAGCTTCCACCGGTACGGCGCCTCCACGTAGCGAGCGGCCGAGCGGGCGACCCGCGCGGGCACGCAACGATCAAGCGCGCCGTGCAGGTGCAGCGTCGGCGCCTGGATAGGGGCCCGCATGTGCCGGGCGTACCGGATGCCGTCCGGGCGCAGCGGGCTGCGCAGGAACCAGCGGTGGTATTCCAGCGCGGAGTGGGCGACGGACGGGATCCGCATCGCCCGGCGGTAGACGCTGGAGGCCTCGTCGTCGGGCCAGCCGGGCGCCGACCAGTCGGACAGCAGCCTCCCGACCTCGGCCGCGCCGTCCTTGACGAGTTGCCGTTCCGGCAGCACCGGGAGCTGGTAGGTCAGTGAGTACCCGCCCCGCCGGCCGCTGGTGACCGCGGTCACCGGAGCGGACAGCACCGCGGTCCGCATCCGGAGCGGGTGGGCCATGGAGACGATGGCGAGGCGGCGCACCGCCTTCGGGAAGTAGGCGGCGAGCGTCCAGGCGACGAGCCCGCCCCAGTCGTGGCCGACGACGATCGCGTTAGCCTCGCCGAGCGCCCGGATCAGCCCGGCGGCGTCGGCCGCCGCCGTGACCAGGTCGTAGCCGCGCGGCGGCTTGTCGCTGCCGCCGAAGCCGCGCAAGTCGGCGGCGACGGCACGGTAGCCAGCGGGCGGGAGCGCGACCATCTGGTGTCGCCACGCCCACCAGAACTCGGGGAAACCGTGCAGCAGGAGTACCAGCGGCCCGTCGCCAGCCTCGGCGATGTGGAACCTGGTTCCGTTGGCGCTCACCGTACGGTGCGCCCACGGTCCTTGGATCTGGACCGCGAGGTCGGCGGTGGCGGGCATGACATGGCCCCTAACTGATAACTGACTGGCCTGGCCGGGAAGCTCGGCAGTGGCCGCGGCGGCGGGGACAGCGTCCTTGGTCGCCCCGGCACTCTTGGTCGCCCCGGCGCTGTCGCTGCGGCGCAGCATGCTGATGTCGTCCGCGACGGTCTTACGGGTCCGCCGCATCCGGGTCATGCCCCGCACCCGGCGGTAGGCGATGAACGCGGCGAGCCCGGCGAGAACGGCGACGGTGAGCGCGGTGAAGCCGAAGGCCCCGCCTAGCCCGCCAGGTGCTCCCGCCCAGTGCAGGAGGTAGGCGTAGCCGAAGCACAACATGATAACGACCAGGCAGCCCGCGAGCCCGCAGAATGCGGCGAGTCCGCCCGCGATCGCCAGCCGCCGCACGTCTACCTTGAGCTCACTCTTGGCTAGATCGATCTCGTAGTGGATGAGCTGTGAGATGTCCTTGGCAGCCTGTGCCACCAGTTCACCAAGTGACTGGTCAGATTGCGGCGTTGTGCTGCGGGCCATCGAGTCCTCTTCCATCACGGCTGTTCCCCGAAGGCTTAGCCTACTGGTTCTGACTACCAGGGGGTCGACCGCCGGTCCCCGACTCTGTTTTCCCGGGGAGCGACCCCCGGACCCCCCGCAATTGCGAACGGCGCCCCAGGTGGGGCGCCGTCGCTACCAAGCACGTCATCCCGGGTTACCAAGCGTGCACCTTTCACTGTCAGGTAGGCCGCTGACCTAGACTGACACGCCTCCCGCGGCTGGTCGCGCGTGGGTACACCGGTTGTCGTGCGCTGGACCTTGCTGGTCCGTACCACCTTTCTACGTCCGATCCGCCCTGGAGAAAAGGGCATAGCGTATCCAATTCGTGATCTCGATCAGTGATCGCTGTGGTATGCGCCATGCCGAGGGTTCCCGAACTAGCTTTGCAGGTATATGCCCTTTTAGTCCCACATGTCGCGTGAAGCTGGTGGTCGCGAGACCTAGTCAGCACCAGGTGACATATGTTCTAATTTCGGTTGCACAGGTTGCGGGGTGGCGATCCGGTAGTGATACCCGAATCACCGCCAATATGGATAAGCTTTCCTGTAGTGCGGAGTCGGCCCACCCCCCCAGGGCCGAACCGTATGCGCGGCCCCCGCTCTCCCCCCCGGCGGGGGCCGCTTTAATTTCTACTCGTTCGTAACCCGGGATCCGCTGTGAGCAGCGCTTCCAGCAGCGCGATCGCGCCCCGCTTGGACAGCGGCCGGTTGCCGCAGCCGCATCGCGGCGAGTGCACACAGGACAGGCAGCCCGCCTCGCATCCGCAGGTCACGATCGCGTCCCGTGTCGCCGACAGCCACCGCCGGGCCGCCTCGAAGCCGCGTTCCGCGAATCCCGAGCCGCCCGGCTGCCCGTCATAGACGAACACGGTGACCTCACCGGTCGCGGGATGCGGCGCGCCCGACGTCCCCGCGACATCGGCGGAGTCGCAGGCAGCGAACAGCGGCAGCATCCCGAGCGCGGCGTGCTGCACGGCGTGCGCCGCGCCCGACGACGCGTCGCCGGGGAAAACTATCCACAGGGCGCGCGTCGCGAGCGTGCTCGCGGGCAGCGACAAGGCTTTTCTTTTTCCAGAACGACGCGTCCGATACCCGACGACCTGGCGCCGCACCTCCGCGTCGCCGAAGCACACCCGGGCCGGTCCCCAGCGGACCTCGCGCAACGCCTCGGTAATGGTGACCTCGGTCACCTGCTCGGCCCGCGTCGTGTAACCCGGATCACCAGCCTCGACGAGCGCGACCCGGGCGTCGGTGTCCAGCGCGCCGACGAGGTACGTCTCGCCTTGATGCACGTAGACCGCGCCGTCGTGCGCGAGCAGGTACGCGGACGGCTCATCCAGCGTGCCGACCAGACGGCCGGTGGACTCCTCGACGACGCGCACCTGGCCGCCGCCACCGCGCAGGTCGCCCGGGCGCGCGATGGAGCCGCGTACGACGCCGTACCAGCCGCCGGAGCGGGCACGCAGCCGGCCGTCGTCCGCGAGTGCGCGGGCGGCGGAACCGGCGGTGGACCCGAACAGGTCAAGGTCCGGCTCGGTCAGCGGCAGTTCGGCGGCCGCCACTTCCAGGTGCGGTGCGAGCACCCGCGGGTTGGCGGGGTCGAGCACCACCGGCTCGTACCGCTGGCTCAGCAGGATCTCCGGGTGCCTGATCAGGTACTGGTCCAGCGGATCGTCGCGCGGGACGTAGACCACGAGCGCGGGCTCGCCGTCACGCCCGGCCCGGCCCGCTTGCTGCCACAGCGACGCCCAGCTTCCCGGCCAGCCGGTGATCAGGACGGCATCAAGGCCCGGCAGGCTGACCCCGAGCTCCAGCGCCGTGGTCGTGGCCAGCCCGGTCAGCGTGCCGTCGCGCAACGCCGACTCGATCGCGCGCCGTTCATCCGCGAGGTACCCGGAACGGTACGCGGCGACCCGGTCCGCCTGGCCGCCGAGCAGCTTGCGCGCGTCGCGCGCCACCGTCTCGGCTTCGCGGCGCGAGCGTACGAACGCGAGCGTCCTGACGTCATCGGTGACTAGTGCGGCCAGCAGTCGCGTGGTGGCCTCGGGGGCGGGGCACGCGGGATCGAGAACGGCGAAGCTCACCGGCGCGCGCGGTGCGTCATCCTCGGTGACGGCCACCGCGTCCAGGCCGGTGAGCTGGCGGGCGGTGCGCGCGGGATCGGTGATCGTCGCGGACGCCAGCACGAATGTGGGTTCCTTCCCAGCGTGCTGCCGCGCGACCCGACGCAGTCGACGCAGGACGTGCGCCACATGCGAGCCGAACACGCCGCGGTACCCATGACATTCGTCGACGATCACCAGCCGCAACCGCGCGAAGAAACCGCGCCAGTTGTGGTGCGCGGGCAAGATCCCCGCGTGCAGCGTGTCCGGGTTCGTGAGCAGGAAGCTGGCGCGCTCCCGCGCCCAGGCTCGTTCGGCCATCGTGTTGTCGCCATCGATGCGCGCGGCGTTCAGCCGCGGTGTGTCCAGCGCCTCGATCGCGGCGAGCTGATCGGCGGCGAGCGCTTTCGTCGGCGCGATGTACAGCACGGTGCCGCCCTCGGCGATCGCGGTCAGTGCGGGCGCGAGGTAGGCAGCGGACTTCCCAGACGCTGCGCGGGTCGCGATGATGACATGCTGACCTTCACGTATCAGGTTGGCCGCGCGTGCCTGATGATTCCACGGCCGGACGATTCCGCGCTTGGCGAACGGGATCGCGACGCTGCCCGGCACCCATGTTGGCCATGGGACGCATGATCCTGGAGCACTGGGTAGATGCTCTAGGTGCATGAGCTGGCCAATCTCACGCATACTGCCGTGCAGCGTGCGGAGCGCCGAGGGTTCGGTCGTGATGATGGACACAGCCCTCATAGTGTGTCATCTACTAGGCGTTCGCTGGCCCGCCATGGTTTTGTATAAACATGGACTCGGAGCGTGGTTGAATGCGGGACAGGGTCACCCCGCGTTGCTGAGATGACGCCACCATGGCGCTGGAGGATTCGTGGATCTGAAGCTGGACCATTACAACAAGGACGACATCGAGGTCGTGGACGTGGAGGGCGAGATCGATGTCTACACCGCACCTCGGCTACGCGAGCTGCTGATCGACCTCGTCAACAAGAAGCACTACCAGCTCGTCGTGAACATGGAGAAGGTGGAGTTCCTCGACTCCACTGGTCTCGGGGTGCTCGTCGGCGGCCTGAAGCGCGTGCGCGCGCACGACGGTTCCCTGGACCTGGTGTGCACGCAGGAGCGGATCCTGAAGATCTTCCGTATCACGGGGCTCACCAAGGTCTTTGGCATCCACGACTCGGTAGACGCAGCGATCGCCGCCAGGAAAGCCGACAAGTAGCGCATCTGTAGATGGCTACTGTCGACGTTTCGTTCACGCCGCTGCCTGCGCACGTCAGGACCGCCCGGCTTGTCGCCACGGCCGTCGCGCGCCGCAGCGGCGTGCCCGATTCCCTGCTGGACGAGGTCCGCCTCGCCGTCGGTGAGGCATGCTCACGCGCCGTCGAGGCGCATCAAGAGC